>OMXX01000186.1 GCA_900315105.1 uncultured Prevotellaceae bacterium | reverse complement strand
CCTTCAGAGCTCTTTCAACCACATGATAGTCAACAATATACAACTGAATAAATTTTTCGCTAAGGCTCAACAAGCTACGCAAGTCGTCGAACTCACGTTTTTTTAAAAAAATCATCTTATGGGGTAATGATTTCCACGGCTTATCTGTATAATATATAAAAAACGAAACAGATTATCATCATTACTCAAAAAAATATAAAATGAAGAAACAACTTTTCATGACGGTCTGCGGACTACTTAGCATAGTGGCTGTACATGCTCAGCCATTGTTGAAAACACATGTAGAAACTGGTGACGTGGAGGGCATTCTCGAGGGAAACGACCTTGCAGTATATAAAGCCATCCCTTATGCAGCTCCCCCTGTGGGCGATTTGCGTTGGAAAGCTCCGCAGCCTGCCAAGCCATGGAAGGGTGTGCTGAAGGCTGAGGATGTGGCAAAGTGGCCTCCACAGCCAGAGAAAGACTATGTGAAATATGATATGATGAGCGAGGACTGTCTGTATCTGAGCGTTGCCACTCCAGCCAAGACCGTCAATGAAGCCCTGCCCGTGATGGTGTTTATCCATGGGGGAAGTTTCGCGACAGAACACTATGGCGGTGAACTATGGCAGAGTCTGGCTCGCAGAGGTGTCGTAGCCGTCTCTATCGAGTATCGTGCCGGAGCCTTGGGATTCATGGCTCATGAGGAACTGGCAAAGGAGGCGGACGGACATTCAGGTAACTATGGCATCTTGGATCAGATTTTTGCCTTGAAGTGGATACAGCGCAATATCAGGAACTTTGGCGGCGACCCGTCGAAGGTGACAATCTTCGGTGAGTCGGCAGGAGCCATGTGTTGCAATATCCTATGCGCCTCACCTTTGGCAAAGGGATTGTTCCGTGCCTGCATAAGTGAGAGCGGAGCTTTTATGTCGGCTTTGGGTATGGGTATGGGGGTGATGAACCAGAAACAAGCCGAGATGTATGGTGACATGTTCATGAAACAGAAGAATAAAAACTCCATCGCTGAGATGCGCCAGACGGATGCCAAAGTGCTCACGGGAAATGACGCAAACTTCCAGCCTTGGGCTTGTACGCCAGTTGTCGATGGCTATGTAATCCCTGAACCTCTTTATAACCTCTATCAGAAGGGCAAATATAGCGATGTACCCGTATTGATTATGCACAATAGCGACGAGGGTGCCGCTATGATCGAATCTGTGAGTGAAGAGCTATTTAACCAACAACTCAGTCAATTGCCTGCCAACTGGGCCGACAGCGCTAAGGCTTATTACCCAGCCAATACTGATGAAGAGCGCCTTTTCAGCTTGCGCGACATCATACGCGACCTGAACTTTGGATGGCCAGCCTATGCATGGGCGACATTACAAAAGCAGACAGGTAAGAGTCCTGTTTACGTGGCATATCTGGCTCAGAAGTCGGAGCGTACCGTCTTTGCCAAGGGAAATCGTCGCGGTGCAGCACATGCCGATGATATCCTCTATCTGAATGGATGTTTCGATGACGAGCCAGGGAAATACCCACAGGAGAAGAAGGTGAGCGACCTGATGCAGCAGTACTGGGTGAACTTCGCCAAGACAGGTGGTAATCCATGCGGTGATGGGCTGCCTTATTGGCCCGTATTCGAGGAAGGCAAAGCCACGGTAATGCTGTTTAACAACGGTGCATCTCTTATTGAGACGCCCAATAAGGAGCGCATCGCTCTAATCGACAACTTCATGAAATTCTTGCGCGCTCAATAAAAAGTCTTTACCTTTGGCTTATCGAAAACGTGGGATTTTCATCGGGCAGCAATAATATGAACGTTTTCGTTAAGCCAGATGACCAAAGCGATGCTTGCATCAGCTTTGGCATGGCGAGAAAAGGTAGGATGAAATCCAATTTTTATTGACAATATACTAACGCGAAGGCATAGAGATAAACTCTGCGTCTTCGCGTCTCTGCGTTTTTATATCTGTTAATCCTTACGGAAATCTTTATTTGTTCTTTATGACACGGATTACAAGCAGCTGAGTGGCATCAGACTGCGGGAGTAGGGGAGGCTGTCTCCTTGTCGTAGCTGTTCACTATGGCTGCCACGCATGAGTCTGACCATACGTTTTCGGCTGTCTCTATCATGTCGATGATGGTGTAGATAGGCAGTATGATACCGAGAATGGCTATCGGAGCTCCAACGCCTGACATAAGCGAGAGGGTTAGGAAATAACAGCCCATAGGTACTCCGGCATTGCCTACGGCTGAGACAACGGAGATTAATATCCATAGCAGGATTGTCGGCAACGTGATCGGGGTGCCGCCGTTCTGCATCACAAAGAGGGAGGTGACAAGGATGAAGGCTGCACATCCGTTCATGTTTATCGTGGTGCAAATAGGAAGTACGAAACGAGCGATGTTCTTGCGTACTCCCAGACGGTTCTCGGCCGTTTCCATAGTCACGGGAAGGGTTGCCGCGCTGCTCTTTGTGAAGAGTGCCATGAGTACGGCGGGTGTCATCTTGCCTAACACATGAATAGGATTCAAGCCTCTTGATAATAGGAACAATGGTAGGACGACAAAGAACTGTATCACGTTTCCTCCGATTACCACCAATACGTATTTCCCGATGGAGTCGGCCACCATGCCTGCTGAAATCTGGGCAGAGAGCTGGGCTGAGAATGCCACGATGCCGAGTGGGAGAGTCCAGATAAGTCCGCGGATGAGCAGGAACAGCAGCTCTTGCAGTCCTGACAATCCCTTCACCACCACTGCCTTGTTCTCTGATTCAGGCAGTTTTGACAATCCGATGCCGACAGCGAAAGCGAGCAGGAGCAATGATAGGACGTTACCTTCAAGGATCGGTCGTACGATGTTGTTAGGTATGATGCTGATGATATGGTCGATGTATGAGGTCTGAGTACTGACGTCTGTTGTGTCGGCGCTATTGTTTATAGCCTCCAATGGTAGGTTCCCCGGAGCAACCAACACGAACAGTATAGCTCCCACGGTGGCAGCTGCGAAGGTGGTCAGAAGGGTATATGTGAGTGTACGGCCGAAGATTCTGCCAGAGCCCTGAGAACCGAAGGTTGCGAAGGTGGTGATGACAGCCAGTACGATTGTAGGGACAGCCAATAGCTGGAATAGGCGGGTATAGACCGTTGCTATGAAGTCCATTACCGTGTTGAGCCAGCCAAGGCCTAATAATCCTAATAATGCACCAACTATGAGTGCTCCTATCCATATTAATGTCTTCTTCATATATTATGACGTGAGTTTGAGCTTGAAAGAGTTCCGCTTGAGCGGAGGAAGTTGAACGTGCTTCATATTTCGCACTCGGAAGATAGCGAACGTCGGTTGCAAGCCGGTGCGCGTTTCAATCTTTCGAGTGACAACGTGCTTTGCACCTCGCGCTCGAAAGATAGCGAACGTCGGCTGCAAGCCGGTGCGCGTTTCAATCTTTCGAGTGCAACGTGCGAAGCATCCTCGCACGAAAGAAATAGTCAACGTCAGCTGCAAGCTGGTGGACGTCTCCGATTTCTGAGTGCAAAGTTACGAATTTTAATTGAAAATTCGGGCGCAAAGCTCCAAGAACTTCGACACCCGAATCGAATAAAGATTAAAAAAATATATTCTTCACGATGTGAAGCGACAATCTAGATTACTTATGTGTCTAACGCCAAGTGTGGGCATAGTCGATAACGGTATTCCATAGAGGCGCCACACTCATAATTAACGTCAGCTCGACGACTTGCTTTAGCTTGTTGAGCCTTAGCGAGAAATTCACGTTACTATTAAATAGTAACCGTCCAATATAGGTTGCTCAACCCTTCGTCTCCAGCCACCGTATTACCGTCGGCATCCTTTATATGCAGATGAATATCCCATGTACCAGTCATGGTAAGGTTAAGCAGACCTTTGTAACTACCGTCTTCTTGCAGGGTGAGAGCCTTGTTGCCGGGTGATGTATGGTTGCCCATGTCAGGCATGGTAGGATAGATCTCGATAGTAAACTTATCATCCGACAGGAGGTATGGCTCTTCCTTGTCTGTTCCCTGCTTCGATATGTAAGCCTCAATGGTATTGTTACCAGTCTGGTAGTTGTTAGGATTTACGAGAGTGAGATAGTAAGTCGTGTCATTGTACTTGAACGACTTCAGCCATGTCTGCCCCTGAGCCAGCGCATCCACGGTTATCTTCGATGGAGCGTGAACGGTTGACAGTCCGTTAGTTGAAATCTTGTATGATAATTCCCAAAAACCATTGTCGCTCGTACTCATTATATACGATACCCATGCACGTTGCACGGCAGGAAACGTCTCGTCATAAACCTTGCTCTCGGTTATTGCAGGGGTTGAATGTTTCATCCCCATAGCCGTCATGGTCATAACAGGCGTAATATCCGTAACAGTGAAATTACGTACATATCCCTGATTTGAGATCTTGGTCACGGTAAAGAACAAGTCGTTGTAACCCAAGTGCAGTTTTCCGTTGGTGGAATAGACACTTACCGCATATTTCTGCCCAATAGTGTCGCGCAACGAAGGTATCTCCTTTACGTAGCTATTGTTCAGGAAGGTGTAGGCAAGGAAAGTCTCTTCCGCATTACAGCATTCCACATCTTCAGGAATGGTGATACTCACAGTGCTGTTTTCTTCGCTGCTACTGCATGATGAGAAGATATTTGCCGAGAACAAACCTATAGTCAAATATAATGCTAATTTCTTCATGTTCTTATTTTCTTTTATTACTGTCCGATAAACCTCTACAAAAACAATAAAAACCCCTTAATGTCTTAGAGTCTCGTTCCTCGCCTCTTGCTGCTATGCGTATTTATTTTTCTGGTAAGCCCTTGGGCTTCCCGATAAAATAAATACACATATCAGGCCTACGGCAAGACATTAAGGTTAAAAACAGGAAAAAGCATATAACCATCAGCGTAAGGTTGTGATTGGCTTTTTTATGTTTTTTCCTGGTTTTTGTTTTTACCGGATAGCAATAATTTTTTTTAACGTGAGTTCGATGACTTGCTTCAGCTTGGTGAGCCAAAGCGAACAAAAATTACCTATGTGAAAAATCAGTAATTTGAATTGTCTTTGTCTGAATATCTTTTTCGCGGTAGAGTATTTCCAGCACCTTGCTCACGACGCATCCGATACAACCGTTACAATGTCCGAAGTGGAATTTACCATATATGTCACCACAAACAACGGAACCCTCTTGTTTCTTGAGTTCATCATACACCTCGCTTGCCAGACGCTGATGCTTCTCCTTGTCACCGTGTGCATAGAAACCGAGAGCCATTATAGCACCTGACAGTGCTCCGCATGTACCTTGAGAGAACTTGTGACCTATACCGCCCGAGAAACTTTCTGACATACTCCTCAGTTGCTTCTCGGTAAAGACAGATCCTAATGTGGCGGCTATGGAAGTCAGCGAGATGGCAGAGCAACCATAATGCTTTCCTTGTCGTGCAGCAATCTGTCGTATTGCTTCTGCTTGAAGCGAATCCAAAGACTGATGAGGAGTCACCGCCTGGAATACAGGAGGGAAAGCATATCTTAGCGAGTCCGCATCTATTTTTTTTGAAGTTGCGTTTCCTTCTGAATCAGAAAGAGAAGTCCAAGCCAACGGTGCGCCCTGTCGGGAAAACGAGGGCTGAATGCCAGCAAGTGCTAACGTTGTGAGTATAGTGAGTCTCTGATATTCCATTGTTCTTAAGAATTAAGAAAGTGAAGAGCTAAGAGTGAAAAGTGAAGAATTTAAGTTACATTTTATAGCGCTAAGTTAATAAACGACCTTAAACTGCAATACTAACTTAAATTCTTCACTCTTAGTTCTTCACTCTTCACTTATGTGATAATTTTATCTCTTAAAACTTCCTCTAACAATCTTATGCTCGAAAGTCTGGGTATCCTTGAAGAGATTATACATCGGACAGATGTTTTCTACACGCTTGAGCCACTCCTTAACCTTGTCTTCACTCTCTGGTGTCAGAGCATGGAGGGTGTAGCGCACATTCTGCAATGCTATTGACTCATTCTCATGTCCCTTGCGACCTGCTACAGGATTCCACTCTGCCTGTACGGTGAGCGATACTGAGTCAACATCAAGATTCAGTTCTGCTGCCTGTCCAAGTGAGATGTGCGTAATACAAGTGCCAAGAATGCCCAGCGTACCCTCAAGTGATGTCATGCCCGTGTTGCTACCTCCGAGATATTCTGGATTGTCGTGCAGAATGAGATATTTGTCGTTCACCGTCAACTGACGCACACCGTTAGGGAATACCTTCACCCATGGACCGTGCTTTGGAGCCTGTGGCTTTGAGTCCTTCTTGCCATTGTTCTCTTTCTTCTGTTGCTCCTGCTTTGCACGACTTGCCTGGAATGCCTGACGCTTGCCGTGGATGTACTCACGAAGTCCTGCAAGTGTTTCACCCTCCACCTTTTTCACACGTGGTGATGGCTTCAGGTCAATGGTGAGCTGTGGCACTACAGCTTGCTTAACGAGCGTTGCTATCGGCGAGTTCTGTTCTGCAAGTACCGCGAGCTTTTCCAGTTCTGCATCACTTGCCGGTGAATCAATATAGAGCGTATAGAGAAAGTTACGTGGATACCACACTCGTCCTGTAGGCTCCTTGTCCGGCTGCCCGTGAATCTCAATCGTCAGTGAATCGATGTCAATACCGAGTAGTGCAGCCTGGTTAAGATAGCTGTCGGCAAGGTCAGAGGCGAATACTGCCTGTGCCGTTGTCGGTGTATCTACTCCTGAGTCCTGTCCTCCGTGTGAATATCCGCAGTCGCCAAGATAGTGGAACTCCCTTACACGCAACTCACGGGCGCCAGAGCGGTTCTTTGCTACTACATTGGCTGTAAGGGTCACGGTCTTGAGATCCTTTGCACCGAGAGCGTTCCATGCTTCCAATGCCACCCTGCGCTGCTTTAGGTGACTGCGCAGACTTGGCGCGTTCTGTTCAAGTTTCTGTTTTGTGGCATCAGAGCGGAATACGTCAAGCGGTCCCTGTGCCTGTGCTGCTGTTGCTACCGACAATGCGGCTATTGTAAGTGCTATTATATTCTTCTTCATAAATCTTAAAACTCTTTTTTAGTGATAAACTAATGTGAGATTTCAATTACTTCTTACTTCCTTTTTTCTTAACCCTTATTATCTTATGCTCGAAAGTCTGAGTATCCTTGAACACATTATACATAGGACATACATTCTCCGTTTGCTCAATCCACTTCTCAATGGCTGTATAAGGTTCAGGAGTAGTAACATAGAGTGTTACTCGCAGGTTCTGCGGAGCAATAGACTCATTCTCGAATCCCTTGCGTCCGGCACGGGGATCCCACTCGCCCTCTACCTGAACATGCAAAGAGTCAATGTCGAGATTCAGCAATGCAGCTTGTCCCTCTGAAATATGCGTAAGACAGGTGCCGAGCACTCCAAGAGCGTTCTCACGAGAGGTAAGTCCGAGATTTGTACCGCCGAGATATGCAGGATTGTCGTGAACAATGAGATATTTGTTGCTGATAGTCAACTGACGTGTGCCGTTAGGCAATACCGTAACCCAAGGACCTGTCTTCTTTACTGGTGCATTCGCAGGTCTTGGTTTGCTCTGATAAGCAAGTTTTGCCTGACGCTTGCCGTGGATATACTCACGCAAGCCCTCAAGAGTTGCACCTTCTATTACACGTTCACGTGGCGAATGCTTATAGACAATGTTTACAGGTACTGTAACAGCCTGTTTGATAAGGTTTACCACCGATGAGTTTTCTTCTGCCAACTGTGCCAGACGTTCAAGTTCCTCGTCTGATGCAGGAGAATCCACGTATATGGTGTATAGGAAGTTTCTATTGTATTTTACACGATTTGTAGGCTCTTTGTCAGGCTGTCCGTGTATCTCTATTGTCAGGGAGTCAATATCTATCCCTGCAAGTGCAGCCTGATTGATGTAGCTGTCGGCAAGGTCAGAGGCAAATACCGCTGCTGCCGTAGTCTGTGTCTCCACGCCAGCGTCCTGTCCGCCATCAGTATATCCGCAGTCACCTACATAATGAAACTCACGCACTCTAAGTTCGCGGTAGCCAGCACGATTCTTGGCTACTACGTTAGCGGTTAGTGTTACTGGTTTCAGCTCGCTTGCAGGAAGAGCGTTCCATGCCTCAAGTGCAGTCTTGCGTTCCTTGAGATGTTGACGCAATGTTGGTGCGTTTTTTTCAAGTATTGCTTTTTTCTTTGCAGAGGCAAACACACCGTTTACGCCCTGTGCATGTACTCCGCCCAACGCTAAAGCCAGAGCGGCTGTGAGAATGATGGATCTGTTTGTTTTGTTCATCCTGAATCTCCTTTTTTTATTATTATATTGTTTTTATTATTATATCGTTTTTGGACTATATTCCGAGTGCAACGTGCGATTTCCACATACTCCGATATTATCAACGTCGGACTTCCTCGCACGAAAGACTTGCTTTAGCTTGTTGAGCTTTGCGAAAAAATAGTCAACGTCGGTTGCAAGCCGGTGGACGTCTCTGATTTCTGAGTGCAACGTGCGAAGCATCCTCGCACGAAGGGAAAAATGCGTGTCAGCCCAAAAGGCTGGCGCATGTTTCATTTCCCGAGTGCAAAGGTACTAACATTTTCAGTTTCGTGAAATCCCAAACCTAGGTTAATTTGAATACCATGAATTAGGTATGGTATAATGCAACCGTTTGTAAAACAGTAATATAGGAAAATGCGTTTTTTCATGTTTTTTATGTCAAAAAGTGAATTGCAGAAGAAATATAACGTGAATACGACGAAAACGTATCTAAAGAATTTACTTTTTTATCACTTGCGCACGCAATTTTTTCAAAGGGAAAAGAGTAGAGACGCAAAGCCCCTTTGTCAAATTCTCGTTATTTAACGTGAGTTCGACCAAATTGCTGAAACAGCCTGCAAGGCTAACAAGCTAAAAAGCATCTTTATGTTAGGGCTTTTGCCCTTTCAGGGCGTAGTCTATCTATTGAACCAATACCACAGGGCGTTGCCCTGGGCTAAGAGCAAACTTTGCCTTTTCAGGGCGCAAGCCGACAAAACAATTCATCGAACTCACGTTAATTAGAACCTGATCCCTAAATCTGGGATGAGGTTTTATCCTCTTCCTTGACCTGAGGTCGTGAATCTCGCCCCCCTTTTATTTTCTGCATCCACATGCCTTGCGAGAGCATTTTCTGGTTTCGCATACCCAAGCACCTCGCTTGCCACCCAACGCTTGAACTCCCTCGTCTGTGGAAGCTTAGAGGAAAGGATGAGAGAGTAAAGACCGCTCTCGTTGATAATGGTGATTTGTTGTCTTCCTCCAAGGGGGGTAGCAATTTGCGACCCCCTTTGTCATCATCATCTACATGCATTCTGATTGCTT
>OMXX01000123.1 GCA_900315105.1 uncultured Prevotellaceae bacterium | reverse complement strand
TGCTCTAATATACACAGAATTAATGAAGTAACAAATAACAGACAACAGCTAGTGGTGGAAGGCTTTAGCTTTTACGCCGTAGCGGAAATTAGTACAACAAGACATATTAGAAAAAGAAGTGTTTGCTTCTAGCTTGATGTTATCAGAGAAATCGACAATTTCAACAGGATATAACCATCATAAGCAAGTAAGTGAATGCTCATGCCATAAGGTGTGGGCTTTCCTTGTTTGTATGGTCATAGGTGTTTGGCGATACCTTCTGATACACATTCAAGGTTGAGCCTGCACCTTTCTTTTTGTGGTATGGACATAAAAAGGCAGCATGGATAAGGAGTATATCATATTTCAGGAGGATGGATTGTTTGGTGTTAAGAACCAAAGAGGAGAAGTAATCATTCCGCCTCAATACATGGAAATGTATTCTTTCAGTTGTGGTTTAGCTATGGTCAGAGACACGGAATATCGTTATGGTTATATAAACAAAAACAATGAGTTTGTTATTCCGTTAGGTAAATATTCATGGTGTGATCCACGATTTACGTGTGGCTTTGCCCGTGTAATTATGACTGGAAAATGGGGAATCATTGATACATTAGGAAATGTTATTGTACCTTTCAAATACGATAGAATATGGACTCTTAAAGAAGAGTACATCTTTTCCGTCAAAGCTTTTATTGATGATAAAGAAGAAAGACTAAATCTCCATGTATTGGCTGCTAATGCTATTTTTGACGGTTTAACCTACATCTGTACTTATTCAATAGAGACATTTAAGGAATTAGTGCATTGTGAAAGGCTATTTGTCAAAGTCCGCCCTGACGCAAAACAGTTATATTTTACTTACGGAGCTAATATAGGTTTTGTTTATTTAAAAGAGATACCCAAAGAGCCTGTTATCTCCATTGTTGCCAATAGTAGTGGCAAAATATTTCCTTTGCTAATGGAAAAATCAGATATAGGAAAAACTACATTATTTCCTGCTAAGGCAGTATCTAAAAGAACCATTTCAAAAACAGCATCCTATAATACATCCTATGGGGGCTATGAATCTGAAAAAATGAATGATGCAGATAATTGGAGTGACCCTTATGGAGATGAACAAACCTATTATGGTGGTTGGAGTAGAGAAGATGTTGAAAGTGGGTTGGCTGATGCCTATGAAGGGGATGAGAGTAATTATTGGAATATTGATTAACTAAAAACATATACAATGAACAAGAAAATTTCCACTATTTTTACGTTGCTTTGCTGCATACTTATAGTCAGTTGCAGCAATGAAGATGAACAAAGCAGCCTGTCTGTAATTGGGACTTGGAATGCCACTACTTTAATAGAAGATAAGGTATATACAGATTTAGAAAAGGAGGAACATAATGAAGTTGAAATAAGTTATGGTTCTTATGTTTGGAAGTTCGTAGGAAATAGTGATGTTAAAGTGACTGGTAGTGTTGATGGTGATTTTCAATGGTATAATAAAGGAGAAAAGCCTACAGACTATCAAACCTTTGTTTTTGACAAGAATCAGATGAAATTGCTAATGGGATTTTCAGATGCTTCAAAATCTCCTGCTATCTATGATGTATTGGAATTATCTGATACAGAAATGATATTAAGAGATTCTGCTAAATGGTTGAATTTAGGAGAAGGAGAAATTATAATTACCCGAACTTTAACACTCAAAAGAATCAACTAAATGATGGAATTTCCACTGACCTTAGGCTTACAAAAGATAGGCTTACCACTGATAGTAACATCAGGCAAGCTAAAGAATTTTTGTTTTCTTATAGACACAGGAGCTACCCACAATACCCTTTTTGACTTCGTGTATGAACATTTCAAAGATAAGTTTAAATTGCTTGATAGTACTTGTAGGACAATGGGAATTGAGGGACATTACAAGGAAACTCCTGTTATAGAAGCCACATTCAACTTTGAAGGGATTGATTACACATCCACCTTTTCTGTGCTTGATGCTACTGATGCAATAGCACAGGTACAAGAAGAAACTGGTGTCCAAATACATGGTGTATTGAGTACAGAGTTCCTCATGGAAAACAAATGGATTATTGATTTTGAAACTTACAACATAAAATGCAATGATTGAAGCAATAGCAAGAGTAAAGTTCAAGACTATGTAATGGATATGAATACAGAAAAGGATGAAATCTTCATCCAAATCAAAGGCATTGGTTTTACATTCCTTCTTGACAAGAGAATGAAGCATAACCTTATCAGCCCTGCATTCTTGGCTTTCTTAAATCTAGGAGAGAAGCAGGTGTATTCACTTCCTGAGAATGATATAAGAGAAGTGAATACAAAACCTGTCTATGACAACTTGCACCCCTTTCTTCCTAACTATATGGATTCCATCAACACTAATGATGTGTTCCATTATGTTGGGAAGAAAGTGGGAAGATGCAAGAACAACAAGTTGAAAGTATGCAAAGTAATCATGCTTGGATTTGAGTATGGGGGATGCACTTTCTCTTTTTCTTTCCTTGTGGACAAGAGTTTGGATGAGCCAGCTATATTAGGCAAAGAATCATTTAATCATATAACCAAAACAGTTATGAAACATAAAGCAGAACTTAGCACTCCAATAAGTGCAACCCTTGGCTTAGTATAAACTTTGCCATTGTTGGTCAATAGTTGTTCTATTGGGTTTTCAAGAGATTGTTAACAGACTGACATATAGCAATTTCAGAAGGATTTATCTTTAGCCTATAAACGTCTTATTTTCCGCCTTGCTAAGCACACAAAAGTGAACGGATATCCCCGTTTTTGGTGGGTGGATATTCCCCGTTTTCACCAGCTTCACTTCACTCTTTCATCCATGGACTGCAAGGGCGAAGCCAAGCTCTTGATGCGCTATGCAATGATTGGGAATATCCGCTACGCAAGGCATGGGAGTATAAGCTACGCAATGCATGGGAGTACCAACAGTATCGCAAGGCAAGTGGCTACAGTAGCATCAAGGCTGCGCTTCGATGCTCTTCCGCCACATACCTTGCGAACAAGCCCTTGGATGCTTCACTTCGCTCTTTCGTCCATGACTGCAAGGACGAAGTCAAGCTCTTGACGCGCTATGCAATGATTGGGAATATCCGCTACGCAATGCATGGGAGTACCAACAGTATCGCAAGGCAAGTGGCTACAGTAGTATCAAGGCTGCACTTCGATGCTCTTCCGCCACATGCTTTGCGCACAAGCCCTTGAATGCTTCACTTCACTCTTTCGTCCATGGACTGCAAGGGCGAAGCCAAGCTTTTGAAGTGCTTTGCAATGATTGGGAGTACCCGCTACGCAAGGCTTGGAAGTATAAGCTATGCAATGCATGGGAGTACCAACAGTATCGCTGGCAAGTGGCTACAGTGGCATCAAGGCTGCGCTTCGATGCTCTTCCGCCACACGCCTTGCGCACAAGTACTTGAATGCTTCACTTCGCTTTTTGGTCCGAGGACTGCAAGGACGAAGTCAAGCTCTTGATGGCTGTGCAATGATTGGAAATATCAGATATATAGTAATATGAGAATGAAATACAACTACTCCGAAATGTCGGGGAAATATCGTACCTTTGTGCCCGATATGGAGACAAAGATTGAGACTACGAATACTGGCGGCAAGGTGCTTGCCTTGGATTGTGACGAGCTTGTAGGCCGACTGGAGTTTTCTTTTGACGGGAACGTCATGAGTATTAACCATACCTATGCCTTCAAGAAAGGTATGAGTATTGGCGGTGTGCTTGTCAGTGCCGCCAACGACTATGCCGTCAGCAAGGGACTGAGGGTAATGCCTATCTGCTCATACGCTTCCGTCTGGTATGAGAGGCATCCGCAGTTTAAGGACTTGCTCGTTACAAATGATTAGTCGGGAATTCCTGCATCGTACAGATCCGATTCGGCTTCGATGATGGCGTTGTCCATGTCAATCTTGTTCATGAGTTCTATCCAATCGGTGAAGTTATCGTCAAGAACATCGTCTATAAGTTCCTTCGGAGGGATGATATATAATCATCTACGTCGTTTGGAATTTTTTGAAACTGGACGCCCAATATTGAAACAATAGCTCACAGTCCTCCTATGGGACTTTAATTATCTTGTACTAAATCTTATTTCTCTTATTATCAGTATCAATTAATGCTATTTTTGCTATATTTTGTTTCGCATAAAAAACAAATGATTTGATTTATTCATTTGTCAAAAGAAAACATTATCTTTGTATATAAAAAAATATGATGCAAGTATGAAAAAGTTTCTCAAACATATTCTAAAATCAGTTTTCAGCAAAGACACTGTTGATAAATTTGGGATGGAAAGCATACAGACTACACAAGGTCCGAGAGCTTCGGATGTTAATTATGATAACATTTCGAAGAACAATTATGATGGGGCTCCAGAAGATTTACCACAGCTAACTTTTAATCGCTTCGGTAGCGTAAATATTGACGATTATGTTGAGTATGAGTCTTCCGACAGAGGAGTCGATGGATATATAGACCTGAGTCTATTATCAAGAATGCTTGTTAAACTATTGAGAAATTTTCCAGAATATAATAATGCCAAAGTATCTGATTTTAAATATACCATTTTAGCTGCCAACGAAGCACCGTACATTAATTGTGGTGATGGCATATCTGAGATTCTTGCTAAATATTCCAAAATTAATCAGTATAAATTAATTCCAATAACAATTTACAGCAAGAAGGAAGGATATTTTGATTATAAAAAATGTGCTATAGGTGAAAGAACAGCGGAGAGGATTCATCTATTTTCTATCAACTATAGCCCAGAGGAAGAGGAGCGTGAATTGGATGATTATTATATTTATCCAGTTTCACTGAACTTAGATGTCTTAGCACCAGGACTTTTCTTTGTTCTTGATGATCTTGATTATAACAACACTAAACCATTTACGCTAAGTTGGAAAATTTCTAATGGAGATTATGTTCATAAAGGTGATTTGATATGTACCGTACAGACGCCATTTGATACTCGTTCTATACATTGTAAAAAAAATGGATATATTGATATAGTTACAACAGATATACCATCTATTCGCGATATGAATACTGGACTGAACTTATCTGTTGAATCTTCTTATGATTTGTATAATATTTATCAAGACGCTAATGGGTTAATGGACAAATATCCATCAAAGGTCAAAATGATTTCTGACAACACTACAGGATATAAGAGAACTTATTGGATATCACTTGCTGGAATAAGTGATACTAGATTAGAAGGAGATGTTTATTTCGAAATGGATAGTGAGCACGGTCAGAAATTATACATATGCCCCCAATACAAAGATAATAAAATTCTTTTAGTTGTAGGTGCAAACTCAAAAGAACTAAAGTTATCTATAGGTGATCAACTTGCACTTTTGTTTCAGGATTCGCTTTTACCTGACCAATATCAGATTGGTGTGTTTACTCTTTCTGATGAAAATGTTATGAGTTCCCATGTATTATTTGACTCTGCTTTTGAAGCAGAAATAACCCCAGAAAATTTATTTCGCTTAGCCACCATGAATTGTATTAGGTGGAAACTTATATCAATATCTAATAATAAAACTATAGTTAGAGGAAAAAATGAAAGTTTTTGGACTTCAATAAATATTAGTGGTATAGCCTTTAATTCGGCTTGTTGGGAGTTTGAAAAGTGTTTAAAGGATAATGGGATTGATTGCGAGCCAACTGGTGAAGAACCTTTTGCTGTATACGACGATGACAAGGCGTTTGAAGAAATGGGTAATTTTGAAGACGATGACAGTTGTTATGTGTATCTTATGGAAGATGTGGCAAATGGCTATTACAAAATAGGGATTTCAAAAAAACCTGAATATAGAGAATCTACACTTCAGAGTGAAAAGCCGACAATAGAATTGGTTTGTATGAAAAAATTTCCTAACAGACAAATTGCCTTATCCATAGAAGCTGCACTTCATAAAACCTATGATGAAAAGCGTTTAAGAGGGGAATGGTTTTCGCTTACAAGTAGTGATGTTGTTGCTTTAAAAGCAACATTATCATAATATTGTGAAACTTGCAATATGGAATTTACATGATGATCTCCAATGACTGATTTTATGCCTTGAACCAAAAGATGTACCCTTGCGATGGATATAGTTACAAAAAATAAAACTACGAATACTGGCGGCAAGGTGCTTGCCTATGACGGTGACGAACTTGTTGGCCAACTGGATTTTTCCTTCAAGGGAAATGTATTGAGCATTGACCACACGTATGCCTACAAGGAAGGGATGGGTGTGGGGAGTCTGCTTGTCAGTGCTGTCAACGACTATGCCATCAACAGGGGACTCCGCGTCCTGCCCGCCTGCTCATTCGCCGCTGTCTGGTACCAGAGGCATCCGCAGTTTCAGGATATTCTTGCTTGTAAGGACTGATTAAATCAATCGTCGTCGTGTGGGTAGTCCAACTCCATTGATGCCTCATTAAGGGCGTCATTCAAATCAAGGTCATTCATTATTCCTACCCAGTCCATGAAATTGTCGTCAAGAACATTGTCGATAAGCTCATCCGGCGGACAAATCCAATAGTCGTCAAGGTTGTAGGGGAGCTTCTGATACAACTGGTAAGTATAAATGCCCAGGTCTTCCATGGGGTGGGCGGCTGCGTAGTCCTGCATCTCCTTTGAAGTGCACATATACAAGTATTGGAGCAGTATATCACAGTTATCCTCGTAGGAGTCTTCATCGAAGCCCTCGAATTCCTCAAATTCGACATCACGGCCACGTTCCTTGTAGAAACGGCGTAATGTCAGCATCTCGTCAGCTGTGAAGTGGAGGTTCATGTCATCGGGAATGATGGCCTCCGGCACATTCTTGTTCTCGGGATCTAAACGTTCCAATGTGAAATGGTACGGCTTTTTATGGATTTCTTTGTAGTCTATCATATTGAATATGGTTTTGTCGATGCAAATGTAAGCAAAATTATCCATATTCTACTTCAAAAACATATTGGTTTGGCAATTAATTGCTTAATAAGCATGGAGGTTTCTTGCAGTATCACTTATTAGAAAGCAATACCCTTAAAGCCATGCTACTGCATAACACCGCTTTAACCGCCGGACGGGACTTCCGGCGGCAAGGGAGAGAAGTAAAAGGTTTTGTTCTAAGGATTGAGTGCGTGCCAACTTCGCTTTCGCTGACGGCAGGAGGCTTCGCTTACTCTTGCCTTGCTTCATCTCCGTTGGCAGCACACAATCCATAGAAGATACGATTTGAGAACGATTGCTTTCCGCTTTTGCCAAGTAAATAATTTGAGTTTCTGTGTATCCCTCAAAGCAAACATATTGCGTTATAACTTGCTGATTCCATTACTATTATAGGCATGTTGGCTACAATTATACGAGACGGTGGCTACAATTTGGCTACACATATTGGCTACATTTTTAAAAGAAGTATTGGTTACAATTTGGCTACATAAATAACCGTATCTTTTGCTGTGCTGATGTCGTATGCTTTTCAGGTTGTCATTCCTATAAAGTAAAAGGGCTCTTGACACATATAGCATCAAGAGTCCTTCTTAACTAAGAGACAATAGTCATGTTCTGACTGTTGACATGCTGTCAAGTCCTATCAGTAGCTTTGTTGTCCTTCTTACCTTTTGTTTTGGAAGTCTTTTTATCCTTACTTGTCATTGTTGCAGACTCCCTGTTGAAGTCGCATATAGTCTTGTCTTTGAAGAACTTAGCCATGTCATTCTCTATCTTCTTATTAGTTATCTTGGCATAAATCTGAGTAGTGCGAATGTTCGTATGACCGAGCATACGCGAAACGGATTCTATGGGTACGCCTTTGCTCAGTGTCAGCGTTGCGAATGTGTGACGGGCCATGTGAAAGGTCAGCTCCTTATTGATGCCGCATGCCGCTGCAATCTCTTTCAGATAAGCATTGGTCTTCTGATTGGAATAGACAGGAAATACATGACCTTTCTTCTTCGGGGCATCCTTGTACTTCTCTATGATGAGCTTTGCACCCTCAAAGAGAACTACATTGATGGGAATCTCTGTCTTGACACGCTTGGAGATAATCCATTCCACGCCGTTAAGCTTGACGATATACTCTGGCTTCAGTGCCTTGACATCGATATATGCGAGGCCGGTGAAGCAGGAGAAGACGAACAGGTCGCGTACGAGCTCAAGTCGCTCAATGTCGAATTGCTTAGTCATGATGGCCTCAATCTCTTCGTCAGTGAGGAAACCACGGTCAACTGCATCCAAGTGCATACGGACACCCAAGTATGGATCCTTGTGGATGACCCCAAGTTTGATGCCGTAGAGGACAACGGTCTTGAACGTCTTCAGCGTCTTTACTGCCGTGTTATTGCACATGCGAATATCAGTCATCAGGTAGTTCTTGTAGTCCTGTACAACGACAGGGTTGAGCTCCATAAGTGACATGTCCTTGCAATGATGCTTTTTCTCGAGCATTTCCATGAAACGCTTTTGGCACAGCTGGTATTTTCTGAGAGAGGTCTGGCTCAGACTCACACCAACTTGGTCCTTTACATTATTAATGTAGGACTCGAAGAGCTTGCCAATGGTGCTTTTGTCTTCGTCGATGCCATGATAGACAGACTTGACTCTTTCAAGGGTCAGCTTGCCTTCCTTTTCGAGTTTGTCGCTGATGGCCTCCAATTCTGAACGGATGCCATCGAGACTCTTGTTGAAGTGCAAGACCTCTGTAGTCCGGCCACGAACTTGCTGGCGTTTACTGTCCCATTTCTCAGGCTCGATGCTGATACCAGTTGTTCCAACAGGGATTCGGCTACCATCAAGACAGATGCGAATCATGATGGCACTTTTCCCTTCCTTGTTCACATAGTTTCCACGAATGTAGAAAACCGCTTTAAATGCACGTCTCATACGCTTATTAAATTTAATGGTGCAACTTCAAGTCCGGCAGGAGAGGGCGGTGTTCTCTCAGAAGCCGTTTTGGCTACAGAAAAACACAGGTACCCGTTTCCTGTACCGGAAAACTTTCCGTGTGCAAAGTTAGACATAAGCGACTGATTTTCAATAATTTTATTGTGGTCTGATTTGGGTCTTTTCGTGGTCAGAATAGGGTCTTTGGCTACAATTTTTGTGCTGGCACATTTTCTGTACCGTATGTGTAGCCAAATTGGGACCACAATGGGACCACAATTAGGCTTTTTAGAGGGTCAGAGAAGAAAGGTGAAGAAACAAAAAGTGCCGTAAATCATTGATTTTACGGCACTTAGTGAATTTTGTGAACTAATCTACATAACTTGTAAATTATTTTCAGCGGAGAGAGAGGTGCCCGAACCTAATCGGTCTAACTCTCTGATATTCAGTTAACTGCAAACCACTACTTTTCTCCGTGTAGCCAGCATAATGCTTAACTGTGAGTATTTCGTGATTATGCAATGATTACCATCATACTCTTATTTTCGGTTCAAAGATACACATTTTCTGAACCTCGGCCAAATGTTTTAGCATTTATTAGGAAAATAACGCTTTTGTGGCTACACCATTTAGTGCACGGTGCAAGCGTATATCTATATATGTCTTGCACCGTGCACTACATGGTGTGTCAGCCAAGCGTCTTATCAAATGCCCAATGCACTTAAAGTCTTCGGGCTGCACCGAAGTTTTGGACTTAGTCAACAGACAGAACTGCCTCAGAATTGAAGGTGTCATGCTCATTGGCAAATACATACCCCAACTGGTTGGAGACACATCTTGTCCTGCCGTGGAGACACATCTTGTCCTGCCGATCGTCAAGTTCTTGTTATAGTGAGAATGACCATATATCCAGTACTCTATGTCGCTGTCCTCGATATAGTCAGACAACTCTACGGTGAATGCGCCGTTAGCCTTGCTGTCCTTAAATTTCTCCTGCAGGAATTTGAAAGACGGAACATGATGAGTTACGACGATCTTGTGCTTGGCATCGCTGTCAGCTACTGCTTGTTTTATGAAAGTCAGGCATCGGCGGTGTTCTTCATTGAAAGTCGCAAACGTCATCAATTCACCCTTATACAGAATTCGACGGAAATCGGTTACAACACTCTCCGTGTAATAAGCTTCTTCCAAAGGAATGTAACCCCAAAGAGTAGACAGGATGATGTCAGTATCGTACAGATGCACTATACCGTTATAGAAACTGTGCACGTTCGGACGAATCCTCATGCAATAGCCGTTTCTTAAGGTCGCTACATCGAAATATTTGTAGAATTCGTGGTTGCCCATGCAGCAGTAGACCTGTTTATAGTTCTCCGATGCCCAATCCCAGAACGGATGCTTGGAATAGTTT
>OMXX01000042.1 GCA_900315105.1 uncultured Prevotellaceae bacterium | reverse complement strand
GAGAGTGGGGTCTGCCTGGCAATAGGGAAGCACGACGAAGCCTAACTTGACCAGTTGCTCCGTTGCTTTGAGCGTTTCAACCGAGTCAGGCAACAGATAGCGTGGGTCGGGGTGAATTTCCAGTTTCAGCCAGTTCGTTCCGAAGGCCTCGCGAGCCATCTGCGCAGCAAACACTGCTTCTTCGGCATTGCGCACACCCGAAGTGTTGGGCAACAGCTGGATGTTCTTGTTCCGTGTGATATGGGTGAGCAGGTCATCCTGCTTGTCGTTCAGTTCAATACGCTTCATGGCCACAGTGACCATCTCTGTCTGCGAAGCCTCGATGGCACGTGCCATCAGGTCGTTGTTGTTAAACTTTCCCGTTCCGAGAAAAAGGCGAGAGCCAAACTCCCGTCCTGCAATGACTAATTTACTCATGGTTTTGTGATATTGATGATTTTTTTCATTTCGTCAATCGGTTTCTCCGCATGGAGAATGGTGCCGCTGAGCGCAATGCCCGTAACTCCTGTCTGCATGATGGCAGGAATATCCTCCGCCGTAATACCGCCAATGGCGACAATGGGCAAGTGGATGTTGGCTTCCTCCATCTGCTCCACAATGTGACGATAGCCCTCAAGACCCAATACTGGCGAAAGGTTTTTCTTGGTCGTGGTGAATCGGAAGGGGCCACAACCGATGTAGTTGGCGGAAGCCTCATAGTGAGCCTTTACATCCTCAAAAGTATTGGCTGTTCCACCAATGATGAATGCACTTCCCAACACTTTTCTTGCCTCACTGATAGGCATATCGTTCTTTCCCAGATGCACTCCGTCGGCACCGAGTTCTTTGACCAGTTCCACGCGGTCGTCTATGATGAAGGTAGCACCGACATCTCTGCACATTTGTAGTGCTTCGATGGCAACAGGGCGCACTTCCTCATCGGGTGTGTCCTTCATGCGCAGCTGAATCCAACGGCATCCACCTTCAAGTGCCAAGCGGATGGAATCGAGATAGGAGTAGCGTTCCGTGTAGTGAGAGATGAATTGCAGCATGCCTTATCCTCCACAAGCGGCTTTGATGATGATCACGTCTGCGCCTTCTGCTATAGGTGTGTTTGCCCATTCCGTGCGCGGAATCATCTGGTTGTTGATGGCCACAGCCACTCCTTTTTCTGGCAGACTCATTTCCTGCGCCAATTCTTGCAGATTGGTAGAGGTGATGCTTGTCTTCTTGCTGTTAATGTTAATGTCCATATATATAAATAATGTATAAATGAAGCAACCCCGAATAGTCGGACATACACTGTCGTTGACTACTCGGGGCTGCTTGTTCTTGCCATGTGGCAAATCTGATGTCACTTTTCCCTGCGCCGGCATTACCCGTATCAGGTTCTATGGGTGTAATCTCAGCCTTTACTTATTCAGTATCAGCACCCCGAGCATGTTATTTGTCTGCAAATATAGTGATTATTTTTCATATACAAATATGAAACGGAATTTTTCTTATTTCAAAGTGATGATTCTTTTTTTTTATCCTACGATTTGTGGATATTGCATGGTGGAACAATGCAGAGAACCATGCTGAAGGATGAGCACTCGACAATCGATGCCGATGACTTCTCGATTGGGAAATGCGATTTTCAGTTGGGCAAGGGCTTCGCAATCCTTGTCTGGTTGATGATAAGTAGGAACAAGTACGGCACGATTGATGATGAGGAAGTTTGCATGTGTGGCGGGAAGTTTGTTGCCGTCCTCATCAAAGCAAGGGTCGGGAAGTGGTAGCGGAAAGAGAGTATAGGGTTTATCTTCCACTGTACGAAGGGACAGCAGCTCTTGTTCCATGGCTTGCAGTTCCTCATAGTGCTCGTCTTGTGGGTTATAGCATTTGACATAAGCGATGGAGGTTGGTGAACAGAAGCGGGCAATAGTGTCGATGTGTCCGTCTGTGTCATCACCAGCTAACCATGAGTGATGAATCCATAGAACTCGTTTCGCCTGAAAGTAACTTTTTAGTTTCTCTTCAATCTCTTGCTGAGAGAGTGTGTTGTTTCTGTTTTCCGCAAGCAGACAACTTGATGTGACCATCAGTGTACCTTCACCATCGCTTTCTATACTGCCACCTTCAAAAACGAAGTCAAGGTGGTTTCTATATTCAGCCTTTGTGCCAATAGCACAGTATTGGGCCGTCAGATAAGGTAGAATTACCTTGTTGATTTGGTTGTCATGGTTGGCTGCAAACTTCAGCCCCCAACCGTTGAACTGGAAATCGTTGAGGAGTACTCGTTTCTGTGCGGAATCAATGCAGGTGATAAAAGCGTGGTCACGCGCCCATGTGTCGTTGGTGGGGCATGGAACAAACGTGATGCCTGCCATATTGACACCTCGTTGGATGAGGTCGGCTCTTGTCATGTCGGGATATTGAGCAACAATGAGAACTGGTTCATACTTGCTTATCTCTCGTACAATCTCACAAAAACAATCAATGGCATCAGTCAGCACAGGTGCCCAATCCGTATCCTTGTGAGGCCACGTGAGTTGCACAAATGCTTGCTGATGCCATTCTGCTGGGAAAAACATGGTTTTTCTGTGTTATTTTTTCAATGGAGTAGGACCATTCAATGTTGGTTTGACAGGGATGATGTTTCCCTTCTTGTCGAAAGTCATCTTGTCGATGCATACTTCTCGATGGATGCCAGGATCATGGTCAATGAAGTTCTTGTTGATACGGTGGTAGCAGATGTACCAATCATCCTTACCCTTCAACTGCAATACAGAGTTATGTGCAGTGCCGTATATTTCCTCTTCTGGCAGTTGCTCGATAACGCGGTAGTGCTGTTCGTCAATCTGAATATCGCCTAGAGGGGATGTGCTGGTTCCGTAGCATACATGGTAGTTGGGTGATCCTGTATCATCAACTGACCAAAGGAAGTAATAAATCCCCTTACGATAAAAAACGTATGGTGCCTCGCGATAGGCCCATGTCTGAAGGTTCCCTCCTTTGGGAGTGAGGTTCTTGGTCGTTTGTTTCTTTATTGAAAGCATGTCGTCTGTCAGTTCGGCACCAGCCATAAATCCGTTGCCCCAGTAGAGGTAGTATTTCCCAGATTTTGGGTCTTGGAACACATCCACGTCTATGGCTTGTCCACCACGGACTCCATTGGGACGATCTGCGTCAGTGATGATGGGTGTGCCCGAATCCACAAAAGGTCCTGTCGGAGTGTTGCTGATAGCCACGCCGATTTCCTTGCGGTTACTCTTGGGATTGTGTGCAGAGAAATAGAAATAATATTTGTAGGAACCATCTTTCTGTTTGCGCTCAATGATGCATGGAGCCCATGCGTTGCCTGTTGCCCATTTCACTTGATCACCCTTCACGTCAAGCAT
Source organism: uncultured Prevotellaceae bacterium (assembly GCA_900315105.1). The sequence continues at coordinate 38,733 of OMXX01000042.1, read as the reverse complement.
TTTCCCTTCATCTTTCCAATTGGCGAGGTCGGAGGAGGAAAATACACTGAAATCGTGACCTCCCCAACCAGGTGTTCCATCAGTTGTACTATAAATGTAGTACTTTTTTGTCAAATTGGAATAAAGAATTTCGGGGTCGGCATGGAAACCGGAAAGGATGGGTTGATTATGATTGCTAAAGACTTTCAGAAGCCGTTCTTTCTCAGTCCGTGTGATGGGCATGATGGTGCCGTGGCGTGGGGTGAACTTTCCCTTTGTTGCCGTTGCATGAGGTAAGTGCCAGTGCCAGGCATAAACCTCCAATGATTCTCTTTACCATATTGCTGTTGTTTTTTATAGTTTAGTTGCTTAGTTTGTTTATGATGTCTTGCACGATTAAGCCAGCCAAGGTAAAACCGAAAATGGCTGTTATATGCGATAATGAGCCATTAATCTGCGCTTTAGCTGAGCACCATTCATGGTTGAGCAGAGAAGGGTCACCTGGTCCGTTTTTCGCTTTGGGGCACATGCAGTTGGCTGTGCCACATGAGTGGTTGACTCCTTTGTTTTTCAATAGTTCCTCGCTATACACACATTTGAACTTACGCTTAGGGAACACGCCGTTTTTTTTGAACCTGCGTCTAAGGGCAGCAGCCAAAGGGTCACCTTTTACGTCCCAGAACTCAGCCACCTCTATCTTGGTGGGGTCGAGTTTCAAGGCGGCTCCCATGGACGAGAAGAACTTCGCCTTCGAGCGGGTGGCTCTGATAATGAGCAGCGCCTTATCTTTCAAGCTGTCTATGGCATCCACGACATAATCATAGGCATCAAGGTCGAATTGGTCGGCTGTCTCCTCGCTATATATCATTTGCAATGATCGTATGTCGGCATTAGGATTGATTTGCAGCAGCCGCTCTTTCAAAGCATCCACCTTCACTTGCCCTACGGTTTGCATACTTGCCATTAGTTGGCGGTTGATATTAGTGATGCAAACACGGTCGGAATCCACGATAGTCAGATGCACGATACCTGTTCGTATCAGACTTTCGGCACACCAGCTGCCAACGCCTCCCACTCCCAGCATCAATACCTTTACCTGCGATAACCTTTCCAGGGCATCAGAGCCTAAAAGCAGTTCTGTCCTATTGAATAAACCTTTCTCTAAACCCATAAGAATGTAATTGTTGCGCAAAGATAGCGTATTTTTCTCAAGTTTTATTAACTTTGCAGGCAAATAATACAAATTGAAATGAAAAGGCTGCTTTATATATCTATTAGTTTGGTGCTGCTGGTATTGGTATCATGCAATAACAGAACCTCAAAAAGGGATCCCGACAATTATGTAGTGGAATCCATAAAGGAAGATGTAATCAGCAATGAGATTCATCAGTTGCAGACCATCTCGTCCTCTACGTCTGCTGACTTCAAGGGCAAGACTTACACCATGAATGTTGTCCGAAAGGCAGATGGCACTTTGCCTGTTGTAACCGATGTACAAGGATTAAAGTATTACGATAATACCATAACTTTGGAGATAACTACGGATGGCAAACTATTTGCCCATAAGGTTTTCAACAAGAACACATTCGCATCTTACTTAGAGCCAGATTTCATTCAACATTCCATCTTGGAAGGCTTGGTGTTCGATAAGGTGACCGACTATGGTCTGATGTTTGCAGCCAGCGTGAGCTATCCTGAAAGTGATCTTTATGTACCTTTCCATGTAACGGTGCTGCCAAATGGCAACCTTTCTATTGATAAGGCTGATTTGATGGAAGATTACGAGCCAGAAACTGAGCCAACAACCGAATCCAACAAAAACTGACTTTGAAAGGTGGATGCCTTATTCTAAGTCAACGACGGTAATTCCAGCTCCGCCAAACTGTACATGCTCGTCGTGGAAGTCTTTCACGCCATTAACTCCTTGCAAATACTGCCTTATTAATGTCCGTAAGATGCCCGTCCCTGTGCCGTGCAGAATTCTCACACGTGAGACGCCAATTAATATGGCATCATCAATGAAGTAAGTCACTGCTTGTATGGCCTCGTCGCCCCTCATACCCCTTACATCTATATCCTGCTTAAAGTTTAGTTTTCTGTCGTGCATTGAGTCTTGTGTCTGCTCGCTTAGATAAGTGGCTTTCTGTGTGATGTCAGGGTGTTTAGTTGGTGGTTGCACAGGTTCAAGTCTGTTCAGCTTCACCGTAGTCTTGATATTGCCAAAGACTACCGTAGCATCTTTTCCATGAATCTCTATGATGGTACCCACTGTTTTCTGGCCTTTTAGCCTAACAGTTGCCCCTTCTGTCAACTGAGCCTGTAATTCCGCTTCACGTTGGGCTTTCATAGCAGCCTGCTCTTCTGCTGATGGGGCAGGTGTATTGTCTTTCTCCGACTTCTTGCCCTTCTTGCGTTGCTGACGCTCACGCAGTTTCTCCATCTTGCGGGCAATCTTATCTTCAGCTTTTTGTGCCTCTTGTTCCTGTAACTGTTTGCGGAAATCGGCTAATTCTTGACGAATCTTCTTGGTTTCTTCCTTCTCAGCCTGTGCCTCTTTGATGCCTTTTATAGTACCCTCAATACGAGCGTTGGCTTCTTGTACTAGTTGCTCAGCCTCACTCTTAGCGTTTCGCAAAATATCTTTGCGCTCTTGGTGCAACTCTTGTAGTTCACGCTCATAGCGAGCGATGGTTTCTTCCATCACCTTTTCACGCTGGTGAATGCTCTGTCGTTTATTCTGCCAGTAGCGTTTGTCGCGCACAATGTCTTGCAAATATTTGTCGGAGTTGATATAATCACTGCCCACAATCTCAGAAGCATCAGCTATCACTTCCTCTGGCAGACCTATCTTTCTGGCTATCTCAACAGCAAAAGAACTACCAGGCATACCTATCTGTAATAAAAAGAGAGGCTGCATAAGATTACGGTCGTAGAGCATGGCCCCATTGACGATACCCTCGTGTGCATCAGCAAAGTGCTTTAAGTTTTGGTAGTGGGTGGTGATGACGCCAAACGTACCTTTCTCGTTAAACCGCTTCAACACTGCTTCGGCTATGGCACCGCCAATCTGTGGCTCTGTACCTCCACCAAATTCATCTATCAGAATCAAGCTCTTGCTGTCGCACTGCTTCATCATGTTTTTCATGTTTAGCAGGTGAGAAGAGTAGGTACTCAGGTCATCCTCAATGCTCTGCTCATCGCCGATGTCGATAAAGATGCTGTTGAATACACCTGCATGACTGCCTTCGTGAAGCGGAATCAACAAACCACATTGCAGCATATATTGCAATAATCCTACTGTTTTGAGACAAACTGATTTACCTCCTGCATTGGGGCCGGAGATTAGTAAGATACGGCGTTCTTTCGTTAGCTCAATGTCCAATGGTACTACTTTCTTATTATGTTTGGCCAATGAAATTTGCAGCAGTGGATGTACAGCAGCACCCCAGTCTATACATTGTTTATTCTCAAATGCAGGCTTGATGGCACCTGTTTGCTGGGCAAACAATGCCTTGGCACGGATGAAGTCAATCTCAGCCAAGAACTCGTATGACTGCAGTACATCGGGAATCAATGGGCGCAACTCGTCTGTAAACTCCATCAATATGCGTATAATCTCATGCCGTTCTTCAATTTCCAGTTCTCTCACACGATTGTTGGCTTCTACTACAGCTTCAGGTTCAATAAAAACAGTCTTGCCACTAGCTGATTCATCATGCACAATGCCCCTTACTCTACGCTTCATAGCAGGGGCAACAGGTATTACTAAACGTCCATCACGCATGGTAGGAGAAACATCCTTTTCTATCACCCCTTCGCTTTGTGCATTACGTAATATACTAGCTAGAATACGAGATATGCTGTTCAGTGTGCCTGCATGATCCTTGCGAATGCGAGCCAGTTCGGACGAAGCATTGTCTTTTATCTGTCCATAGGGGTTTAGTATGCCGTTGATGCGATTTGTCAGTTTTGGGAAAACCAAGATATTACCTGCCAACTTACACAAGTTAGGATAGGGAGAAGTAGAATCTTCTTCCGTTTCCTCGGCTTTAAGAAACCTTACAATGTCATTGATGGTTTCAAGCGAACGACGGAGATCAAACAGTTCCTGCTCTTCCAAAAATAGTCCCTCCACCTTCACGCGTTTTAGTGCAGGACGCACATCAAAAAAGAATTGAGCAGGAAAATCATCGTCCCCTTGAAGGATAGCCAACATCTCGCAAGTTAGGTCAAGTTGTTGGTTGATGTCGGCATACCGGCTCCCATACGTCATCTCGTCAACACGTTCTTCGCCTAATGTACTGAGGCATCTGCCTTTCAGAAGCTGGCGTATTTGGTCAAAGCCAATCTTATGTTCAAAGTTGTGAGGATATATCATATTTTCATATTTGGGTGTAAAGATACTATAATTAAAGATTAATAGCAGCTACCAGTGCACCTAAATTTAGGGATAAAGTTAAGATTATGGGAACCACTTCTTAAGGATGACTGCTTATGAACTACTGTGAATAATGCATTAGCAATTTGTTTTTGCAATTCTTATTACTCGCGTTGTTTTTTTGTCAATAAAAAAACTGGTTGATGAATTTCAACCAGTTTCTGTCGGCGGAGAGAGAGGCTCCGCGACCTCATCCGCTAAATTCCTTTATAATAAGTAGTTATCTAATCACTCAAAAGCCGTGTACCGTATGTGTAGCCATTTTTTGACCCTTTCGTGAACCCCTAAGGGAGACATGATGACCACACAGAGACCATGTACCAGTCATGAGATGAATTCTCAAATTCTCGGGTTCAAAGTTAGCAAAAAATGAACTATCTACCAAATATTTGAGCTACAATCTTTTAAAAAACTTTTTGGCTACACGATAGTGCGGTGTGCGAGGTCGTATATATAGGAGACCTTGCACACCGCACTATCGTGTTTGCCAACTGCGGACATGTATTCCGTATTCAGATGACAAGTCCGAAATTCGCACTGTCATTTACATGTAAGGTAGTCCTCAAGTTTCTTGATACCCTGTTCAAACTTCTTTATGTTGGTTTCTTTTAGTTTGAGTATATTGATTAATTTCCATTGCACCGAGGGATATGCAGACAGATTACCTGCTGAACAAAGAGTCCAGTCTGGTTCGCCACGCTCAAAGGAGAGCAAGAATGATTTGTCCTCTTCGTTCAAGCCGTCATGAATCATTCGAATCAAGTCTTTCCTTGCTTGCTCATAGTCTGCATAGTCAAACTTGAGAGCTGACATTCCTTCGAACTGCTTTTCCAAAGCTTCAGACTGGTCAATCTCATGTGGCTGCAAAGATTCGATTATGGGCTTGTCACTTCCCAACAGACAGAGCATGAAGCCATCCTTAACCTCATCAAACGAGGATAAGTCCATGTGATGGCAGTCAAACAGATCACGCGGATGTTGACGACTAAGTGCTGCCGTTATCTTACCGCCATAGAGCTGGCTGAAAGAGACTGTACGGGCCTTGCAACCCATATTGAACTCTTTTCTTGCCCTTTCACAAAGAGGCATAACGACAGTATCACCGATAATGCCCCTCTTCGTGCCATTGACCTCTATCTTCACAGTAGCCTCGCCAAGGCTGCACATCAGTTTCCAAACATTGGGTTTAGGGATGACTTTGATGCCAGGGATGGTTCTTTCCAAATCTGCCTTGACATCCAGCAGTCTCGCATTTATTGTTCTCAGACTTGTTTCCCTGTCTTGTATCGGGATGTAGGTGATGTCAATATCCACAGAGTACCTTGGCAGATCCTTGTGAAACAAGTTGATCGCCGTGCCTCCATGTACGGCGAATTCTTTTATCTTAAACACGGATGGCATGATACGTATCAACAGCTCGACCTGCTTCCTGTATTTATCCCTCATAATCGTTTAATTCTTTTGGAACTGTTATTGAGTATTTCTTGTTGAGGATACCGTCTTTTACCAGTTGCAGCTTTCCGGTACCCATGTCTATCTTGCTTGTATCTAATTCCTCGAACCAGTAATGACCGGCCTTTTCTGCCATATAGAGGAACATTCGCTTCACCCTATGATTGGATGTATTCTCCAGAAGCCTCTGTACAACCTCAGACCGCAATGTCGTCAGCTGCTCCATGATATAGTAGAGATCCATATATGAATACTGCTTCGGTGCCAGTGCAAGGCATTCAAGAAATGCCAGTTCCGGAGAGGACACATACAGCGTTCCGTTCTTGGTATCATGCCTGGTTACTTCCACCTCTGCAATAGCCGTTGAAGAGAAAGTCCGGAAGGTCATGTCATACACATCGCTTTTCATCCACATGGGCATCTTCTCTCCCGCAGGCAAAGCCACCATCAGCAAAGGCTTGCCCATGGGAACATAATGGTTAAAGCCTGAATATTCCAAGGCTGAGACGGCTCCTATCCTTAATTGTCTTCCCATCTGGAGATTATAGGAGGCAAGCGCATCGAAAGCGTTGAGACGGGTGCCACTTCTGAACATGACACCCTTACACAAGGTTGTCAGCCACCCTGTGTCCCGGTATCGTTTTTGCAGTTGCGACGAATAGCCTTTTCGTTTCATCCATTCTGAGAACATAAGTCCGGATGGAGATGTATTGGCAAGCAACTGGTTTATTTTTGTTCCGGCAGATACACTCATAGTATATTTCCTTTCTGTATATTCAACTGCAAAGATAATCAATCTTTTCTTATCTTGCAAGATTATGGTTGAAAATAATGCTTTATAATATACTTTAAGTTGATTTACAAGGCTTTTTCTTGCTTCTTATTGAATTCTTGATGCATTGATGAACAGATAACCTATACAACATTCGCTCGTTGAAATTTCGCGTCAAAAAGCTTTATGTACCTTTTTCAGTCTTATTCATCAGCGTTAGAAGCCTTGTCCTTACTGACTTCCCGTAGTTCTTATGCTTAATCATTCTCCCAATGTAATTGTCATGTATTCTTTCATAGATTTTTCTGATCGCAATATCTTGGCATATTCTGACAGACGGCTTAGGTTACGGTCTGTGCGTTTCGTATAGTTCTGGATAATCTCCGAGCACAGGGCGTGGCCTATCTTATTCCTGTACTTGACAGCATCACACACACTTCGCTCAAGGTCGGTCATATGGACATAGTAGTTGCTTACTTTGACCTCGATCACTCAGCGATGTTCTTAGCTATATAATATGTATCGCGGAATTATAATTGCAAATTCATCATCTCTAATTCATGGTCGTACCGTCAAAAGTTTATATATATACACTTAATATAAGAAGGCGACATGATAAATGAAGATCAGTAATAGTATTTTACAGACATAAAACTTTTCAACAAATTAAGTTTCATATCAATCATTTGTAATTGCTTATGTTACAGTGCATTATAAGAATACTTTTGTAAGTTGTAAGACTATAGTCTCATACTTGGACTATATACTAAGGTACTAATAAAAAAATATTCAAAACTTTGCACCATGAGCAACAAAAAGAACAAAATTAAGCCCGTAATAGTTTCAGTTATTAATCAAGTTAAGAAGAAAAATGAAGATTTCTTCTCAAAGCTGGCTAGTGCGGCAAAAAGAGACCAGAGCTACCTTCGACAAGTCCTCAAAGGTAAGCGGAACTTCACCATGGATGTGCTGCAGGACATAGGTGCTGCATATGACATGAGATACATAATCGTGCCTGTACCAGAGTCTCCACAGTTGAAACGCTTGATAGCCGGTTACGGTGAAGAGCAGGAGTGTTATTGGAGAGTGCCGTTGGGAGACGGCAGCAACGCACTCTTGGATTTTCTCCTCAATGCCGCTGGCAACAAGGCCAACTATGAGGAAATCTGGAAGGCTGCCTTTATGTTCAATGCTGTTCTTGCGCGAGCCGCATCAATCGAAGGCAGTAGGGAAGAGATCATTGAGATGCTCTCATCAGACACTGAGAAGCTACTGGATCTTATCTGGCGATTAACCCATTAATACTCCGAGACGGAACGAGAGAACCCTTAACATAATCAACTAATTAAAAATTGTAAGAGAGTAATGGAGAAAGCACTGACTCAACAACTTGAGACCATGTGCAGAATGCTTACAAAGACTCGCGAGGATGTCAAAGTCCTAAAAAATCAAGTAAGCACCCTTCACTTGGTCTTGACCGGGGAAAACCCACCTCCTGAAGAGAACAGAACAAATTCTTTTGATCATGACGCGGAGGAAATTCTCCGCGCCAAGAACATAGAGGTTGGAAGCCGTGATGTTATGGAGATTTTACAAATTTCCGAGACCACGCTGAAGCGTTGGCGAAGAAACGGGAAGCTGGAATTCACGTACATATCCATTAATCATGTCACTTACAAGCTTTCGAAATTGTACGAAGCTGTCAACACTGGAATAGTGAAGTGTAAGGGACTCGGCAAAATCAAAGCCTTGGAGCGTATCTTGACTTACTCAAAGGATGTGAGCCAACTCAGAGAAAACAATGATTAACTACTGCATATGCTATGGATATTAAAATTCAGATTCTGAACAGGACACGTCAAGGGCTTGACGTTTTCCATCACTACCTGGGTGTGAAGTTCATTCCGAACAGAAGTTTCAAGAACCCTTTGTACAATGATACAAAGGCATCGTGTTCCATCTATCTGAACAAGAAGTCTGGAATCTATATGATGAAGGATTTCGGTGACCCGGAGTACTCTGGCGATTGCTTTTGGTTGGTCGGCAAGATGTTGGGGCTTGACATGAAGAGCGACTTCAAGCAGATTCTGCGACGTATCAACGAGGATATGCACCTCTGCATACCCATGGATGTAACGACTGACAACAGAAATGGGAACTGGCAGACAAACTTTGCTGAGCCTAAGCCCAGATCTTTTGCCAATACTGCATCAGAGAGTTATGCTGAACCAAAAGTTGACGAACAACTCTCACCGCAGCCGAACGTCAAACTCGCCTACAAGGAGTTCTCGGAAGTGGAACTGCAATACTGGGGTCGGTATGGCATTACAGCAAGTACCCTTAAACGCTTCAAGGTAAAGAGCGCAAAATCGCTCACCGGTGTGTCAAAGGAGGGAAAGAAATACAAGATATACTCTCAGCCCAACGAGCCGATGTTCGTGTATCACACCATTGACGAAGCCGTTAAGGTGTACATGCCGAAAAACAAGCTGCGGTTCATGTATGCGCACCGACCGAGTGGTGAGTATGTCTACGGACTGGAGCATCTGCCGGCGCGCGGACACATGGTGTTCATCACCGGAGGAGAGAAGGATGTCATGTCGCTCGCGGCACATAGCTTCAATGCTGTCTGCTTCAACAGTGAGACAGCGGTCCCGCCAATCAACATCATTGAGAATCTTCACCGGCGGTTCAAGCATATCGTCCTGCTCTATGACATGGACGACACGGGCAAGAAAAGTGCTGCAAGAATAGAGCAGGCTTTGAGAGCTTATGGCGTGAAACGGTTGGAACTGCCGCTTGATGGAACCAAAAGCGAGAAGGACATCTCTGACTTCTTTGCTCTTGGACATACCGCCGACGAACTCAGCAGGATAATCACAGAACTCATTCAGAAGATATACCGCAAGAGCTCGGTCATTTTCAAGTCGTGCGAACTGGACTATGCAAATCCACCCGCAAGGTCTTCTTCGGTGGTCGAGGTCAATGACGTACCTGTAGGCACCTCTGACAACCTTTTTTGTCTCACCGGGGGTGAGGGCGTGGGAAAAAGCAACTTCGTTGCTGCCATCATCTCCGGTACAATAGCTGAGAGTGCGCTGGACGCTGAACGCACGCTGGGTCTTACCATCATCCCGAATCCGTCGGGTAGGGCCGTTATTCTCTTTGACACGGAACAGTCGGAACATCAGCTTTACAAGAATGTGCGCAAGGCTGTCAAGAGGGCTTATCTTGATGACAAGCCGGACTTCTTCCATGCCTATCATCTGTCGGAGCAGTCGCGCAAGGAGCGTCTTGACATCATCCGCACGGCACTCGACATGAACTTCCATCAGCACCGGGGCATTCAGCTTGTCGTCATCGACGGTGTTGCTGATCTGGTACGCTCTGCCAACGATGAGCTGGAGAGTGTGGATGTCATTGATGAGCTGTACCGTCTTGCAGGATTCTATCATTGTTGCATCGTCTGTGTGTTGCACTTTGTGCCTAACGGCATTAAGCTCAGAGGACATATAGGCTCTGAGCTTCAGCGCAAGGCGGCTGGCATCCTGTCCATTGAGAAAGACACCAATCCTGCCTACTCTGTGGTCAAGTGCATCAAGGTGCGAGACGGAAGTCCGCTGGATATTCCGATGATGTCTTTCGGATGGGACAAGAAGGAGGATATGTTTGTCTATATGGGAACAAAGTCCAAAGAGGACAAGGAGAAGCAAAAGGTAGCAGATCTCCGGAACATTGCTGTAAGCATTTACGAGAAGGCTGATAAGCTTGCCTACGGTGAAATGGTGAAAGCCATCGTCGACACAATGGAGGTGCAGCCGCGTACCGCCAAGGAATATATCCGCTACATGAGGGAAAAAGCAATCATAGAGCAGCTGTCTGACAACTCCTATCAACTCAAGATGTTCTGAGGCGATGCCGTGGCACCGGCAGTGCAGGCTATCTGTGCTGTCGGGCCATCTTCTTCTTTCGGTCAATGAGATTGGCGATAGAGAAGCCTATCCAAAGTATGGGAAACATCAAAGCCCAGAAGAGGACCTTAAGGACCAGGACGACCGCTCCAATGACAACGGCGATGATGAGAGCGTAAAGGAAGAAGAGTGCGAACATGATGACATCTTTTTGAGGGTGAATAATTATGTTTGTTAACTCCTTAATTCTCTATAAAGATACGAATATTTTTCGAAATACACAAGTTTTTCTGTGATTATTTTCTATAAATATGCAACAAAATCAATCGTTTCCAACGACAAAATCACTGTCACTATGAGTACAAATACCATTCCAAATTACCAAAAAGCGATCTTGACTTTCAATGTGTTCTTCAGAGAGGACACTACAACACAGTCGTTTCTGCCGAGTATTGTATCAAAGGATACAGAGAACTGGGCTCTCTTCCGAAGTACTTTTGCAGGACGAAAGGACTGCAACCTGACCATCGTGGACAAGTCCATCGAGACACCTTTCCACTGCTTGTTGGTAGCATTGTTCTGCAAGCAGCTCGAAGATGAGTTGCAGACTGAATTTGAGAATACGACCATGATTCTGTCTCCGCTCCGCAAAGAGCATCCGGGCAGCATCAACATTGCCAACATGCCTTTTGACAAGACCGAGAACCGCAACGACTATCTGCAAGAGTGCTTCTCAAAGGTATCAGGAAGGAAGGTTAAGATAGCGACAAAACGTAATCCGATACTCTGTAGGGACATCAAAATCTCTACTGGCGATTATACTCTTTTCCTCCGCTTTGAGGGTGGGATGGCTAATGGATGGCAGGTGGACGACGCTTATGTTGCGAGTATGACACCTAAAGAGCTTCTGCCTTTTGTCTCCAGTAATGTCAAATGCAAGAATATATTCACGCATGGCTACAGCCAGAATGGGGTATTCATCAATGTAGATTTCTTGACAAAATACCGCGTGTGTATTCCATAATCTGCATTTGAAACCAGCAAAAGTGTTATTGGCGGATTTCAGTCAAGTGGCAGGCACAAAAGATAGAAACTATCAGAGCAATCCAATCTATCTGAACAATCTACTGATAGAATCAATCTGATCTATCTAAGTAATCTGCAGATAGAATCTATCCAATCTATCTCAGCAATCTTTGGATAGAATCTATCAGAACTATCTGCTCTATCTAAGGATAAAATCTATCTAAGCAATCTTAAGATAGAATCTTTCAGAGCAATCAAAGCAATCTACGGATAGAATCTATCAGAACAATCTAAAGATAGATTTTATCTTTTGCATAGTTCGAGCCAGTAAAATACTGAGTTTGCTGATGACACGATGGTGCATGCTTTTATGAAGATTTTACTTACGCTATTGGAATATTGAGCACTTCACCATGGAGAACGAAACATATCTACTTGTAAATCGGCACTTTTACCCTAATAACAGGCTTTGCCACCGCTACGGCAGTCATTTGGGAGTAGCAAGTTGTACTTTTGTACGTACGCCTCGGTTTCCACCTCAGTACACGTCAAAAGTCACTTGCCAGCAGAGCTGGGGGAGATAAACGGTCGCAACTCCCTATGCCTTATCAGATGAACCATAACCATCCATCCAAACTATGAAGAAAAAATGTATCCGCTTGGAAATCCGTCTCACTCCTGATGAGTCTCAGATGTTCCAGAACAAAGCGCAGAACTACGGTGGCAACATGAGTGCCATGGTGCGTGATGCGGTCAGACGCTTCGATGACAAACGGACAAGAGGGAAGATAGAGACAATGGAGGCACTGCTTCAGTTCTACAAAAAATATCAACAACAGTTATCTTGGCTCGGCGGCAACTTCAACCAGTGTATGCACAGGGCAAACGAGCTGGCGATAGCCGGAGAGCTCACCGAGAATTACTTCCGCGGCATCCTTATACCAGAAACTCGCAAGGCAGTAAAAGCCATCATGAGCATCAAGGCAGAGCTGGATTCCATCCACGACAAGCAAGAAGAAACGTAAACAATTAAATCAAAATATGATTATCACTATCCTGCCCTCTTCCACTAACTTCCATGCCATAGCCTACAATGAGATGAAGGTTGAAAAGGGCGTAGCTACGCTCTTGGAGGCTCAGAACATCTTCGGACTCAGACCCGAAGCCTACACACCAGAAAAGCTACGGCAATATTTCCTTGATTACTCTTCACGGAACACGCATATTCAAAACGCTCAGTTCCATGTGGCTGTCAGCTGCAAGGGGAGCGAGTACACCCATAAGCAGCTCTTAGACATCGCACACCGTTATCTCAAGGAGATGGGGTATGCGGAGGAGGGGCAGCCGTTGCTGGTCTATGCGCATCAAGACACGGACAACAACCATATCCATATCATTACATCCCGTGTGGCTCCCGACGGGCATAAGATTGACCATAATCATGAGAAACGGCGTTCACGAGCGGCGACGCTGAAAATCATGGAGGAATACACTGACCAAAGACAGGAGCCGGAAGTTAACGACGTCGCCAAAGATGCGCTATCTTATCGCTATACTTCCAAAGCCCAATTTTGTGCCATCATGGAGAGTCTGGGATATGAGTGCAAAGATGATGATGAAAAGCCGATGATTCACCTCTACCGAAATGGTGAAGAGTTGGGAACAATACAAGTGCAACTCATCATGCAGCATGCGCTGAAAGAGAACAAGCCCGATGACAAACGTCGACGGCAGCTGCGTGCTATCCTGCAAAAGTACCGCAATCTTTCAGCCAACAAGGAAGAACTTGCCGCACATATAAAGCGTAAGTTCGGTATCAGTCTGGTCTTTGTCGGTAAGGCAGACACACCGTATGGTTACATTGTAGTTGACCACAAGAACAAGACAGTTTTCAAAGGTGGTGAATTCATTAGCATCAAGGAACTTCTTCAGTTCGAGGATGCTGCCACTCGCTTTGCAAAGATTGAGAAGACTATCGACGACCTGCTGGGTGACAACCCAAAGCTTACCACAGCCGACATCAACCGCATCCTTTATCGGCAATTTGGTGCGCGCATCCACAGAGGAACAGTATCATGGAACGGTGAGTCCATTAATCTGCGTGAGTCCATTGTCCGTCAGCTCCACGATAAGTATTTGGAGTCAAAAGGCATTGTCAAGCGAGCCAACACCCATCAGCCAAGGACAGAGCAGACAAGGCTGTCACCCTCTTTATCGCATCCTTCTTTGAATAGCAATACTGGTTCAAAGAATGCTAATCGTGAATACGAGGTTGGCAATGGCATAAACGTGAATGATGTGGATGACGAGCAGAGCCAGCAGGCGAGATGGAAGAGATAAATAGATTATCGATAGAGGTATTTGTCGATTGTCAATATCTCATCGAAATATCGAAGACGCTTCAGCGTTGATTCCAGAAGAACATTCACTCTGCATTCTCCGTCGAAGAGTGCAATGAGTTTTTCAAAGGAATACCGCCAGTGTCCGATACCAAAGTATAAGCGCAGCAAGTACCCTTCTTCCTGTAGAACCCTGTCAAACAAGAACCATATCAAGCGTGTCGGCAACCTGCACACTCAACTCATTACGGTGAGTCAGCATCAGCTTAAACCTGGGTCACTGATCTATTTCATCCAGTCTCTCCACGAAGAAGTTATCCAATAAGTCGTTGGCCTGAGTGTGTTCGTTCTTCTCATCGTAGAGGTAATTGTCAATCGTCTCGTAGTAACTCATTACTCAGCGCAGTATTAATTCAATGGGGCTATGGTCAGATCCTTTTACATCGTTGAGAATTAAGGATTGTCCGATCCTATCTTTTAAGTCATCCGAAACAAGAAAATAATCAAGACGAAGACCACTTCCATGCCGAATAAAATCTTTTCGATATGACAACCACGAATATCTGCCACCGCAATCAGGGTGCAAATATCTGAATGTATCAATAAAGCCAGCGCTGAGCAACTCTTCCATTTTGGCACGCTCTCCATCAGTATATCCAACCTGACTCTTGGAATGATTATCTTCATCCCAACAATCAATAGGACCTCGGCTGACATTAAAATCGCCACAGATGATAACAGATTTCTTCCTTAGTCTGACAACATACTTTCTCAAATCATCCTCCCATTTCATACGTCGAGCCTCGTAATCACGCAGCCCTAATTTATTACCATCTTTATCAGTAAACATTACTGGCGAATAGATGGTTACTAGGAAGAAGTCAGGATATTCTGCCGTAATCATCCTTCCCATATCATCGAATTCTGATTCCATTTTACGATAGATGTTCAAGGGCTTTTCTTTCGAGAGGATTGCTACCCCCGAAGTCCCTCTGTAATAGGTTGGGACATGCTGATAAAAATGGTACGTCCCAAATTCAACATCAGCCATCTGTTCTTCAGTTGCCTTTACCTCTTGAACGCAAACTATGTCAGCATCCAAGTCCTTTATAGTACCAAGGAATCCATTCTTGATGCACGCCCTTAATCCATTTATATTCCAAGATAGTAATTTCATGAGATTTTATATTTATTTCTCAAAGTGGACTAATACTATTAGTACTACACTGCATATATCATTATTCAGACGGAAGTTCCACAACAAGAGAGTATTAAGAACTATGCCAAATATATAGGAGGATGTTCAATTATTTAAGCTTTTGTCAGCTCCTACATTATCGTTTAACTCTTCCTGAGCAATTTTTATATTTTCGCGATCTTCGTATATGACTTTGACTCGTGCGGTTTTATCAATTTGAACGACAATATGCCCGCCTCTTGCCAAGAAAAATGAAATATATCTGCATTTGTCTATTGCAACAGCTTTCATCTCATACCCATCTCCATCATCATATGGAGATACGAAAAATTCATAATCCTTATCTATCGGATATTCCTCAGAATATAATTCTACTTTTTTCGAATAATCCGATCTCAAATCATACCATTGGGTTTTCTTTGGAAAAAGAATGATTACTTTGCATACGACATTACTTTTAATAGTGCTCAATACGTACAAAGAAACTTCTTCTCCTTTAAATTTTCCAATAAAATTATGTATAGAATGAAACGAATCTATATACTTAAACCCTCTTGTTTTTAGACTATCCTTAAAGTTGTCATATTTCCCATTTAATTCCAATCCCAAAAATTTTATGTGATTAGCAGAATTTATGTTTACATTTAATGATAACAAGCATATAAATAAAAATAGTATTCGTTTCATGTGTTCTATATAATTCAAGTAAGGACACTTTTATAGCATCCTTACTTGTTGTCTTTTTATAGTCTTTCTGTCTTCAATAATTCCGGATGATCGTAGGTATAATATACCTTGAATACAAAAGTATATTCATTGACTACGTCTTTTACTTGTATTGGCAACATCAACCTTATTTCGCCAGCTTCTTTTCCTTGATACTTCTCGGGGAGCATTGAACGTGTTTTCCAACCATTTCCAATTGTCGAATAGCCGACCGTTACGCCTTCGTCATAATAGACATTGGAAGTAGGTACTGCAATATCGTCAATCTTTGCACCTCTTATTATAGTTGTAGCAGGTTGATCTCCTTCTCTTTCTGAATATTTGACACCAACATGCATTATCTTAGAAGTTGATCCATCAAGTCCTACAAATGCAGCTTCGTTCCAGATAAGTTTCAACGAATGTTTGGAAACATTCTTTAGAATGAAATTAAACTGAGTGTCAGAACCAAATATCGTTATATCGATAGTACTATCATTATAAGAATATTTGTCAACGCCCTCGTCTTGAATCGTCTTGGTTTCACCGTATCTGTCGGTAGCATCTTCTGGCTTCTCAACTTTCATCAATGATAGTTTATACCTACCAGTTAAGGCTTTTGCAAAAGGATCAGTCTGTCTTTCAGAATATGGGCATGAAACGATGTCTCCTGTTCTCATGTTCCTTACTTTGATGCTTGGAACTGCAGTAGGAGAATCTTTCTTATAGCCCATGAACACATCGACTACCTCGTATTTGTCCTTTACCATGTCATTCTCAACAGTTTCACCCATATGCTCCTTCTTATAGGCTTCGAAAGGTTCGGTGAGTACTATAGGCATGAAACCAATCAATGGCCATTTCTTTACTCCTCCCCAAAATCCCACTTTAACGGTGACCTCTTCGTAACCTTTGAATTTAATTTTGGTCTTACCGCCGACTTCTGTTGCTTCGATAGTTACCTCCTTGTTAGGCTTCTTGTTGATCTCTACATCCTTAACGGTCACTTTCTTGACAGCAAAAGTTTTACCTGCATATTCATCAGAGTACTTGAAACCTGATTTGTCCCAAGTCTCCAATGTTCCATAGGCAGGACGCACTAAGAATGTCTGTCCTACATATTGCTGGTAGGCACTTGCATCACTTTCTTGCTTGAAACCAAAGTTACCATTGGTATCTACTGCTTTTGCTGCTACTATGTTCAGCAGCATTAACATAAAGATAAATACTTTCTTCATACGTAATTACTATTTTATTGAATTGTATACTTTAGTAAATCCAGCGAGGCTGATTTTTCTACTAATTGTTTGCTCAGAAATCTTATCATAATACTGGAACGTTATATAGTTTGCCTTTTTGAGTTGTTCCGGTTCACAGGCAACGTAGAAATAGCTGAAGAAGCCATTAGTGTCAATTTTCCCATCACCAGCATAACCATCGTATGAAATAGTCATATCATCTAATTTGAACTCCTCATAATCGTCGCCAGAATTAATGAGTCTACAGTAGATTGTACCTGTATAATCATCTATCTTGCCATCATTATAGACGGCGGCATTCCAGCAGGTATCAAAGTAGGTCAGTCCTTTATAGTCCCTTATAACTTTTAAATTCTCATCGTTTACGAAATAGATGGCATCTATTAGACCTCTTGAGTAATGACTGATTAGATATTCCTTTTCCATTGTATAGTCATCTGTCTTACTCTCCAATTTCCAATAGCCTTGAGCGTTTAAGGCCATTGAAAAAGTTGCCAGTATAATTGCAGAAAATAGTCTTTTAATCATTGCAGTCATAATTTTTAGTCCTTAAGCAATGGCTCAATAATTCGCAGAGCTGCCTCATGCTTCCTTACTTGTTTCATGTGATTACCAGCCAATCCACGTTGTAGGTTATTCCGCAAATCATTATACTTGACATGTATAGCAGTGCTATTTCCTGATAGGGCTATTCCCTTAATGTATTCTTCATATGTTATCTTGCTCTTATCATGAGTAAGAAGCTTTAAAGCGATAATGACATCTTCATCAACACCCTTTTTACGAAGATCTGACAATGTCAATTTAGAATCCTCTACGACATCGTGCAAAAAGCCAGTAATGACTTCTTCGCGGTTTGTACCTGCGAGGCCCACAGCTAAAGGGTGGAGGATTTCGGGCTTACCATCTAAATCCTTCTGTCCTTCATGAGCTTCTATCGTTATTCTTATAACATCTTCGATGCTTATCATAGGCATGACAGTTTAAGTAACACTGCAAATTTAGACAAAAATTCTTTTACTTCAAACAATTAATGCCATCCATTTTTGTCCATTCAATTTGAATATTACTCTACATGCATTTCCGATATTTCTCCATGAGTGCGGTAATTTCCAATATTTTTACCACGGATGACTTTGTCGGCTTCTATAATATTACCTACTTGAAGACTGTTCACGAACAAGATATCGTTAACTTTCAAACTGCTATTTTCAGCTTTCTCCACTCGTAGTACCTTCTGATTGTCATATTCGGTAACTACGAATGTAACGATTCTGTCAAGATACTTAACATGAATCATAGTCCCAATAGTCTGCTCTGCTATTAGAACTTTGTCTGTGTCAAAATTCCAGTCGCTATCAAGATTCTTTGACCTAGAATATTCATTCCAGTCACTGAAGCCAAGATATAGCGCAAGGGTATTCAAGGTATATTGGCTGGTCTTGCGGTCATCATCTATATAGCCGAAAAGCCTCTTTATAGTGGTTAGTCCGATAGTACGCCCGGTCTCTTTGCTGATTTCATCTGTAAGAACATTAAAATCAGCAGCTTTATCAAACATTAAATTTGACTTTCCCTTGATGTCCTTGATGATGTCTTGACTCAATATCATATTAAATTGCGACTTTTATAAATGAATAGTTATCAGAAGCGTTGTTGGATTTGGCATCCAGCGTTTCTTTTAAAGCTGTATTATAATTCAGAGCCCATTGTATATCCATTTCCTTATGGAAACCATCCGTGCAAAGTACGATCGTTTCGCCCTTAGTAATGGGTATTACTTTCACAGGAATCTCCCCCAAGTCGTCATCACCCATTATACATTTGGTTACAACACCTGCATATCTTTCAATCGTAGATGCACTTAATGGCCTTTTCGTCTTAATCTCATTAAGCAAAGAATGGTCTTCGGTCTTGAAAACCATATCATCCCCATTGAATAAATAAACACGGCTGTCTCCAAGCCATGTGACATATAGTTCACCACCTTTTATCATTGCTACAGATACTACTGTCCCCATCTTACGGACATTCAACAACAGGCGCTTCTGCATTAATGCTTCATTAGCCCCTTTGATAGCGTTTTCCAACAAGGTTTGAGGTTCATACTTATCAATATTTGCTTCAACAAAAGAAGCAATCGAATCACCAACGACATGAGAGGCTACATCTCCGTAAGAATAACCTCCCATGCCATCGGCAACTATAAATATGCTGTCACCAGAGGGGAGAACCTTATAGACTGTATAGTCTTGGTTCTCCTTTCTTTGGCCTTTGTTTGTATATTGGTATATCTCCATTCAGTTATTTGTTAACGGCTGAAATCGTATCACCACCATGTTTGGTTGCACGTGGACGAATACTTATCTTTATCGGACGCATCGTTACGGTTTTGTCCGTAGCTTTGCTTGCCCAGACAAGTGCCTCGCCAGAGCCGAGTTGGGCCATCTCAGTAGCAGTCAATGTTTGCAGCGGCGTAATGGCTTTCTGCACATGCTTGACCCAGGCTGGTGAGCTGAACCTATGCAAGACGACGATAGAACTCAATTCTATGATTTCCGTAGGCAGGCTCATCGGATCTTGGCTGGCAATCATAATTGACACGCCCTTATGTCGCATTTCTCTAATCGCAGTCGTAATGGAGTCCACAAGGTCCTTATTGTTCATGTACTTGTGTGCCTCGTCAAAGACAATAAACTTGTTGAACTTCTGTCCATTTACAGCTTTTGCATTAGAGAATATGTTCAGCATAACTACGAACAAGCCCAATGCTTCGTCCTTCTCTATGAATTCATCACGTAAGTCCACGATAATCAACCGTCCAGGCTTCATAAACTGCTGGAGTTTTACGCCATCTGTGATGTAGTCAGAGGCAAAATCGAGTTTTTGCGTTGCCAATGTCCTTTGAGATGTTGACATGTATGGGCTGTCCTCAACACCTTTTCGGATGTTTTCCAGTGACATATTATTTCTACAGCCCTTCATAATCTGTTTCAACTCCTTGATATACGTGGAGTCATTACCCATTGCACCTAGCAGGAACATCCATTCCTTTACGCCGAGCTCTGAAGAATCGAAACCGATGCGATGAATCTCCAAGTCTGGGTATTCAGCCTTACGGGTCTCTACCTGACTTTCTGGAGCTAACAGCACCACATCCTTTATGCTTCCTGGTTCTGCTCCGTATTCTGCCTTGAGCTTTGCCAGCTGTCCGGCTTCGTCATTTGGATATACCATGGATGTGAATTCTGGCGCATAATCCATGCTGTCACTATAGTGGAAGATAACACCAGCCAATGGTGATGGCAGTACATTGATGTTAGAGAACTGCTTGAGTGTCATTTCCACAACAGAACCGATGGTATAACTCTTGCCAGCACCTTGAACACCAAATAGACTTATGGTATTACAACCATCTAAGTCCAGAGCGACCTTGCGTCCATTGCTCACCATTTTACCTAAGATGCCATATTGTGGTGTTTCTTGCCCTGCGCCTATCATCAGGTCGTATGATGGCTTGACATAGTTCGGGTCAGCATCTACAAGTTGTTTGGGCTCTACTTGAAATGGCGGCTCTACGGTTGTCGGCAGCACTGGTTGAATTGTTGGCTTTTCCTGTTCAAGCGTAGACACAGGTACCACAGGCTTAGAGGATGTCTCTGACTCAACTGATTTCTCGTCATTCTCATGTTCATCGAACTTGACGGAAGGCTGATTCTCTATCGTCTGTACTGGTTGGGGAGATAAACCGTCTGCCACAGTTTCTACATGTGTCGGCACTTCGTCTTGAGGCTTTTTAAGCTCAAGACTATCCGCGTTTTTCACTACATATGTCGGCTCGAAGAAATCTATGAATTCCCTGTCCTTATCTTCAAGATACTTAGTGTCAAGCGAACTCTTCTTGTCAAGAATTTCCGTTATTACGGGGTCGCCCATAGTATATACCACGGCTTCTCCGTAAAAGTCTTTCTTTTGTCTCTCGTTCTGTTGGAAGTCGAAGACGACACCAAGCTGCTTAAACCGTAAGGTATAACCATCATCAAGCTTACTCAAGAATTCGAGATAGCTTTGTGCTACGTTCGGGTCGAGTTGGCCGTAGCGCATTGAACGACGTATGTAGAACTCTAATAGGGTGCGCAGTTCGAGAGTTTTCAGTTCTCTGTCAAGACGGTCATGGCCATCTGTGGCAATTTCAAAATGACTCTTTAACGCCAGTATCGTATTCTGAATCTGCTCTACTATCTTGGCATGTAATTCGTCTTTTTGATAAACCGCGTTGCGGCATTTGATCTCTACTACAGTAAAGACAATCTCCTTTTTATCAGGATTCATCTTCACCACGAGATTGTCGGCGCGTTCCTTGGACTGCGAATCCAAATCCTCAAACAACTCCTTATGCAAGTCGATAGGAATAAGGAAAGACTCTTTAGTGATATGTTTCTTGTCAAGGAACCGTTTGCAAAGTGTTGTCCCTATCACCTCAAAAGCCTTGGATTTCGTGGCATTCACCTGCATGATGATAGAACTGCTCACAGAACGTATGTCCTCAAGAATTTCCTTGAAGTTGTCATATTGTGTCAAATCTATGCCATAGTCTTTGAACAATGGCACTACGAAGGCAGCTATCTCGCTGGTGGGTCTCGCGGTCAGATAAGAAGAAATACCTGTTGTCTCCTCACCGGGAACATAGTCCAAAAGATAAGGCACATCGTTCTTCTCTGTACAAGGCAGGTCATAGAACTCCGGTCCCATGTTCTTGTCGAACGTTATCACCCAGTCGCTACAGTCGTGGACAAAGCCAATCATCATTGTGTCTTTTTCTTGAAGACGTAGCGTCGTGGTTGGTATAGACTCCTTTTGCGTCGTGGAGAGCAACTTGCTTGTTGCATCTTGCAACTTACCGAAAATATTAACCTCGGTATTGGAGAATTCGTTTACCGGGTTTGGAATGACTTTGTTTGACACATAACGATTCCATATCCATGCCTTGCCTTCTCTGTGCGAGTCTATGACATCGCGGCAGATGGTTCCGTTCAAATAGAAAGAGCGACTAAGCTCATCGGGACGTACCAGTTCCGTATGTACTGCAAACGGATTGACTAAGAACGACAAATGCGCTTGATATTTGTCGTGATTATTAATGAACTCTTCTATCTTATTCAGAGAGAAACGGAGCTTGGGAAATAGTCTGTTTGCTGATGCCTGTGAGAACACTTCTGCTTCTTCTGCAAGCTGAGATTCTGGATCAAGCAAATCACGGAAAGCTTCCCCAGACATAAGGACATTCTCGTCAGAGAACAGTCTGACCTCGTAGGACAACTCACCCCCCAATCCTATTTTTTCAAGAGTCACCAGTGCTTTGGCAAACACAGATGCATCACCTGCATTGAACAGGTTGATGACGAGTTTGTTGGTATAAGGATGGGACAGGACATAATTCGCAAGATGTCTTGTCACCAGTGCTGCGCTAACATCGCTATCTATTCGCTTGTCCTGTGTGATGTTCAGTAATGTTGACACATACGACTTTAGCTGACGGTAGCTGCCGGCAAATGTATTCTCTTCTGCAAAGAGAGGCTGTGAGTACGCGCCCCAACCGTAGGTAAGTTCACCTATGTATTGATATGCCTGCTCCAGCGACTTGTCTGTAAGCACAAGTGGAGCTACGTCAAGAGGTAATTCTCCTTGGAATAGCTTGTCGAGTTTTCTATACCATGCTGACTTGTATCGTTTGAAGTCCTCTTGGGTACGTTCTTCCCAATCCTGGTATAGCTCATAAAGATTGACAATCCAAGCAAGTCGGAGCGGATGTAGTGGGGTGATTAGCTTGACGTTAGTAAACTTGCCTGTAGCATCTGGCATTTCCACTTTGAGCAGAACGGTGTCCAAGTTCTGAACTTCTGCTAAGGATTCTTCATCAAGGTCTTGGTCTGCCAATGAGTTTAGCCAACTTGTGTAAGATAGCAAATAGTTCTTGACAATTGCAATATTCTTAGCAAAATCGAAGGTGCAGGTAAGGCCAGCGTTCTCACCCTCGTCAGTTGCTGATTCTTTGATGAGCACGAATAATTCCTGTCTAAGAGCGACCAAATCATCAGGAATGTCCACTTTCGTGGTACTGGCGAACTTGGGCTTTTGGATAGCGGTGTCTGTCGGGTCAAGAAGCTTGATATCAGTTGGATTGGCACTGAGCTGAGCTTCGACAAATCCGAATTGGTCTTCGTGGTCAAGGAAGCAACGCTCAAGTTGTATGAGCTTCTTCGGTAACTGAATCTGATAGGCATACGATGTACCGAAGTCAAACTGATAAGTATTGTTCAGATTGCCTTTTTTCCATGCATTCCTGTCTATGTTGTCGTCGGGTATCTCCAGTGCTTCTTTCTTTATGAGATGGGAAATGCGATAGTTGATTAGCGCTTGGGTAATGCTGTCAACTTTGGCACGTTTGTCAACAGTGCTACTGGCATCTACCGGATCTTCTGAAGTGATAACAGAGAATACCTCAGACTCATTGCTATAGGCCACATGGTTATCCGTGCGATATTGGTCGATGTTGAGATTAGGATTTTCTTCCAACGCGTCTTCCCATGAAGCCTGGACTCTTTCCTCTCTGAATACTTTCTTTGTTGGAAGCACGATACCATTCTCGTCTACAGCCCTGACGCGAAGCATGTATTCGCCGTCTTCAAGCATTCCGAACGGCAGACTTACAGACATACGTCTACTGCCGTTCTTGTTCTTGCCGACTTTGGTCTTCTTCAAGACACCCCACTCAGAGAAATCCTCCACGCGAATGATGGCAATCTCAAAGGCTACGATATCAGGATCATCCTTGGGAGAAGGGTCTGTTATGACTTTAAAGGATATCTTTCCTTTCTTGTCTTGCAAAATGTTGATAACGTAGGAGCCATCATCAGACTTTACGAGTTCTTTCTTCTGGTCTTTGCCCGGTTGTATGTCAACTCTGATAAATATGTCTCCTTTGTCGTCTATGTTTAATGGTAATGCAGCATAGTTGAACTCCGGATGGTTCTCTTCAATGTCCTCAAAAAGAGAAAGACTGTCATCAAAGTCACCTTCACCAGTAAGATAAACCATCAGCTCCCGTTGCTTAGTATTTTTCTTTAGTGGCAACTCCATTATTCTGTCTGAAGCCGTCACAGAAAAATCGCCCAAGGCTGATGAGACTTTCTCCAAGTTGATCATGAACCGACGCCTTATGGAGGAAGCTTCCTTAATAAGTTCTCTGTCAGGCACAAGTCCAAACAGATAAAGCCCGTTACCCCATGCTTCATCACTGTAATCGTGAAGCTCAAGGTAAAGGATATAATTCGTTAGTGCAGCCTTTGTAACCGTTATTTCTTTCAGTAACTCCCATATTTGGTTCCACCAATGCAACTTATCCTGTGGAATGTCGTTGATCAAGGAGCCTAAGAAAGAGTCTTGCAGCTCAGCTACAGAAAGGTTCTGGAATGTTGCGTCTCCGTATGAATCTTCTGCCGATGTGCGGCTATTCGACGGAACGAGAATGAGCACTGACTTTTCAGGGTCATTGCGTAGCTCTATGAGCTTTGACGCATGGATGTACTCATCGCCATTCTCTGTCTCTGAAAGAATATATACAGAGACATTTGGGTTGATGGGGCGAAGCATCGGAAGGAGTCTTGTCAACTCTTTCATGGCCAGCCCAGTTATCTTCATGCAGTGACCGTCCTTTGCAGATTTAAGCAAAGGGGTGTAGCTTTCTACAACGTGCTGTAAGAAGCGATCGTAATATATTGTGTTTATTTGCGCATTCATTAGCTTTCTAATTTATAACGTGGACGAATCTTCTGTAGGATATAGGCATCTCTCATATCCGTATAGAAACCTATCTGGCGGAGCTTGTCCTTGAAAGCCTCCATGTTTATTCGGAAGGCTTCATTGGCTTCAACTCCTGTCTCAGCAAAGCGGTCTTCTGTAAGCCCGTTGATAATGAGCCCGTATCGGTTGCGAATCTCTTCCACAAGTTCATCAATTGACAATGATCTCGTCTCAAAACCACCATTGGGCTTGTCTTGAATGACAAGTAATTGTACCAAGGTCTCCAACAACTTAGAACCCAATGCTCCACGGCGTGGATGACGGCGTGAACGGCTATCGGCAAGCAGTTTGGAAGAGGTGTTCTTCATAGAAACAGAATCTACGAAGTCCCTTGTAAAGCGTAGTTGGCTTGCACCCAAGTTTGATTTCTCCAATATGTGTATCAGCTTGTCGAAGTAATCATCTTCAGGAAACAGTTCCAGCATTTCTTTCAAGTCGTCTTGGTCGAACTCTGTTTCACTTGATTTGGGAAGCCCGTCACGAATATTGTTCAAGTCTGACTCATAATAGCCATCAGAATGATTATTGTCATTCTCTACTATACGCAACGCTTCGTCAACACTGCATCCCCTGCGCTTTTGAATATAGTCAATCATATAGGTAGCCCGTATGTATCGTCCATATCCATTTTCCGTTCTTTCCATATCGTTGCACGCGTATGGAGCTACCGGACTGTCCAGGTTGTCCGTAACGTCGACAACCATCGACCAGTCGTCGGGAATATCTCGTTTCCCTGCAACCACCATTTTGGGAAGGAGGTAAACAAGCTTCAATGTGTAAAGGCACAGATGAAAACCACACAGAATGCGGAGATAGTCAATGAAGACAGTCCGAGGAAGAACTTCTTTATAAAGAAGTAAACGACGAATGTCATCACAGAATAAAGCTGCCTGTCCTTTAAGGAAAGGCTCTGGAGTTGATTCAATTTCCTTTCTTGTGTTATTCTTCTCCTTCATCGGCTGGGTAAGATAGAGAATGCCAGTAGTATCTACATCAAGATTCTCAGAGCTTACGATGTTGCCAGAATGCTTGTCCCATCCTTTGCTAAGATAGCTGACAAGGCCAGCCATAACGGAAGGGTTGCTATGTAGCATTAGATAAAGTTGATCAGAGGCACGGTAGTCACGGCAATACTTGGTGTTCTGCAACCGCCAACTCAACAGATGAAGAGGCTTCAGCGTCGCGACATGCTCTTTCACGACATTGCCCCGGTTGACCAGTTCAAGCAAGGAACTTCTTAACCAGTCTTCCACGGCACCCGAATTGGCTGCAACGCCCTTGAACTTTCCTTTCTCTTCGAGTTTGCATAAAATCTCTTCGATATTCTCAATATCATATCCACCTCTCCTTATAAGAGGACTTAGTGGTGCTCCGTTGGCATACATCTTCAGGAACAGGTTGGTCAGGACACGGTCAAGGCGTACACTCTTCACATCGACAAAAAGTATATCCTTGTTCATGAATCCACCAGCGACCGATCCTTTCTTTAATTTCAGTACTTGGCTCATGCTTCTGCCTCCTTTCCTATCGTTAATGGTTCTATGACAATACGTTTCTGATCGTCAAGCTTGACAACGGCGAAACGCCGGTTGTCCTTGGTGACAAGAATCTCCGAGTATGTCTTTGCTTCCAACAGATTCTTGAATATCTGCAGTTCAATGAACTTTCCACGAAGATCATTGACCGAAGGACTGAATCCCTCATCGATGTATTGCAACATCTCGAAAAGGTCAAGACCGACCGTCAGTTGAATGAACTGGTCTTTCTTGTGACGGAAAGTCAGACTGTCGCTTTCATACTCGATATATCGAGTCAGATGCTCTGTCTTGTTCACAAACAGCTCAAACTCATCCAAGGGGAAACGTCTGTAGCTCTTGGATATTGGGTCTTTGGCATTGCTGCTGGCAAGTAGCAGATAATCGCTGGTCATGTTCGCATTTTCACAACCCTCGCTGGCTGATATGGCTTTTGCAATGGTTTGCTTTGTTTCAGCTAAATCCGTGGCACTTTCGTTATTCAGCTGTTTATAGAAGTCAGTTGCATGACGATAAGGTAGGCGGCGATGGAAATCAAAGCCGTCAACGTATGCGCCCTCGAAATATTGATGCCGTATAAACGTCTTCTCCCTAAGGGACTGAACCTGCCTGCCCGAGAAAAACAGCAGCAACAGCAGTATCCCTCCATCCCAAGAAAGTATGTGAGCAGCGCAGGACAAAGTCTCTTCACAAGCCAAGCGGAAAGCCGAGCGGTGGACAGCCTGGGCACAAGGGTCACACACTGCAGACTATTGCAGAACCAGACGCTCTTGATTGATATACCATGCCAGAAGATCCGTAAGACACAGATTGTTGATATCAAGGTGGTCGTAGAGACCTGTGAGGAACAGTATTACGAGAAGGTCTGTGAATGCGGTTGCGTAAACAACTGCGAAGCTCCCAACTGTCGTATCAAGTATGGTGACAACCTCCGTGCACTGGTGACATACCTCAATGTAGTGCAGTGTATTCCGTTCAAAAGGATTGCAGAACTTATATCCGACCTGTCCGGCCAGAATATAAGTGAGGGAACAGTGCAGAACATACTCAAAGAGAATAGCGGCAAGGCAGATAGTGCATACGAGGAAATACGCAAGAGGCTGGAAACAGCGTCTGTCATAGAAGCCGATGAAACAGGTGCTGCGGTAGGAAAGCATCTGCATTGGAACTGGATATTTCAGAACGACCTGCTTACATAAGTGTTCCAGTCAGAATCGCGAGGTCAGAAGGCCATAGATTCCAAGTTTCCAAAGGGACTTCCCTATTCGACACTTGTGACAGACAGACGCCAGAGCTACTTCAAGATGAATGTTAAGGATCATCAGGTCTGTCTGGCTCATCTCCTTAGGAATGCAGAGTATCTGAACGAATTGGATTCAAACCAGGACTGGTCACGGAGATTCATCCAACTGATAGAACACTCTATAGTTCTCAGAAGAGAGGGCAACATCACCTCTAGAAAGATAAAGGTACTGAAGACTAAGATGAAGAACCTCTTGGATGAAAGCCTCACGCATTTAGATAACGAGTTTGAGAAATTCAAGAGAGGTATCCTTAAGGTCAAAGACTACCTGTTCACCTTTCTCTCTAATCCAAGTGTGCCATACGATAACAATGCTAGTGAGCGGGGAGAGGAAAATCAAGATAAAGCAGAAAGTCGGTGGTTGCTTCAGAACAGACAGCGGTGCCGATGATTTTACCAAGCTGCACTCCATCGCAGAAACTGCTATGAAGAACGGAAATTCTAAATTCAATGCAATTCTTGCTGTAGTACAACAGTAAGACGATTACTCATGCCTATAGGGGTGCTGAGTAGTTACGTTGTAGTTTTTTGTGTTAAGATAATCTAAATATCCAAAATAGTTGTTGAAAAATTTGGGCTATATAAAGAAATTTATTAAATTTGGACGCAAAAGCATAAGTAAGAACTTTTGTAGTTGTTCATAAATTACTTCATAAGGTTTTATAAAATGCTTCGGTACAAGATTCTGTCTAGAATAAAAATTACACTGAGATGAAAATCGAAGAATTTACATTATTTAGTGTAAGCACCAATGGAGACGGTGAAAAAACTCCCAGCACTAGGCTTACCCCTAATGCCCTCCCCGAAAGAGGAAACAGCTATGCTGTTGTAGAATCCTCTACAGGGGTGTCCACTAGATATGCTCGTTTTAAAAAAGCATTAGAGCAGGAAACTGTTCCCCAATGGTATGTACTAAGAGCCACATATGGGAGAGAGAAAAAAGCATATGACTATTTGGTTGCCAAAGGAGTAACAGCTTTCTATCCAACGATGAATATTGTAAAAGTAATAAAAGGTAAACGCAAAAAGGTAAGGATTTCTTGTTTGCCAAATATATTTTTTGCCTATGGTACAGAAGAATGTATTAAAACATTCGTTTATGATAATGTCAATCTTCCTTTCCTACGTTTTTATTATGAGCATATTCATTCTGGAAACAAAATCATATTATACCAAATAGCCAAATTGAAAGCTTTAAAATAATATGTAGCCATGTCAATATGGATATTATTATACAGTCAAGACTGATTTCGAATTTTCAAAGAGGAGAAAAAGTCAAAGTTGTAGAAGGAGTGTTTAAAGGAGTTGAGGGTAATGTTGCACGTTGCATGGGACAGCAACGAGTAGGAATCATAGTTGGAGGAGTGTTTACTGTAGCAACGGCTTATGTTCCATCTTCTTTTCTGAAAAGAAAGTGACCTATTTCCCAAAAGAAGTTTATAATAAAGTTAAATAATCTTTTTGCTTAAACTGTAACACAATGAAAATAATACAAAGTTATTGGTCTAAACCAATGAGAATAAATGATAATACAGAAGCTGTATATCGTTCAAATGGTGGGTGGTGTAAAAAAATATATTTTTATGCTAGTTGGGCTCTTAGTTGTTTGAGACTGGCAAAAATGTATGATGATGTAGAATTATACACAGACTCTTACGGAAAACACATTTTGTATGAAATGTTAGAGCTCCCATACACAAATGTAAGTACAGACTTAGAATGTTTAGATTCATTGAATCATAATCTTTGGGCTTTTGGTAAAATATATACTTATTCTTTGCAGAGTCAACCTTTCCTCCATGTAGATTCTGATGTATATATGTGGAAGAAATTTGATGATAGGATAATGTCAGCAGATGTTGTTGGACAAAGTTTAGAGGAGAACTATGTTGCAAATATTGATTATTTTAATAGAATAGAAAAAGTATTGACTTATATACCCGATGCTATAAGAAATGCAAGGAAAACATCACCAAATGATGTAATCCAGCTAAATGCTGGAATTTTTGGCGGTAATGATATGGCTTTTTTCAGGGAATATACAAGAGAAGCCTTTATGATGGTTGACAAGAATTATGATAGTCTCTCAAAACTTAACAACATTAGCAAGGGGGAGTTCAATATGGTTTTTGAGCAATTTCTTGCTTATTGTTTATGTTGTGAGAATAAAGTTAATTTACAAGTAATTTTAAAAGGTGAATATCGCCTATCTGATTTTTGTAATATACCTAATTATGAGACATATATACATACTATTGGTACACTTAAAAAATTTACTAATATAGGTGATTATGTATTAGAAAGATTGATATTCGAATTTCCTGAGTATTATGATAGAATCTTAAATTTGATAAATAAGAATATGATATGAATAGTGTAACTGTTGAAAAAATCGCTGAAATTTTTATAGACAACCAAATAGATGAATTAAGGGAGGTATGTATCTCTCATGTTTTTGCCACCAATTATGCAAAATCAACAGAAATTTGGTTATCATTTGCATGTTTGCATTTTTATGAGCAATTTAAAGATAAATATTTCTTAGACTATGCTACTAAAATAGTTTGCAAACAAGTTTATTGGGACAACTTAAGTGTATTCTATGGTATTCCTTGTATGTTCCTTTTGCAAATCTATCATTATCAAATAACGAAACAAAAAATGTCGCTAGATTTAGCACAAAGATCACTTGAAAGAATAATTGCAAATGTTGAGTTAAATTCAATACTGCAAGAAAAGGAAGACTTGCAAGACATTCATTTGTTATGTGCATTGTTTGTTTCTCTTGATCAATGTGTAGGCAATATTTGGTTTAAAGAATTTTTGGATGATGTTACGGATAAGGTTGTCAATATTCAACAAAGCAATTTACTTTTACGAAATAAAAGCATTTGGAAAATTGCTCCCCATTTGAATCAGTCGAAAAAGTTACTCAAGGAAAATGTTTTATTGAAAATTCTCGAAACTATAAATTTTGCTACGATAAAGATATTCCTATCAGAAAATAATATAGGTAGAATGCAGATACAACGGAACTTCCCACGAGTGTCAAAAAGAATAAGTGTTAATGAATTTAGTCAATATTTTAGAGGTAGCTTAAAAAGTACTTCGTTATTCTTTTTGAAACATTTCAAGCCTAAAGATGAGCAAACTACTTCTTTATTTTCATTAGAAAGTTATGTTTTTACCTATAGGCAAGAAATTTTAAAAGATACTTTATGCCACATTGAAAGGAAAAACAGAAAAGAATTGGTTAATGCACAAGGGCTATTGTCACTCCAAAATGACAAGTTGTATAATATGCAATTTAAGTGTGCTGATGAAATTAGAATACTGAATCTACCTTATTATGAGAGTCTGGAAATAGAAGAAGTTGTAAATGAAGCTTCCACTCATGCCATACTATTAAAACCATCTTTTAGTGCAGGGAAAACGATAGAGATAAAAGAATTTCAAATTGAAGGCTATGTCAAATTGTTAACGCCTTTGTATAGAGAGCAATGTTCTATGTCTCCATCGGATTTGCATGAGATAATAGAAGGTAGCAGAAAAAATGAAAAAAATAAAAACTTTTGCGTGTCAGTTTTTAGAAAACTTATTTTACAAAGATTAATTGTAAAAAAGTAATATAGCGGATACCGAAAAGCTAAGATAGAGTAGGTATGTAATTTAATCATTTTATTATTATGAACACTAATTTAAGTATTGCTGCTCAAGAATTACTGAGCAAAGACATGCGAGAGGTTCTTGATGAAGAAATGCAAGGTATTGATGGTGGTTCTTGCAAGTGCCATAACAATTCTTCTTGCATGAAGAACACTTAGTTTTTTGTAAGCTTCGGGGACAGGATGCATTCTCAGATTCTGTCCCTGGAGTTTTCTGATTTTTTAAGTAATATTTTAATTATATAATAGATGAAATATGTAGCGTTAAATCCTGAATATGTTCTGAAAAACGATTTTGGACGTGTCTTAATAATGACTAAAGATCCATTGAGGACTTTGGAACCTGTAATCGAGTCAACAATACATCCAATACATGCCATGATTTTGTCCTTTTTTACAGGTAAGACCTCATTTTCAGATGCAGTGAATGAAGCTTCAATATTCTTACAAACTGATAAGGATATAATATCTTCATTTTGTACTAAAATCTTAGAAAATACGCAGAATATTGGGGTAAAAATAGATTCTGAAAATATTCTAATTTTCCCAAGAAAAACCTTGGTCTCGTCAAATTCACCCATATCTCGTACAATCTATGATTATAAAAAGTTCAATTACAACAGCTTGCGCATAAAAACAGATAGGCACTATACTCCAAGTAGACTAACATTTATGGTTACTACTAAATGTTATACAGACTGTATTTATTGTTATGCCAATAGAAAACAGCCGTCATCTCATTTGCTTCCTTTTGAAAGGGTCAAAGCAATTATCAAAGAAGCACGTGATTTAGGGGTAGTTTCCTTTGATGTTATTGGAGGAGAATTTTTTAAATATCCAAAATGGAAGCAGATGTTGACAGTCTTATTCCAACATGGTTATAATCCCTATATTTCAACCAAGGTACCTATAACTAAAGAAGATGTGAAATTTCTCAAGAAGATAGGGGTAAAAGACATTCAAGTATCTTTAGATACGTTAATTCCCAAGAATATAGTTTCTCTTATTAGAGTTAAAGAGACTTACGTCGCTAAAATAAAAGAAACCATCAATTGTTTAGAAGAGTATGGCATAGATGTTCAAATTCATACAATTTTGACATCTCTAAATAACTCTACGGAAGATATGGATTCCTTATTGGAGTTTTTTTCAAAAAAGGAGAATATTATCTCTTGGAAAATTGATTACGCTGCATCTCCAATCTATGAAAAACGCACGAATTATGAAAAAGTTAAGATAGACCGGGATTCTTTAAAGACTATTTCTTTATATTTTGAAGAACTTAAAAAACATAATTTAAAGTTTAGAATAGTTAGTGGAAATTTAGACTTAAACGAGAATCCTACTCCGAATGATATGACAAGTGAAAGCAAAAAGTTGTATTTTACTAAAAAAAGACCAATTTTTTGCTCGGCAAACTTTTCTAGCCTATTCATTTTACCAGATGGGAAAGTCACTATTTGCGAAGAATTATATTGGAATGAAACTTTCATCATTGGCGATTTGAATAACCAAACCCTTTTGGATGTTTGGAATTCCTCAAAAGCTAAAGATTTATACTATATTGATAAGAAAAGAATAAGCTGTAAGAGCCCTTGTTATAGTTGTTCTATATTCAAAGAATGCAGAGAGGAATATGGTGGAGTTTGTTGGAAAGAAATTATAAAAGTTTTTGGAAAAGATAAATGGGATTATCCTGATCCACGTTGTCCTAAAGCTGGTATTGTCAATGCCAAAGATTATGTATAATTTTTTTTGTTATTTTTTTCAGTTTCTAGCATTTCGTATTTTCTTGATGAAAAGGGAAATACGTATAGGAACTATTTTGCAACATGAATTTAAAGATTGTGGGGCAGTCTGCTTGCAAGTGATATTGAAATACTATCATCTTCGCCAAAGCTTATATAAAATTAGAAAAAAAACATATTGCTCAATAAATGGAATAAACTTGCTGGATCTAAAAAATGCTTGTGAGTCTTATTCTTTAAAATCTACATGTTATGAATTGACCTTAGATGCTCTAATCAGAGAATTTGGAGAACCTTGTATTTTGCATTGGAGGCAAAATCATTTTGTTGTCCTTTATGCAATCAGAAAAACAAAATCGAGTTGTTTTTTCTACCTGATGGATCCTTGTGTTGGAAAGGTGAAAGTTAATGTAGATACATTTAAGAAAGCTTGGCTATGTAGTTCAAAGGATGGAAAAAGCAAGGCGGAAACGGGTATCGTTCTCATGCTTATTCCAAACAAAGCGTTTGAAAAGAATAATGTAAAAAATGACAAAGATAGAATAAATGTAACTTTCTTCTTTAAACAATTTAAAGCATATAAGATATACTTATATGTTGTTTTATTATGTGTTTTATTTGCTAATTTAATACAGTTTTTGTTTCCTTTTATAACTCAAAAAATCGTAGATGTAGGTATTAAAAATAAACAAATTAACATCGTTATATTTTTACTGCTGTCTCAAGCTATTTTTGTTATTAGTAATAATATCTATGATTTGATACGTCGAAGATTAATATTAGAGATAAATAGTAGAATTAACATAAAAATAGTTTCGGATTTCTTGTATAAATTAGTAAATTTGCCTATTCGTTTTTTTGAAAGTAGAATCGTTGGAGATATACTGCAAAGAATAAATGACCATAATAAAATAGAAGTATTTTTGACTTCCACTATAACAGATTTAGTTTTTTGTATTTCGACTTTGCTCTTATTTTCTGTTGTTTTAATTATTTATAGTGCTAAGATTTTTGTTTTTTTTATTCTTGGCACATTTTTATATCTACTTTGGATTTATCTTTTTTATGAGAAAAGAAAGCAACTGGATTATTCTAAATTTATCCAAATGGCTCAAAATAGCAATAATTTGATTGAGTTCATTGAAGGCATGATAGATATAAAATTATACAACTCACAAAATAAAAAAAGATGGGCTTGGGAACAAACTCAAATAAAGTTGTTAAAACTAAATATAGAGAGTTTAACTGTAGAGCAATACCAAAATGTGGGAGGTATTTTTATAAACCAAATAAAGAATTTAATATTAATATACTTGTGTGCGACAATGGTTATCAATAATAGTATTACCATAGGAACCATGTTGTCTATACAATTTATTCTAGGTCAGTTGGAGAGTCCAATTGGCCAAGTGATTGGTTTTGTTCATGACTGGCAAAATGCAAAAATTGCTTTAGAAAGGATTTCTGAATTGCACATTGGGGACAATTCTGAGTCTGCAAAGCTCAAAGTACAACAAGATAAGATTCATGATATTACGCTTCAAAATGTATCTTTTAGATATGGAAGCCCTGCAACACCATTAGTTTTAAAAAATATAAGTTTTTGTATTCCTGCTGGGAAAATTACAGCAATAGTAGGTGCTAGCGGTAGTGGTAAATCAACATTGTTCAAACTTCTTTTAGGCTTTTATAAGCCAATATTGGGAGAAATAAAAATTGACAATATTGATTTACATCGCGTAAATATACGAAATTGGAGAGGACAATGTTCTGTCATAATGCAAGGAAGTTACATTTTCAATGATACCATTGAAAATAACATTAATTTAACAGAAGAAGATACGGATTACAACAAGCTAGAAGATGTGGTGAGGTTTGCTAATCTGTATGATGTTATTTATAGTCTTCCTAAAAAATACCAAACAATTATCGGAAAAGAAGGTCATGGATTAAGTGGAGGTCAATTACAAAGGCTACTAATTGCAAGAGCATTATATAAAGAATCTAACTATATATTTTTAGATGAATTTACGAATTCTTTAGATGCACATAATGAGATGGAAATTATAGAAAAATTACAAAAACGGAAAAAAAAGAAAACAATTGTAATCATAGCCCATAGGTTTAGTACAATAAAAAATGCAGACCAAATAATAGCTATAAGCGATGGAACAATAAAGGAAATAGGAAAACATGAAGAGCTCATGAATAAAAGAGGTATTTATTATAAATTAATGAAAGACCAAATTATTTTAGAATGAAACATTGTCATGAATTTGAAGAAATGCTTAGGGTGAAATTAAGTAACAAACTTATAAGTTTGCTAATTTTCCCTTTGTTTTTAGTTACTGGAGTTTTCTTTGTCGCCAATAATATTTATAAATAGAAATAGCTTCATCGAGTATTAATTCTAAAAACTTATATACACGATATTGTGTGGAAAAAAATAGTAAAACAGTTACAACCTTATCCTTTTTAAGTTTTAATAAAAAAAAGAATAAAGTTATATTTGTTATAAGAGATACTTGTAACACAAAGACTTTTTGTGGAGAGTTACATATTTATCCGTTAAAAACTTTACTTAAATAATATCCATAATGAAAAAAATCATTTTATTTTCACTTATTATAATACAAAGCAATTTTGGATATGGGGGTATATATAATAGATATGTGTACATTTTAAATAATGATACACATGTTTATTGTATAGCCAAAGACTCAGAAGACGCTTTAATAGGATTGATTATTGATGAAGAAGGTAATCCTGTGTCATTTGCCTCTATCTCATTGCTGTCAAAGATAAACAGCTCTCTCATAACTGGTGGGGTTAGTGATGAAAATGGTCGTTTTTCCATATCGTGTCCTGATGTCCCAATGGTTGCAAAAATCAGTTGCATAGGATACAAAACTATTGAATTACCTATAACTACAAAGGATATTGGGATTATTCGTATGTCGGCAGACACTAACCTTTTGAACGATGTCACCATTGTTGGACATCGCAAATACATTTCAAGAGAAAACGGAAGACTTACTCTCAACGTCCAAAACTCCAACTTGCAAAATATCGGCAAGGCTGCTGATGTCATCAAGTACGTTCCAGGTATGCTTTATACTAATGGCAAATACGAGGTATTCGGAAAGGGAGAGCCTGTTATTTACATAGATGGCAGAAAGGTAGCAAACGCTTCAGAACTCTCCTTGCTTTCCTCTTCCAATGTAAAGTCTGTTCAACTTATCACTAATCCTGGGGCAGAATACGATGCTGACACAAGAAGCGTGATAGCCATCAGCACCATACACAATAAACTTGATGGTCTTTCTGGCATTGCCAGAGCGGAACTTTCAAGACACAAGAATTTATCAAACAATGAGGACATCAACCTCAACATCCACAAGGGAGCATTGGATATTTTCCTTGCCTATCAGTATGACAATACAAGAAGCGACATTCGCTATGACATCGACCAAACCAATTACGAAAAAGATATTTTCCATGAGGTTTCTGCTTCGGAATACTCCGACCGTTCTCGTTCTCACGATTACAGCGTAGGCATGAACTATGCCATCAACAAGAACCACACCATTGGTGGCAAATACATGGGAACATTCTCCAACTATAAGTTGCTTGATTCCCCTTACGACTACATGTTGACTTACAAGAATAATGAGCTTTTGACTTCTACAGACAATAAGACAGATGAGTCGGAAAAGGAAAAGTTTCATAATGTCAATGCTTACTACATCGGCAAGTTGTCAGACAAGTTGCAGTTTAACTTGGATGCCGACTATGTATATTCTCAACTGAATCATCAGCAGCAAGTAACCGAGACAAGCCAAACGGATGCATCTTCGGAATTAACACACATGCAAAATGACCAAAGGAACCGTGCCGTAGCTTTCAAAGGTGTATTTGCTTGGAACATAACCGAAAAACATGGTTTTGACTTCGGCGCAGATTTTAGTAAAATTTCGTCATGGGGAATTTCTGTGAACGAGGAAGGAAAGATAGCCGATGACCAATTCAAGAACAAGGAAGCCAAATATGCAGGATTTGTATCCTACCGCTTGTCGTCAGAGAAATGGAGGGGAAGTCTTGGACTACGCTATGAGTTCGTACATGCCATCAACACAGACCAAGGTGAGGTAAAAAACAAAACGAATTACTCAGACTTGCTGCCTTCTTTCTCGCTTTCTACTTCTTTTGGCAGAGTGGATTTGAACCTCGATTTCAGCAGCAGGGTGAATCGCCCTTCATTCCGACAGTTGAACAACAGTGTCAGTTACAACAATCAATACCATTACGAGCAAGGAAACATCTATCTGAAGCCACAATATGTGTATGATACAGAAGTCAGCATGAAATATAGCTTCTTTGACTTCAAGTTGGACTATCAGTATATCAAAGACTATATCCATCCTACGATTGTGGCTATATCTGGTAAACCAGGAACCGTTGCTTGGATGTCAACTAACGCCAATGATTTTCAGCAGTTAGGAGCGCAATGTGTGGTTTCACCAGTATTCGACTGTTGGCGACCAACTTTTACGGCAGGTATTTACAAGCCTTTCTTCTCTTTGACATACAATGGAGAAAAGGTAGATTATAATCATCCATACGGTTTATTGGCATTTCAAAACTCAGTGGAACTTAAAAGCGATTGGCTTTTCCGCAGCGATTTCTATTGGAACATCAAAGGGCATCACGGCATCTACGAGCAGAACAGCCATGCCACATTCAACATGATGGTTCAAAAGCAATTGCTCAAGAAGAGGCTAACAATAACGCTGAAAGCAGAGGACTTGTTTGATTGGTCAAAGTTGAATGATGTAAAGAAAGTAAATTTCGTGGTACAGAACAGAAAGGTAAACAACTTCAATCGTTGCATTATTGCCTCAATCAGCTATAACTTCAACAGCTTCAAGGATAAATATAACGGCAGTGGCTCAGCAGACGATGAGATAAATCGCTTTTAGAAATATATCGAAAAAAAGCGTGTTTGGGCTTAGAAATTAGGTATGAAGAGTAAAT
The DNA here is from genome assembly GCA_900315105.1 of uncultured Prevotellaceae bacterium. The sequence goes on along the minus strand of OMXX01000042.1, from coordinate 506 downwards.
CAGGAAGTCTACGATCTGTATCAGCTGTGCAGTGAGACTAAGGATCTGAAGGAGTTCTGCTCCGAGTATGGTGTCAACTATGACAAGTTTATGAACTGGCAGCGCCATCAGCTATGGGATGAGAATCTCGGGAAGACCGTAGAGGTGAAGCAGCCTGATACCGCTCCCGTCCAAATAGTCGGCACACCAGGCAATCAGCCCACCATCAAGATACAGCCGGTAAAGCCTGCAGTTCCAGAGCCCATCAAATGGGTTAAGATCCAACTGACGAGTGGTGCCAACATCTTCCTAAGAAATACCAATGTGCTTGACCTGAGCGTGATGCTCAACAAACTGATAGGGACATGTTAGGACTGAGTGCGAATCTGAAATACTACCTGTTCAATGGTAACGTTGACATGCGCAAGTGTAATCAGCAAATTTTCATGCAACATTTTTAAGAAAAATAACATATAGCATTCTTCGGCAATTAAGATGTAGCATTATTGATGCGTTTTGGCAATTAA
>OMXX01000151.1 GCA_900315105.1 uncultured Prevotellaceae bacterium | reverse complement strand
CAGGGTTCCACCTCTTCCCATTCCGAACAGAGAAGTTAAGCCTGCTTGCGCCGATGGTACTGCAATGCAATGCGGGAGAGTAGGTAGCCGCCTCCTTTCTAACAGAGCCTCGTGAACGACAAGTTTGCGAGGCTTTTTTTGTAGCCTAACCAGTCCTTCCCAAAGGGAAGGTTCCACCCCCCTTACCCCCTCCAGGGGGAGTAGATACATTTGAAGGTGAAAGAGATCCCTTTATTCGCAAAAGCTCATCATTTGCAAGTATCCAACCCTTTCTATGTAATGGGAAAAGGGGAGTAGATAGACTAGAATTTCTAGGTTTTCTGAAATTTCTAGAAAATCTAGATTGACTGGTTCTTCTTATGAATTATATTGATATTAAGTATCAAAAATAATATTTGTGTACGGACACAAACAATAAAGTTTAAAAACGTGAATAATTATAAAATGTAAGGTTTTTGCCTTTGATTAATGTCAAAGAACAACACTTTATATTATAATAAGTCTTAAAATATTTCAAAATGTCAGTTTTTTGTCGTATCTTTGCATACGATAAAGGTATTAAAGATTGTGTGTAGGATTATTTTTATTGCCACATTATAAATTGGAACCTGATAGTATGTGACGCTACACTATTGTTGCATCTGTCTAGAGTGCAGTGAGCCTGCCTCCATGAATTTGTTGCTTGACAAATCATGAAGAGAGTGTAGGCAACGCAATAGCTACAAAACTCCCCATTGACGAGAAGACGCTTACTGCAAGAACTCAAGTTCCAGAAAAACTTTAGTTATGTTAGGTAAAAAGATTGCAAAGATTTTAGTATTTACTGTATTAATGGTTTTCGTTGCCGTCAAGGCAAGTGCGAAAGAGAGTGGTGAAGAAATGTTCGACTGGGAGCCTCTTATGGAAGCTATAACCCAAGTTGAGAGTGAAGGGAATCCAAAGGCACGTAATGGAAATTGCTGTGGTGCGATGCAGATAAAGCCGATTCTCGTTGAGGATTGCAATTTGATTCTCCGTAGTAGGGGATCAAAGAAAAAGTACACATTGAAGGACCGTTTCAATGTAAAGAAAAGCAAGGAGATGTTTGTACTGATTATGAGTAAGTACAATCCGACCAATGATATTGAACGCGCTATCCGAATATGGAACGGTGGTGTTAACTATACGGTCAAGAGTACGCAGAAATATTATAATAAGGTTATGGCTGCGTATAAGTCTTAAGAAATTGAAAAATTTTAATAATCAGATATTTCTCCAGAAAGATATTTACTCTTTCTGGAGATTTTTTTTATACTTTTCTTTGATAAGTCAAATAATAGTGTTATATTTGCACTGGTAAATAGTGGAAAAGATAGAATTAATAACTATAAGCTAAACGAAATGAAACAAAAGAAATTTATTCTCCAGGAAAATGAACTTCCTACACAGTGGTATAATATTCAGGCTGATATGCCTAACAAGCCACTTCCACCACTCAATCCTGCAACGCATGAGCCTGTAGGCGTTGATGATCTTGCCCATATCTTCCCACGCGAGTGCTGCGTTCAGGAACTTGATACTGAGCACGCATGGATCGATATCCCGGAGGAGGTTCAGGAGAAGTACAGATACTATCGTTCAACTCCTCTTGTTCGTGCCTATGCACTTGAGGAGGCACTTGATACTCCAGCACATATCTATTTCAAGAATGAGAGTGTGAACCCACTTGGTTCGCATAAAGTCAACTCTGCTATTCCACAATGCTATTATGCAAAGCAGGAGGGAACAACCAATGTAACTACTGAAACTGGTGCAGGTCAGTGGGGTGCTGCTCTTTCATACGCTGCAAAGATCTATGGTCTCGAGGCTGCTGTATATCAGGTAAAGATAACTATGCAGCAGAAACCTTACCGCAGCAGTATCATGCGTACTTTTGGTGCTGCCGTTACAGGTTCTCCTTCAATGTCAACACGTGCTGGTAAGAATATCCTGACAGCTGATCCTACACATCCAGGATCACTCGGTACTGCTATTTCTGAGGCAGTAGAGCTTGCAACAACCACTCCTAACTGTAAATACACTCTTGGTTCCGTTCTTAATCATGTTGCTCTCCATCAGTCAATAATCGGTCTTGAGGCAGAGAAGCAGATGGAGATGGCTGGTGAATATCCAGATACAGTTATCGCTTGTTTCGGTGGTGGTAGTAACTTCGGTGGAATAGCCTTCCCATTCATGCGTCATAATATTTTGGATGGAAAGACAACAGAGTTTATAGCTGCAGAGCCAGAGAGCTGTCCAAAGCTCACACGTGGTAAGTTCGAGTACGACTTCGGAGACGAGGCTGGATACACACCACTTCTCCCAATGTACACGCTCGGTCATAACTTCAAACCAGCTAATATCCACGCAGGAGGTCTCCGTTATCATGGTGCTGGTGTTATTGTCAGTCAGCTTCTCAAGGATAATATGATGCATGGTGTGGATATTCCACAGCTTGAGACTTTCGAGGCAGGTACACTCTTTGCACGTACAGAGGGTATTATTCCTGCACCGGAAAGCTGTCATGCAATAGCCGCTACTATTCGTGAGGCTCTCAAGTGTAAGGAGACAGGTGAGAAGAAGGTGATTCTCTTCAATCTCTCTGGTCATGGTCTTATCGATATGCCATCTTATGATCTCTATATAAATGGTGATCTTCGCAACTATGCTATCTCTGACAAGGAGATTCGCGATAATCTCAAGGAAATAGAGAAGTTGCAGAAGTAATTTCTTTTAGATTGAAGAATTAAAAGTTAAGAGTGGAGAATACAGGCTTGTTTATTTGTAAAAAGACAAGCTTGAATTCTTCACTCTTATTTTCTCCGAAAATATAGAGGGAAACGGTTATATGTTCAGAAAGGTTTGCTTACGCGAGTGGGGGAGGAGTCTACTTGCGCGGAGGACTTAGGAAAGTAAATTGCAAGAAAAATAAAAACAGTAAATTAGAACCAGAAAACAAAAGACATAATTAATGTGATATTAATGTGGCTTTCGTGGAAATTAATGTTTACTCACAGAGTGAGAACGTATAATTTCGCGTTAATATCACGTTAATATCGCATTAATTTTCATCCGACAAATCAGAAAAAACAGTTTCTTGTGTTGTTAAACTTTTACTTTAACGTTATTCTTTTAACCCTATCTGTTTGAGCACCCAAAGCTCGTTCTCAAGTTTTACTTCATCTGTATTTTCTGCTTTCTCCTGACCGCCAAGAACGTCATAGTAAAGATGCAGGGCAACTGCAGGCTTATACGTAAGGTCATGGAAACGGCCGGTGAGGAAAGCCTTACGCTCTTCCATGTATTCTTTCCAGTCTTTATTATCCATAGAGGCAATAAGCTCGTCGAATGTCATATTCGATGTGCTGTACATATTCCATCTCTTCTGTCTCATTGCTTCGGCAGGATTCATGAAGAACGGCTCTGTCTCCTTTTCAATATCAAGAGGCTTAGAGGTATCAACCATTCTCCATTTATGGTCTCTTTTCAGAACGGAACGGTCAATGGCCTCATATCTTATCAAGTCATGGTATGGGAATCGGAATGAGTTCACATTTGCATCCACGAACTCTTTCAGAAGTCCTTTACGCTCCATTTTCAGATACCCCTTGTATTCTGAGTTGTTTATGTATGCCTGAAAGAAACTCTCCACAGGTTCGGAAAGTCTTCTGAGCACGCCAAGCTGATCATCCAGTTTCTCAAAGTCCCTGTCTGTGGCATCATCTGGATAGCCGTTCATCAGGTCGAACAAGAGCATATAAGCATACTCGTCATTATTGGCGAGATAGCAGAAACGGCCATTTAGGAAATCCATACGGATTTTCTGGTATATATCAAAATCCACATATTCTATGAAACTCTCTATCCTTGTCGGGCAATAGAGATGCTTATGTGGCATCTTCAGATAATACGGATGCAATTGTTTCCTGCCGATATGTCTCCATTCGTGGTCAGGCTCTAAGAATCTGAATGTTCGCATATTTTTTTCTTTTAGGGTGGGGTAGTCCCCAAGGATTTTCTGTATTATTCCAGTTCAACAACGGTAATTCCCGCTCCACCAAACTGAACGTGTTCATCCCGTGCCGAGAGTACGTTAGGAACAGTATTTAGATACTGCCTTATTAGCTGACGAAGAATGCCATTGCCCTTGCCGTGAAGAATACGAACCTGAGTAACGCCAACGAGAATGGCATCATCAATAAAGTATTGAACGGCATTCATAGCCTCGTCGCCTCGCATTCCCCTTACGTCTATCTCCTGACGGAAAGAAGAGCGTCTGTTGTCAATCGTCTCTCGTGTAGTCTTCTCAAGAGATACGTTAAGGAGATTGGCGTGCTTGTTGGCTGATGAAGTGTCTGGAGAAGCAACAGGGGCATCTGCATGCTCAAGGCGTTCTGTCCTCATCTTCGTTCTCATATCTCCAAAGATAACAACCGCCATCTTACCATTGCCGTCTATAGAGTCAATGGTTCCGACAGATTTCGTTCCCTTGATACGTACAGTATCGCCAGCAGCAAATACCTTTGTCGAAGTCTTGCTTTCTACCTTTGGCTCAGCAACGGTCTTATTGTCCGTTTTGACTTGAGGGTTAGCGGCTGCATCCTTCTTTTTCTGAGCCTTTCTCTCGCGTCTTGCCTGAATCTGGGCAATCTTTCTTGCGATAGCCTCGTCATTGGCGGTAGAGTCGAATTTGCTAACCTCATCCTCAAACGCCTTTATCTCCTCACGCAGCTTACGTGTAGCTTCCTTTTCTGCCTGAGCCTCACGAATCTCGCGTATCGTGTTCTCTATGCGCTTGTTAGCCTCACGGATTATCTCCTGTGCCTGTTCCTTGGCATGACGGAGAATAGCCTTACGCTCTTGCTCTACCTCTGTCAGACCTGTCTCATACTTGGCGATAGTCTTCTCAATATCCTTCTCTCGCTGATGAACAGCCTGACGCTTTGACTCCCAATAGCGCTTGTCGCGGACAATATCCTGAAGATATTTGTCGCTTTGGATATAGTCTTGTCCTACAATATCAGAAGCGGCCTTGATTACATCCTCCGGAAGTCCGATTTTTCTTGCAATCTCAATCGCAAAAGAAGAACCTGGTCTTCCTATCTGTAACTGGAACAAAGCCTTCATCTCATGTCTGTCATACAGCATGGCACCATTGGCTATGCCTTCGTGGGAATCGGCAAAATGCTTGAGGTTCTGATAGTGGGTGGTAATGACGCCGAAGGCTCCGTGCTCGCAGAATTTCTGAAGTACAGCCTCGGCTATCGCTCCACCAATCCCCGGCTCAGTTCCCGTACCGAACTCATCAATGAGAATCAACGTGCGATGACCTGCCTGACGTATCATATTCTTCATATTGGTGAGGTGAGAAGAATACGTAGAAAGGTCATTCTCAATACTTTGCTCGTCGCCGATGTCAATCATTATATCGGAGAATATTCCAAGTGTACTTCTCTCGCTGACAGGAATTGACAATCCGCATTGAAGCATGTATTGTATAAGTCCTGTGGTCTTGAGACATACGGATTTACCACCGGCATTAGGACCGGAAATGATAAGTATTCGCTTCTCGCTTGTAAGCTTTATCTCCAATGGAACAACCTTCTTGTTCTGTTTCTGAAGTGAAAGCTGCAAGAGCGGATGACGAGCCTCTATCATATCCACCATCGGCTTCGTCTTTACCTGTGGCTCGATAGCCGTAAAATATTCCGCAAGACTTACCTTCGCATTCACTAAATCCATCTTTGCAAGGAAGGTGTATGAATCAAGCATCTCCTTCCACCAAGGACGAATCTCTGCGGCTATCTCCTTCAGGATACGGATAACCTCACGACGCTCGTCGTTCTCAAGTTCACGAACCTTATTGTTTGCCTCCACTACTTCAGCCGGTTCTATATAAACTGTTCTGCCAGAGGCACTTTCGTCATGCACTATACCGCGGATCTTCTTCTTCAATCCCGGGGCTACAGGAATTACGAGACGACCGTCACGCAAAGCCGGAGCAGCATCCTTTTCCACAAGTCCTTCCGACTGGGCAGAACGCAATATCCCCCCAAGAATACGTGATATGCTACCTTCCATCTGTGCCAGTTCCCTGCGAATTCTTTGAAGGGTAGGGGAGGCGCTATCCTTTACCTTACCGAATTTATCCAAGGTCCTGTCAATCAGCCTCACTATCTCAGGGAAAGTGGCTATGCCGTCTGCCATACGATAGAGTGCCGGATATGTTTTGCCATATCCCAAAGCCTCCTTTGGCGTGAGCCGCTCTTCTGATTCTGTATCTTCCTCTATGTTGTCGTTACGGACAATCTTTATCAGGGCATCGATAGTGTCGAGAGACTTCTTCAGGTTGAACAGCTCTTCCTCTTCCATGTGAGTGCCTTCAAGTCGCATACGGGCAATACTGTCACGCATGTCATAGAAATGCTGCAACGGAAGATCCTCGCGTTCCTCTTTCATCTTTCTGAGGTCGCGAATCTGACTCAGCCATTCAGTAATCTCGCTGGCATTGTCAGAAAAATGCATATCACTAACCTGTTCTCTTCCGAGTGACGACTGGCACCTCTCGTTAAGCAGAGACCTTATCTCTGTAAAGCCTATCTTCTGTTCGAAATTCTGTGGGTATATCAAATTAATTATGAGTTACTAATTACTATTTTATTAGGAATACCTATCTATATATAATGTGCAAAGATACTCAAAAAGAAATGAATATCCAACGTGAAGTAAAAAAAACTAATGATTTCAATGAAAATATTTTGTTTCATGCCCAAAATAGACTAACTTTGCAAGCGAAACACTTGCATTTACATCTCCTTGTGAATAGAAAAAGACTATATCTGTCGGTTGTGTTTCTAACCTCCGTACTTTGACATCAAAAGTTTCAATCCCGAAGATTATATTGCTCCAAGAAAGTAAATAACGTGAATTGTTATTCGCTGCAGCTCATCAGCATGACAGTCGCTAAGGCTCAACAAACTAAAGCAAGTCGACGAAAACATTTCTCTACTTCGTATAACATTAATTCGGACATCAATACAACATTACTTGCTTCAGCTTGATGAGCTTTGCGAATAATTTTGACATTAATGAGCCTTATGGTTTAAATCCTCATAAATTTTTGTCTAAATTAATGTTTTAATTTAACGTGAGTTCGACGAATTCAAGACAGCGAGGGCTGAAAGCCCGACACCTAATAGGGCAGTCCGTAAGGGCTGTTATTCTATAGATGCGTGATTAAAGGAGCGCTGTAAGTGCG
>OMXX01000079.1 GCA_900315105.1 uncultured Prevotellaceae bacterium | reverse complement strand
CATTGATCTAAAGATTTTTCATAACTGATTATTTATGGAAAATATTTGTATATCCCAAGATAAATTCGTATTTTTGCAGTGAATAGGGGTTCGTCCCCTTATGGTTTTTCTGGACTTTCTTCTCTGCGAACTGCAGTTCAAACACGGAGGCGGATGCCAGAACGGGAGTTTCACAATTCTTCTTCCCCCCACACCAAAGGGAGAAGGAGAGGGAGTTGTGTCGTTCCCTCCGCCTCAATAACGTCCAAAAACCATGACAACACCATCAATCCCCACTTCCCAAGCCTTTACACATGGCTTCCGCCATGTGCCGCCCCGCCGGCTTCCATTTGCCGCCCCGCCGGCTTCCATTTGCCGCCCCGCCGGCTTCCATTTGCCGCCCCGCTGGTTGCCATTTGGCAGCCCGCCGGCTCCCATTTGCCGCCCCGCCGGTTGCCATTTGGCGGCTGCCATCAGCAGCCAATCCCAACAGGATGAATTAATGAATAATTTTTCATTACTCGTCATGTTTTTCATAAAACAAGAGTACTTTCTTGTAATTTCGTGACCAGCCTTGGTTCCACATATTAACTTGATAGCCATAAGTGATATAGGCAAGAAGGATAATAAATTTTAAGAATTTTACAAACGAATGAACAAGAATATCATCACCGTAACATCGCCATTACTCCCTGACCTTGGCGAATTCAATGAATATTTAAAGCAGATATGGGCGTCAAAATGGATCACCAACAACGGACAGTTCCATCAACAATTGGAGAAAGGACTGGCCGAATACCTCGGTGTCCCCTATATCAGTCTATTCACCAACGGCACCTTACCCCTGATTACAGCTCTCCAAGCTCTTCGTATCACCGGTGAGGTAATCACCACTCCATATAGTTTTGTGGCCACGACCCACGCACTGTGGTGGAACGGTATTAAGCCCGTATTCGTAGACATCGATCCATCTACAGGCTGCATGGATCCCGAAAAGATAGAGGCAGCCATCACACCGCGCACCACTGCCATTATGCCTGTGCATGTCTACGGCAAGCCCTGCGATGTGGACGCTATTCAGGAAATAGCAGACAAATACGGGTTGAAGGTGATCTACGATGCAGCCCATGCCTTTGGCGTGAAGGTGGACAGTCGGCAGAGCAAGACTCTTTCAAAGAGCGAAGGTGACTACGTCTCTGTGCTCAAAGCCGGCGATCTCAGCACACTGAGCTTCCATGCCACAAAAGTGTACAACACGGTTGAGGGCGGTGCTATGGTGATGCACGACGCAAAGATGAAGCAACGTATCGACTATCTCAAGAACTTCGGCTTTGCCAATGAGACCACCGTCGTTGGGCCAGGCATCAACAGCAAAATGGATGAGATCCGCTCGGCCTATGGTCTCGTCAACCTAAAGAATGTGGACAAGGCCATCGAGGCACGTCATCAAGTGGCCGTTAAATACCGCAAAGCTTTGAAAGAAGTAGAGGGCATCACATACTTTGATGACATGCCCGGTGTAGTGCACAACTACAGCTATTTTCCCATCTTCGTCGATGCTGAGAAATATGGCATGAGTCGTGACGAGCTCTATTTTAAAATGCGCGAGCGTAACGTTTGGGGCCGTCGGTATTTCTATCCGCTCATCAGCGAATTCTCCACTTATCGCGGACTGGATAGTGCCTCACCAGAGAATCTGCCAAATGCACATAAAATGGCCGACACAGTCATCTGTCTACCCATGCATCACCTGCTGAGCGATAATGACCTGCAAAGAGTGATTGATTGCATAAAAAATTAGCACCCCTCTCGAAAGGGTTATGTAAAAGGATAAACATGAGTTCGTTTTATTCGCAAGAAGAGTTATCTCACGTGGGATTAAAATCTTACGGTCACAATGTCTTAATAAGCAGAAAATGCAGCATATATGGAGCTGCCGGCATCACATTAGGGGATAATGTAAGGATTGATGATTTCTGTATTCTGTCAGGGAATATTACTATAGGTTCCAACGTTCATATTTCTGCCTATGTAGCTTTATATGGGTCCATGGGTATCACGTTGGAGGACTATACAGGAATTTCACCTCGAAGCACAATTTTTTCTGCCATGGACGACTTCGGCGGAGACTATCTGATAGGACCTGTACACGATAGTTCTAAAATTCACGTCACCGGGGGGCGCGTCCTATTGAGACGTTTTTCACAAATTGGAGCCCAATGCGTAGTTTTTCCCAATCTAACGATAGAAGAGGGAAGTGTTGTAGGTGCCTGCTCACTTGTCAATAAATCATTAGATCCCTGGGGTATTTATTACGGCACGCCGGCTGTAAGGCACCGCGACAGAAGCCAAGGTGAGAAATCATTAATTGGTAGATAAAGCATCCTCCACATTGATTTCAACTCTATAAAAAACGATAAGACCTTAAAGATAAAGACCATTTTAGGTCATTAGAATTATCATCTTAATGCCTTCATCTACATTTAAATGATATAAATCCTTGAGAACAATAGAAATACGTAACATAGGTCCTATAAGAAACACAGGAAAGATAGCCATCTCTCCGGTCACTATTTTCTGCGGCCAGCAGGGCAGCGGAAAGAGCACTTGTGCCAAGCTGATCTCCACCTGCCTCTGGCTTGAGAAATCTCTCATGAAGCACGAGATAACCGAAAAATACGTCACGGGATATAATCATTTTCGCAATAATCTCTGTGGTTATCACGGAATAACGGATTTTTTCAAAGACGACTCTTATATAAGGTATGAGAGCGAAGACTTCGTCTTTGTTTATGAAAACAAACACTTAACGCTCATACAAAAGAAGCATGATAGCTACAAAATGCCAAAAATTATGTATGTGCCAGCAGAGCGCAATATGATGGTAGCTATTGAACATGCTGAGAAAGTGAGACGCCTGCCGTCAAACCTTCAGACGATGCAAAACGAATATCTTAAAGCTCTAAAAAGTCTGAAGGGAAAAGTGGCACTTCCTGTAAAAGATGTATATCTACAATACGACCGGTTGAACAAGGTAACTTGGATTATGGGCGAAGATTACCGTGTGAGAGCAGAAAACTCAGCCAGTGGCTATCAATCGATGGCCCCTCTCGTTCTCGTATCGGACTATCTGGCGGATATGGTGCGTAAGCAAGAAGGGGAACCACAGAGTGCCGAAGAAAGGGACCAGTTGAGCATGGAAATTGCTAAAATCCTGGAATCGGATAATTTGCAAGAAGCTGTCAAGTCAGCAATGATAGAAAATATTAATAAGCGATACACCCTGAATTGCTTCTTCAATATTGTTGAGGAACCGGAGCAGAATCTTTACCCCCTCTCGCAGAAAAGCGTCTTGCAGGCATTACTAATAGACAAGAACAAGGCAGAAGGCAATCTCCTCATCATGACTACCCACAGTCCTTATCTGCTCAACTATCTGTCTTTGGCTATTAAGGCAAACAACATCGCTACTGCATATCCTGACGCGGCGGAAAAGTTGTCGCACATCGTGCCTCAGGCGGCTTTTGTGGCAGGTGATGACGTGAATGTTTATGAAATACGGGATAATGGACAAGTTCGGGAACTTTCTAAGTACGGTGACATGCCTTCGGATGAAAACCTACTGAATATCGCCTTGGAGGATTGTAATGATATGTACAACGAACTTTTGGATATTGAAGAAGAATGCCGACATACCAATTAGGGCAGGTAGATTTCCTGGCAATCGCAAATAGAATTTACCCCACAGTTAGGGGAAATGAAGTGGTCTATATCAAGGATGGAGAAAGGGAAGAACCAGCTGGAATGCTTTTTGAAGACCATCTCAATGAAGTGGTAATCATAAATCCACAACATTTATCATACGACTTCGTACCCGTTGATAACAACATTAGAGTGCTTGATCCTCAAACGCAAAACAAGATCTCCATTTGCGATGCAATGATATTAACAGAAGATTTTCAAGATATCTATTTCATTGAACTGAAAGATGTTAGAAAGCAATGGATCAGCAAGGCTATCGGCCAACTGGAATCGACAATCAAAATATTCAACGCAAGCCACGACAATATTGCCTTCAATCATCGATTAGCATATGCAAGCAATAGGCGACATCCCTATCCAGCTTCCTATAGGGAAAAGGAGGAGCAGTTTAGAAAATCTTTGGGTTTCAAACTTGTGGTCAGCGGGAGAATCAAGATCCGCTAATTAGCACATCTACGCAAGTTAGATAAATTATTGAGTTCACGTTAAGAAAAAGAGAAAATGATGCCTTCTAATCAAACAGATCCAGTACTTGTTACGATTATCTGCTTGGTGTATAACCATGAGCCATACCTGCGCCAATGCTTGGACGGTTTTGTAATGCAGAAAACAGATTTCAAGATAGAGGCTATTGTCCATGATGATTGCTCAACTGATAATTCGAGAGCTATAATTCAAGAGTATGCAGAAAAATATCCCAGTATCATCATTCCCGTCTATGAAAGTGAAAACCAATATAGCAAAATTGGTTTCTCAGGCATTAACAAACTTCTTGAACCATATGTACATGGCAAATACATAGCCTTTTGCGAGGGCGACGACTATTGGACCGACTCATTAAAGCTCCAGAAGCAAGTGAATTATCTTGAGATCCACCCAGAATGTGGGATGGTATATACACAAGCCTATCAGTTTGAGGAAAACACGGGGAAGCGATCATTAGGTTGGGCCAGGCAAACCAACTTTGAAAAATTACTTATAGGTCTAAACACAATAATAACATTGACAACATGTCTAAGGTCGGAATTTTTTTTTAAATTTCAAAAAGAAATAAATCCGCCCAAAACATGGTTAATGGCAGATTATCCTTTATGGCTGTATATTGCATACCATACAGATATATATTTCATGAATCGGATAACTGGAGAATACAGAATATTAGAAAATTCAGCAAGCCATAGCACAGATATTCGCAAGCAAATAAATTTTATTGAAAGTTCTTTGTCAATAAGATTATTCCTTGACAAGTCTTTGTGTGGATCTTCACACAAAAAACAGGTATACCAGGATGCTGTAAAAAATTGCTTTGACATATCCAAATCAAATAATGCCAATTTATTCGGAGAAATTTTTAAACTTTCAAAGCGAGGAAAGATAGTTTCCGTAAGAAATATATTAAAAATGATTACATATAGCAATAGATGGGGAAGACAAATTATTAGAAAAAGACTTTCACTTTAGATAATAGTATATTCATACGAATCAAATTCCAGGAGTCATGCCTTTTTACTCAATAATAACAATAAATTATAATAATAGAAAAGGTCTCTCTGATACAATATGCAGCGTCCTTAGTCAAGATTACAAAGACTTTGAGTATATAATAATAGATGGTGGTTCTCAAGACGGAAGCAAAGATGAAATAAACAAGGTAAAAAAGGATCTGTCTTATTACTGTTCAGAACCAGATGGAGGAATTTATCCAGCGATGAACAAAGGCATTGACAAAGCTAAAGGAGAATACATCTTATTTTTAAACAGTGGTGATACACTGCATAATAAAAATGTATTGCAAGAAATGCGTAATCAAATGAACGACCATTTAGATATAGTATCAGGTTACGCAGTACTGCCAAATGGTAATTTTTTAAACCACCATGAAAAAAATGTTCTTATGATGCTAATGCACTCTACATTTTCCCACCAAGCTACTTTCATAAAAAGGAAACTGTTTGATAAATATAGATACGACGAAAACGAAAAAATTATCTCCGATTGGAAAGCTTGGCTACAATGGGTTATCATAGACAAGTGTACATGGAAATATGTTAATACGATAGTTTGCAATTACAATTTAGATGGAATTAGTTCTTCAAAGCAAAACTGGAATGATATATTAAAATCCAGACGCGAATCATTAGAAATTCTTTTCCCCCCACTAATCGTTGAACAATTATATAAAGATAGTGAGTATTATCTGAAGGGACATCTAAAGCATATAGAATTATTCTCGCCCTTGAAGAAATGTCTAATCCTTTGCATGAAAGGGTTAGCCTTTTTAGGAAAGACATTCACAAAATTAGTAAGCATTCAGTATAAAACAAGAGACAATTATAGATAAGAACAATAGAAGCCTATTTAATAAAAATAGGTAAACAACCAACTAATATACCTAAGAAGTCTATTGGACGAAATTTCTTATTCTCATGGCAAATGATAGTCTTCGACAAAAGACACTTTCCGGAATAATATGGGGATTTTTTGAGAAATTCTCAACACAACTGGTTACTTTTATCGTCGGCATTATTTTGGCACGGCTTCTATCTCCGTCAGATTACGGTCTGGTGGCGATGGTAACTGTATTTGTCACCATCTCAGGAGTTATTGTAGATTCTGGGTTCAGTAGTGCATTGATTAGGAAAAAAGACAGAACAGATTTAGATTATTCCACCGTTTTTGATATCAATGTAGGGATGTCTGTAATAATGGCGTCGCTACTTTGTCTTTGTGCACCTTTAATTGCATCATACTTTAGACAGCCCATTATCACAAAGATTTTATACTTCGATGCGCTATATATATTCTTAGGGTCATTCATTTCAGTTCAAGGAACCAAATTATATGCAGACTTACAGTTTAAAGCACGAAGTACAATCAATGTGATCAACTCTTTTGCTCAAGGAATAGTCTCCATTGCGATGGCTATTACGGGGTGTGGTGTTTGGTCATTAATCGTACCTAAAATCATTACCATTTTTTCTGGCGCAATCCTTTATTGGCACTATCAGCATTGGTTCCCAGGTTATAAATTCTCAAAAAAATCTGCAGTTGAAATGTTCGCATTTGGATCCAAATTATTGATATCTACAATTATTAATGTTGTTTACCAAAATCTATATCCCATCGTCATAGGAAAAAAATTTAGTTCCAGCGACTTAGGTTTTTATTCCAAAAGCTCATCGTTTTCAAGTTTACCAGCGACAACGTTTACCAATGTCATCGGCAGCGTTGCCTTCCCCGTTTTGAGCAGCATACAAAATGACAAGGAGCGTCTCGCCAATGCATATCGTAAGATGCTAAGGATTTCGGCCTATATTTTGTTTCCTATCATGATTTCCTTAGCGGTATTAGCCCGCCCTTTCGTTGTCGTGCTGATAACGGAAAAATGGTTACCCTGCGTCATCATGCTTCAAATATTATGCTTTGATATGATGTGGTATCCAATACATGCATTGAATTTGAATCTACTTCAAGTAAGTGGACGATCAGAGTTATTTCTAAAATTAGAAATAATAAAGAAAGCAATAGGAATATCTGTCCTTGCTATAACCATCAAATATGGAATCCTCTGGATGTGCGTAGGCTCGGTTTTTTGTTCCTTAATAGCACTATTTATCAATACGTATTACACGGGAAAACTAATCAATCTCGGCTGGGGAACACAAATGAAAGACCTGATACCTTCATTAATGGTCTCTGTCTTCATGGGTATAGGTATATACCTAATTGATCTCGCTCTTTCAAACGATTATGCTAAATTATTTACAGGCATATTGGCAGGTATAGTTTTATACTACACATTTTCGAGGCTTTTCCACTTAAAAGAGTTAGCCTTTCTCCAAGAAATAATAAAGAATAACATCATCCACAGGAAATAAAAACATGGATTCTATACACATTTTATTAAGCACAGATTGCAACTACATCATGCCCACATCTGTTACGATGAAATCTGTTAGCATTCAGAATATAAAGTCTGAGGTCATTTTTCACATCATTATCGATAACGATGTTAAATCTAAACATAAAAGACAGCTGGAAAAAGTTATTGCTCAAACCTCTAACCATAAGGTTGTCTTTCATCTGGTGGATAGTGAATACTTTTCAAATTTTCCACAATTGAGAAGAGGGGATGCCAAAAGTGGATACATCACACAAGCCACATATTATCGACTGGTGGTAACTGACATTCTACCCGAAAATATTCACAAAGTAATCTATATAGATGGCGATGTTATCAATACGGATTCTTTAAACTCATTATGGAATTTGCCGTTAGATAATTATGCTGTTGGTACAGTTACAGACATGGCAGAATCCAAACATGACTTTAGTAAACTTGGATATTCACCCAAAGAAGGATATTTCAACGCAGGTGTTTTGCTTATCAACCTTGATTACTGGCGCGAGCACAAGCTGAAAGAAAAGTTTCTATATTTGATAGCCAATGAGCCTGAACGAATCGTGCTGCACGACCAGGATGTCTTGAACATTACGCTGCACGACCAGAAGATGAACCTCCCGATGCGCTATAATGTACAGAATGGCTTTCTTTGGAAGCCTGAATACAATCAATTCGGGGAAAGATATAAAAATTATGAGGATGATTTGAAACAGGCGATCTGTCACCCCGTTCTTTTACATTTTACCGACAACAAAAAGCCATGGCATGTAGAGGACTGCAATCCATACAGCTATGAATTTATAAAGTATTACAAACAAACCCAGTGGAAATATAAGCCACTGAGCCATTGCAATAAAAGTAAACTAAGGTATTTGGGGGCAAAAATTCTTAGGGACATACATGTGCTCGGTCCTGCCAAAACGGATGAAAGAAAATACTACACACTGGAAGAATTGCAGATCCTGAAAGAGCAGTATAAAGAACAATGAAAATACTATTTTATAATACGAGTGATGTCTCAGAAACCAAGGGGGGTACGGAACGTATCACTGCGAGAATCAGTACTGGATTTACCCGTTTAGGACATCATTGCTACCTGGCTTACAGTGAGGAAATCGACAAGCGCTATCCGTTGACACCATTCGAAGGCCGTATCAACATAGAAAAGAATTCTTTTGAGCAGTTCCTTATAGAACACGACTTCGATGTCATTATTTTACAAAAGATGACCCGAATGGTAAAGGAGCTCTTCAGAATACGACAATGTCACAAGCTACATTTCAAGATGATTAGTGTGCTACATTTCAATCCCGGTTTTGAGGAATATGGCACTACTTTCAGATCCTTTTACAAGGGGTTATCGCATTACCATGGGGCAACGGAATATGCGAAAGACTTGGTTAGAACTGTTATTTATCCACTCTACAAGATTTATTATCCATATAGGAACCGCGACCTCTATCGCACAGTTTACGCATATTCTGATAAAGTTGTTGTGCTGTCGGAAGCATTCATAAGTGAGTATTCTGAATATGCCCACCTTAACAATCCGTCCAAGTTGATGGCAATTCCCAATGCAAACTCATATAATGAATGGTTACCCGAGGAACTGCTGAAAAACAAGAAAAAACAAGTATTAGTAGTCAGTCGTTTGGAAGAAAGACAGAAGCGTATCAGCCTCGCCATCAGGGCTTGGAAGGAAATCGAAAATAATGAAAGGCTCAAAGGATGGATGCTGAAAATTGTAGGCGACGGCTCGTCTCGGGCCGCTTATGAGCAATTGGCGCGAGACCTCGGTCTAAACCGCGTAGAGTTTGTGGGTAGGCAGAATCCAAAGAGTTATTATCAGGAGAGTGCAATCTTTATGATGACTTCTGCTTTCGAAGGATGGGGGCTGACACTGACCGAAGCACAGCAAATGGGATGTGTACCGATTGCCTTCGATTCTTTCGCAGCCGTCCATGATATTATTGACAATGGGCACAATGGATTGTTGATCTGCAACAATGACTTGCCAGCCTATAGCTTAGGCCTGACCCGACTGATGCTCAACACAGAAGAACGGCAGCGTATGGCTACGGCTGCACTGAAGACTTCAAAGGCTTTTGCCTTGGAAAATGTGATGAAGGAATGGAACAATCTTATTAGCAATAAAAAATGAAAATATTTATTGTTTGCAACAATTTAGGGGCTGGAGGTGCAGAGCGCGTGGCAGTAAATTTAGCCAACGGATTTGCAGGCAAAGGGCATGAGGTGTATATAGTTGCAGATTCATTGAATCAAAAAGTCTCTTATACTGTGGATGGCAGTGTATGTGTCATGACTCTATGCAGAAAGTCGAAATCTAAGATAAAATGGTTTGGCGCGCCCTTAAGACTTAGGCATTATCTGATAAAGGAAAAGCCTGATGTTATTATCGGTTTCATGCATGTTTGCTCCATCATTTCGAGATTGGCTACCGTTGGATTGAGGATACCGGTTGTCATGACAATACATCATTCTCTGGAGAGCAAAGAATGGCATTTAAACTTGCTTACTCAGTGGTTAGACAAGTATACACCCTTTTTTTATAGCGCGGTTACAGTATTAAATCTGGCGGATAAGGAATACTTGGGAGATAATTATAAAAATGTTACAGTAATGCCCAATCCTTTAACTTTCCAGCCTGTTAGCAAAATTCCTCCCAAACAAAAAATTATTTTGGCTGCTGGTAGAATCTCCAATTGGTACTACAAAGGTTTTGATTTGCTTATAGAAGCATGGGGAAATATTGCCAGTTCCTATCCTGACTGGAAATTACGTATAGCAGGTGACGGACCCAAAGAAAATTTTGATTATTTGGAAGAAATTGCCAAAAAATGCGGAATTGAAAATCAGATAGATTTTATGGGCTACCAAAGAGATATGAAAAGTCTATATAAGGAGGCTTCTATATTTGTTTTGAGTAGTAGGAGTGAAGGCCTGCCTATGGTGCTGATTGAGGCTATGAGTCAGGGATGCGCTCCGGTGGCTTGTGAAAACTTGGGAAGAACGGGCGAGATTATTCAAAATAGCAATCAGGGTCTGCTGTATAAAACAGCAGACATCAATTCTATGAGTGAGGCGTTAAGTAAAATGATACGTGATGAAGAATATAGACATTCTGTACAGAAAAACGCCGTTGCAAGATCATACTATTACAGTTCGGAAAAAATTCTGTGTAAGTGGGAATCGTTATTGACTAATCTTCTACTTACAAAAAAATCTAAATTCGAATGATACTGGCCTTTACTTTATTTGTAGTATTTTGTTTCTGGCTTTCCCTCAATAGCCAGAAACAGAATGTTATATTGACCATATCTCTTTTATTAATTGTAGTATTAATAGGCTTTAGAAACGTGTTATGGAATGACACGCAAGGCTATATTGCTGCATTTCGTCAGGCTCCGGATATATGGCATTTTTCTATTTACTCCTCAGATGCAGTGTATAAAGAAAAAGGCTACCACTTTTTAGCTTCAATGGTGAAGACCATTTGGGACAATGACAGATTCTATTTGCTTGCTATGGGAGCTTTGTCAATGTTCTTATTATATAAGATTCTTCGCTATTATTGTTTACTTCCCCTTATCGGTTTATGTGATTACATGGGCCGTTTTTTGTTAAATCGCGATTTCATTCAAATTAGGTCATCACTTGCTATTCTTATTGTGATTTATGGCTTGAAATTCGTAAAGGAGAGAAGCTTTTGGAAATATTTTCTTTGTGTACTCATAGCCTCACAGTTTCACCAAATGGCATGGATTGGTTTGCCTTTCTACTTCTTCAATTTAATTCATTTTAAAAATTGGCATATTGTATGCGGATTAGTACTTGCTGCTGTTTTTTCTCAGACGTTAGGCCCTTCTATATCTAATGTTGTGGAGAAATACAGCGATGATTTAGATTACGCTACTTATACTTCGGGCGCATACATAGAGGAAGCGTTAAAATTAAAAAATCCCATGATTTATTTTCAATCGGCAGTACTATTACTTTATTGTTATTTTGAAGGAAAAATTAAAAAATTAAGTTCATACTATTCTATATATAAAAACGCATACTTTTATTCAACGATAATCTTGATTTTTTTCTGTAATTATACGGCATTGTCAGGGCGTACATCCACTATTTTTGCAACGGTCGAGATCTTCATGTTGCCGATGATGGTGTTCGCATTCAAGAAAAAACTGCCAAGAAATTTATTTTTAATGAGTATAGGGCTTATTATCATTTATTTCTTTGCGTATAAGTATACAAATGAGATAAATAATATAAACCGGGCTGCTGAGCTTATTATTGAATTTAGAAATTCATAATCATGAAATTATTATTTGTAACATCAACGCTTGGGTCAGGAGGCGCGGAAAGGGTGTTGTCCATATTGGCAAATGAATTTTGTAAGCGAGGGAATAAAGTTGAGGTAATCGCGCTGACAAATAAAGCTAAAGATTATTACGCGCTTGACAAAAGAATAAAATATCTGCATGCAGGCCAAGAATGTTGCAGTGGTCTGCTAAGCGAACTTAGATGGTTTCGCAGACATGTTGCTGAATTAAAGCCAGATTGTGTTATCGCCTTTATGGAAGCTGTTTACGAATTTGTATTGATAGCACTTTTTAGGACAAATATACCTGTTATATCTTCAGAAAGAAAGGATCCAAGAACGTTAGGTCCACTGCGAAAGATGCTCCGTTGGTTTTTGCTTCCTACTGCTGCTGCACATGTGGTACAGACCAAACAGATACGAGATTTCTACCGAAAAAATATCCGAGACAAAACTGTTGTTATCTATAACCCAGTGGATGAAAAGGTTTGGGAGTTCAACCCAACAGAAGGTGGAAAATCGTTGCCAAGGATAAAAAGAATAGTATCTGTTGGCAGACTCTACCATCAGAAAAATCAGCAGATGCTAATAAAAGCATTTGCAAAGATTGCTGTAAAATATGAGCAGTACAAATTGATCATATTTGGCGAAGGACATCTTCGAAAGAATTTGGAACAGTTAATAGCAGATTTAGGCCTTCAGGGCAGAGTGTTATTGCCAGGCCGTTCATCGAACGTCATAGAAGAGGTTGCTAAATCAGAAATATTTTGTTTATCAAGTAATTTTGAAGGAATGAGCAATGCTATGATTGAAGCAATATGTGTAGGTACTCCTATTGTATCAACTAAGGTTTCAGGTACAGATGAACTGATAATTGATGGCAAAAACGGCTTGCTTGTTGAGATTGGTAATATTGAAAAGCTTGCTATAGCCCTCGAGGAGTTGATGGCAAACAAAGCTCTCCAGAGCAAACTCTCAAAAGAAGAACAGGCCATGTCTCATTTATTTCGCACATCGAGTGTTGTAGATCAATGGCAGAAATTAATTATTAAAGTAATCCAAAATAATAATGGTATCAAAAAATAGAATTACAAGTCTTCTGGTAAATCCAAACAGAATTATCGTAGGCATTTTTAACCGTTTGTCTCCATTTATCCACGATGATGAGACAGCAGTAAGAATTGCTTATTTATTATCAATGCACAAGCGACTTCACCTAAACCATCCACACACATTCAATGAAAAACTCCAATGGCTGAAACTGCATGACAAACATCCTGAATACACGCAAATGGTAGATAAAATCGAAGCAAAAAAAATTGCTGCAAGAATCATTGGTGATGAGCATATCATTCCTACTTTAGGAGTATGGGATAAATTCGAAGATATCGATTTCGGAAAATTGCCCAATCAGTTTGTTTTGAAATGCAACCACGACTCTGGAGGAATCGTCATCTGCAAAGACAAAAGTAAGATGGACATTACAGAGGCAAGAAAGAAAATCAACAGATGCCTTCGTAGAAATCCCTTTTGGGCTACACGTGAATATCCATACAAAGATGTCAAACCAAGAATTCTGGCAGAGAAATATATGGTAGACCCAAACTCCACTACAGATGGTCTCACAGATTATAAATTTTTCTGCTTTAATGGTGTCCCGAAATTTATGTTTGTTGCAACTAACAGGCCAACAGATACAAGATTTGATTTCTTTGACATATCATTCCATCATCTTCCATTTAAACAAGGCCATCCACTATCTTCTAAGCCTATAAGAAAGCCCGAGAGATATGCAGAAATGGTAGAAATAGCAAAAAAATTGTCAAAAGGTTATCGACACGTCAGGATTGACCTTTATAATATGAGCGGAAAAATTTATTTTGGAGAATACACATTTTTTCATTACTCAGGTATGGTTCCTTTCAAGCCATACGTATGGGATGAGAAATTGGGTGGGTATCTAAATACCCCCCCCGAAAAAAAGTAAATAGGCTACTCTGTAATAGTCTTCAAGGCTTTTGTATTCGATTGCCGGATAAGTCATTTCACAACTTATACAAGAGTGCGTGAATATGACTAAATCCAAAAACAATAAGACAATGAATACAAAACAAATAATAGGGGATCTCAAAAATCTCGTTTTTAAGACAGCTATGGTTGTACCCGACAATCTTTATGCCCAATATACATATTTCACTTTCCGTCATCAGTTTTTGAACTTAAAACATCCGAAGACTTTTGATGAGAAAATATGGTGGTTGAAGTTCCACTATTTCAACCCTCTAATGACCCAGTGCTGCGACAAATGGAGAGTCAGACGATATGTTGAAGATTGCGGTTTGAAAAACATTCTCAATCCTGTCTTTGGACATTGGTCCACCTTCGAAGATATTGACATAAATTCAATTCCGGACGAGGATTTCTATCTTAAAGTAAACCATGTGTCAGGAGGTAATCGCTTATGCCACAAAAGTAGTTTTATGAAGGACAAGGAAGCCCTACGCCTTTTGTTTAATTACTGGCTTAGCGAAAATTACTACTATCACGGAAGGGAATATTGTTACAAAAATGTAAAACCCTGTATTTTGGCGGAAAAGGTGCTCAGACCATCCAACAAGCATTTGTATGATTATAAGTTCTTATGTTTTGAAGGTGAACCGAGACTTCTTCTCTTGGATATTGGGGTTGCAAATGCAGATGGAAGTCATGCAAAAGAATATTATAGAAACATCTATGATATGAACTTTCTTCCTATGAAAGATATGAGGGAAACAAGGGACTTCTACCACATTGACGAGATAGAGAAGCCCGTTACTTGGGATTTCATGATTGAATGTTGCAGAAAGTTATCAAAGCCTTTCCCTCATTGTCGAGTAGATCTGTATAGCTTTGATGGAAAAGTATATTTTGGAGAGATAACTTTCTTCCATGGTTCTGGCTGCAATCATTTCTCCCCTAAAGAAAGCGACTTGAAGTTAGGAAGTTGGATACCATTGGATCATTCGTATCCTAAAAAATATTAATCGCAAAGATTAGAAGCAAGTATTTCCACTCTGACAAGGCTGCAAAGGCACAGACAATGATAACCCTTTTCACGATATAGAACTTCGCATTAAATTTAAATCAATACGGTTTACTAATAATGCAGAATTAGATACTAAATTATGTGCAACAGACTTTTTTATCTTGATGCATTGCGTGGCTTTGCCATGCTATGTGTGGTTATCGGACATCTTTCTCTTTTTTGTTATAAAGATGCCTCTTATTCTTCACTTGCACACATTGTGAACATTTTCCATGTAAACTTGTTTATGATGATTAGTGGTTATTTCATTGATCTTGGAAAGTTGAATATCTATAAACATCTGAAAATATTAATTCCATTTTTTATTTTCGGAGTTCCTTATGCCTATTTGAAGGGTTACTTACCTTGGGAATTCTTAGGCAATGAGACGAAAGTGGGCTATTGGTTTTTGTGGTCTCTGACGATTTATTATATATCGATAGGTTTAATTAAGTTTGCAAAAACAAACTTGGTCGTTGGAATGGTCCTTGTACAGGGGATATTCCTTCTCCTGCATTTTCTATTTCACAGAACCGTTATGGGTATGTTTATAGGAACAGACCACCTATGGCCTCTATGGCCATTTTTCTGCTTAGGTTACTTTTTACATCATGGATTCTTTAGCTACCTTTGCAGACATAAAAAGGCAGTATATTTCTTAGCAGGAGCTACAATCATAATAGGTTCCAGTCTGGGGGAGGCATTACATTTGTTTGATCTATATTGGCCCTCCATTCTTTTACGCTTAGTTTTGGCTTTCCCTATATGCATTGTACTGATGCTGGCTTTCTATCAGGGTGAAATGAAACTAAAGGGTAAAGACTTTATAGGAAAAAAATGGCTAAAGCAGATTGGAGGTACTATAGGTACGAACACTTTACAAATCTATGTTTTACATTACTACTTGTTGCTTATTCTAAACTTGGAGATTTTAGGCGTCCTTATGATTCAGAATCATCTTGTTGGTTTTGAATATATCATCAGCCCTATTCTTGCTATAGGAATTGCTCAAGTCTGCGTTTGGATATCAGATGTGCTGCATGGGTTACATTTTGGATTTATGTTTGGTAGATAAAATTTGATATTATGAAGATATTGGTCACCGGCGCAGCCGGTTTTATTGGGTCTAAAATAGCTTGTCTCCTCGCACGACGCGGGGACGAAGTGGTGGGAATCGACAACCTCAATGACTATTACGACCGCAGATTGAAGTGGGGGCATCTCCGTCTGCTTGGAATAGAAACAGAAAACAACGACTTTGCACCATACGGCGAATACCATAGCCACAAATTCGACAAAGTGAGGTTCATCCCGATGTCGCTCGACGACAGGGATGCCATGGTCAGCCTTTTCGCTGGAGAGCGCTTCGATAAAGTCGTAAACTTGGCCGCTCAGGCCGGAGTGCGCTATTCGATCGAGAACCCCTATGCCTACCTGCAAAGCAACATCGTTGGGTTTCTGAACCTCCTGGAGTGTTGCAGGCACTATCCCGTAGAGCACTTGCTGTTTGCCTCATCAAGCTCGGTCTACGGACTGAACGCAAAGGCTCCTTTCTCTGAAGACGACAAGGTGGACTGTCCGGTGAGCTTCTATGCGGCCACAAAGAAGAGTGACGAACTGATGGCACACGCCTACAGCAAGCTTTACAACATACCGGCTACCGGTCTCAGATATTTCACGGTATACGGTCCTTGGGGGCGTCCCGACATGTCGCCGATGCTCTTTGCCGACGCCATCACCCATGAGCGCCCTATCAAGGTGTTCAACAATGGGGACATGATACGCGACTTCACCTATATCGACGATATTGCCAACGGTTCGGTGATGACGCTCGACAAGCCTATCAAGGTGTTCAACAATGGGGACATGATACGCGACTTCACCTATATCGACGATATTGCCAACGGTTCGGTGATGACGCTCGACAAGCCTCCTGTGGCTGCCGAATGCCCGAATGGAGTTCCGTTCAAAGTGTTCAATATCGGTTGCTCGCACCCCGTGAAACTAATGGATTTCATTGCAGAGATCGAGAATGCACTGGGCAAAAAGGCTAAGATGGAGATGCTTCCCATGCAGCCGGGAGATGTGTATATGACCTGCGCCGACACAACGAAACTGGAATGCCAGATTGGTTATAAGCCAAAGGTGGAACTCCACGAGGGCATCAGCCGGTTCATTGACTGGTATCAGTCGCCTCAAAACCCGCTCAGATCAAAGATGTAACGGACTCTGCCAATTGAGAATTGAATCAGAAGCAATAGATATTACTATTATTTAACTTTAGTGATGTAGGATGGCATCATTTTCTTTGGAATTGAAAAAAATAATCATAGACAACCTTTGGGAGTAAAAGAAAACTTCAGGCTCAATTGCTAACCGATTCTACAGTAGACTTGGTGATTAGCTTTAAAAGTTTATAGTATTGATATTTTCTTTGTGATTAGACGAACAAGCATGAGCAAAAATATTTCGACAGCCATGTCCATCTACAAGAACGATAACCCACAGTATTTGGAGATTGCGTTGGATTCGATTATTGGGCAGACGCTCAAGCCAAAGGAAATTGTGGTTGTTGGTGACGGTCCTGTTCCGGAGGCCTTGGAAAAATGTATCCAAAGGGCGAAAGAGGCGGCAGCTGTTGAGGGAATAGCACTAAAATGGTTGCCTCAGCCTGTAAACCGCGGATTGGGCGAGGCTCTGCGCATTGCCTGTGACAACTGCAGCTATGACTATATCGCCCGTATGGACAGCGACGACATCAGTCTGCCAGACCGCTTTGAGAAACAGATGCGGGTGTTCGACGAGCATCCTGAAGTCGGCATGGTCGGGGGAATGATCACGGAATTCGTCGGTAGTCCCGACAATATAGTGGACAGCCGTGTGCTGCCTCTCGACAATGAAGGCATCTACCGGATGATGCAGAC
>OMXX01000076.1 GCA_900315105.1 uncultured Prevotellaceae bacterium | reverse complement strand
GTACATCGAGTCTGTTACTGGCTGACCGTCAGCATCAGTAGTTTTACACTCATAGCGATAAATCGCCGTAAACTTCGACACGCCAATCGTGTCTCTCTGGGCCTGCGCTGCTATCGTCAGCACAAAGGCCATCATGGTTGCTAAAATCTTTTTCATTGTTGTTAATGTTTTATTGGGATTGTTGTAAGGGTACAACAAGGGCTGTCCGTCGTTTGGACGGATTATCAAATGTTGGTAATAAGGTTAGGACTAAGTCAGTTGACCTTTGGTCAGTTGAGCTGGTACGTAATGGGCAAAGTCACTTTAGTTCGGACGGCTTTGCCCTGTTTTCGTCCTGGCTCAAACAGTGGCATACCTCGGATGAGTTCCTCAGAAGATTCCTGCAAGGCACGATAACCTTCATCTTTGTCTAAAGCAGATATGTTGCTGTTTACCTGCCGATATGCTGTCACCACAATGTCACTTTTGCCTGACGCAGGCGAAGACTCCAAGGCTTTCACATTCGTGATACTCCCGTTTTCTTCAACGAAGAACTCAACATTAATGGTGCCTTCAGCATCATTTTCGATGGCAATATTCGGATAACGTATATGCTGTGATATGTATTGCTGCATGGCCGCATCACCACCGGGGAACTGGGGCTTTTGTTCTGGCTTGTCGTAAGTTACATCTGACCTTACCCCAGGTCTCGTCCTGCCCGTATCGACTGATTCTGTAGCAGTCTCTTTCAGCACCGTTTTCTGGCTTTGAATCACATCTACATGCTCAATGGTACTGGGATTAATGGACTCAAGCTCTTCTTGTGTTGCGAGCTTGCCGTTGAGATAAGTCGTGTATTCCTCGGCTTGGGCTGATAACCATAGACAAGCTGCGAGGGCAGGGACGAGATACAGCAGCTTGAGCCGTGACCACCGCGGTGAGGGCCCGCTGTGCATCATGGCGAAGCGTTTCTTCACGGCTCCACGGCGTAGTGTATTCATGATGGGCAGAATCTGTGTCTGTACTGCTTTGCGTACCAGCAGATGTTCGTAGTCTTCCAGCGTCACGCCGCTTTGCAATACAGCCTCGTCTGCCTGAAACTCATGTACATCCACCAAATCTTGCCGCAACATCCAGGCGAAGGGCAGACACCATAGTAGGTGGCACGTGAGGTCGCAAAGAATCACGTCCCACGAATGCTTCATCCTCACGTGTGCCAGTTCGTGTCGAAGTACAGTCTCAGCGTTCTGCATCAGATCAATGGGACCGATAAAAATCCAGTGCATCCAGCTGCTGGGCTGTTTGATTCTCATGTCCAGCATAAGATGTACATCTTTCGGAACTATCGGATGAGATATGCGACGGCTACGACGTATGACACGCATCAGAGTCAGTAAACGGAACATGTAAACTGCGAGTGCGGCGGCAATACCTATTATATATATGTATGCCAGATAGCGCACCCAAAGACCCGATACGGCATTCTCGCTTGTAGCGAGCGTGGCATCAGCATTATTCGCATCAGTCGACAGGCTCATCAGCGGCTCCTCAATTCTTGTAAGCACTGCATCCATAGCCGTCGGTTCGTCTGTATGCAGCGGCACAAGCGGCAGGAGCGGACTCACCACAAGGATTGCCAGCAATACGGAACGGTTCAGTCGGTGAAACGTTTCGCGTTGGAGCAAGAGCCTGTAGAGCGAGTAGAGCAGCGTCAGTGTCACCGCCCACCGGATGGCATAGATAATGAATGTAGCCATGCGTCAGCCCTCCTTACGCTTTAGGTCGGCAAGATATTGAAGCAAATCTGCCTCGGTTACCTTTTCCTCCTGCATCAGTGCCGACACTACACTCATATACGAGTCACTGAAGAAGCGATTGATAACACTCGACAACCTTCCTCTTCCGTATGCCTGTTTGTCCACGATAGGCCGATAGACAAAGCCACGCCCCTTCGGTTCATGCGTCAGGTAACCTTTCTTCTCCAGTGCCTGAAACACCTGGGCAATGGCATTTGCGCTGGGCTGAGGTTCGGGATAGAGCGATGAAACATCCTTTGGGGCGCACAGGCCAAGTTGCCAAATCAGCTCCATCACTTCTTCTTCTTTGCTTGTAAGTTTCTCCATAATTCAACTATTTTAAGATGCGTATTAACAATATTTTCTATTGATTTCGATGCAAAGATAGACTTTTCTTTTGATTTGACCAAACAATTTAGCGTTTATTTAACAGAAATTATTGTTGAAATATAATTTTTGAAGAGATTTTGTATTATTCTATCCCAAATATCAGGTTAAACTATTTATTTTATGAAGAAGATGCTTTTATATTTTTGTTATTTGAGTAGATTCATATATTCGTATTCAATTTGTCTATCCTCCCTTTATCAAAAAACAGAAAGTTTATGCAAAATCATTTTTTTTTGTTATATCACAGCCTTGTTTTAGATAAAATTTGCTTAAATTACGTGCGAAACGGTAAACGAATGCCTTACTTTCAATAAAAATGACTACCTTTGCAAACAAAAGAAAGATTCGTGAATATTCGATGCTCAAGAGAAAGTGTCAGAGGATAGTTATTTACTAGCTTGAACAGAAAGTGAGAGCTAAGCATTACCCATTTGAGATAGATACAACGATGTATTTTCTAGTAGATGAGGATACCATCAGAAGATTTGCAGAAAAGAATAGTAGATACTATCAGATACAGGTTTTACGATAGATTGGACTTGTATGATGTGTATCGATGGCTCGACAACTTTCAAGATGACGAGCAGGAAATGGCTGTATCTGTATTAGAGAAACTGGAGTATTATCGCGAAGAAGACCTCTTGGGAATACTATTATCAAACCTTAATAGTATATTAGAAGATGCGTGGGAGAAGATTCAAAAACCATTTCGCATTTGGTTTATGCCACTTGGAAAACCAGGGAAAAGCGGACACGTTATTCAATATTTGGTGAAAAACCTGTATAAGAATAAAACGCCTAAACATACAAAAGGGGTAATGTATCATAATCATCCTAAGGAGATAGACATTCAATCTTTGACTGATGAAGATGTTGTGGTATTCCTTGATGACATCATCGGTTCGGGGGATTCTTTTTCAACAGCTTGTAAACTCACGTTCGAAAGAACGAAAAAGAACGGAGAGATAGAACGAATAGATAATGAATGGACGATAGGTAACATCGTGAAAGCAGATGTACCATATACGTTAGTACTTTTGAGTTGTATTTTGATGGACAAAGGAAAGACAGTTTTGGAACATGATTTTCCATACATTAGATTGTATGGAGATATTAGAGTTCATGCGTTTAGCAAAAGCAAGTCGCCATTTGGTGGGTATTTTAAGATGAAAGGAATTAGAGAGTTTTGCTATAAATATGGTCAACAGATATGTAAAGGTCGGGAGTTGGGCTATTCCAATTCACAGGCTCTGATTATGTTTGCCCATGCTGTACCTAACAATACACTGCCGATTATATGGGTTGATGAATATGACAACAATGGCACAAAGAAATTCTGGCAACCTTTGATTGCAAGGAATCAGATGAAAAAACGAAGTATGGCCTTTATACAAAGGATGGACAATAATAGATGGGTATTTAAATTGTCTCAGTTCTTTGGAGTGGATTTAGATAATCCCGATTGGAAAGGAATTATCCAAGATAAAAATGTAAAATTGACATATCTGCTGAGATGCTTAGAAAAGAAGATGCCAGAGGTTGTAATAGCCAACGACATGGGATTGACAAATGATGATATGGCTTTTTTGTTTGAAGAAGGAGAGAAGGTTGGCTTGTGGGATAAAGATCATAAAGTAACATTGGAGGCGCAAAAGGCACTTGCCGAAGCATCTAAGATATTCAGAATTGAGAATAAGAATAAATCATTAATCTTAGTGGATGATCGTAATTATATGTACATACCAGAGACTTTCAGGGGGAAGTCATAGGAATTTAGCTTTAAGTGAAGATGAAACATTCTTTGCCGGTAGGTCCCGGGGGCATACTGAAATTAAAACACAATTACACTGATGGTGCTGAACAAAGTTTGCCCAGCACCGTCACTATCGTGACAATGACGTAAATGACTATGACAGATACCTGGGAGTCTCTTTTTAAAGAACGTGCCGTAGAAAATAACCATTCAGAAGACTATCTAGCGACATGTTTTAAATATGCTGGGTATTTGCACCAGCAGAATCTTCCTGTGATATTTGATTTTGTTCATCTTGCCATGTACTTTGGGTGTTTATCAGAAACTCTCAAAGGAATGGTTGCAAATGTTGAAAAACATTATAAAGAATATAAAATTAGAAAAAAATCTGGTGGCGATAGACTGATAGAAGCACCTGACGATATGCTGAAAGAAATACAGAGGTGGATTTATATAAACATACTTTGTAAAGATGTATCAATAAAGGAATGTGTACATGGATTTATACCTGCATTTAAGAATAGGGATAAAGCGCGTGGAATCTTGACAAATGCAGCAGCTCATGAAGGACATGACTGGCTAATCAATATTGATTTAAAAGATTTCTTTCATACAGTAAAACTGGACAGGGTGAAAGATTATTTCAGTTCACTAGGATACGAAGACGAAGTAGTTAAAACGCTGACAGCCTTATGTACGTATAAGTCACGTCTACCACAAGGTGCACCAACGAGTCCAATGCTATCCAATATCATAGCATCAAAAATGGATGAGATGATGCTGGAGTTCTGTAGAAAAAGGGGAATAATTTATACGCGTTATGCGGACGACCTGACATTTTCGGCTGATTATGATGTTGATATCCCACCTATTAAAGACATCTATAAAATCGTATATTTGAATGGATTCAAAGTAAATCGAATGAAAACAAAAGTACGATATAAAGGATGCAAACAAGAGGTTACGGGGCTGACTATAACAAATGGAGTTCATGTATCGCAACGGTATAAAAAAGAGATATTACGTGAATTGCATTTTTGTAAAAAGTTTGGGGTGTATGAACATTACCAACATATGAATACGACAAAAGGATTGTACAAGGACTGGCTAAGAGGAAAGATAATGTTCGTGAGACAGATTGACCCCGCATGCGGAAATAGGATGTTAGAACAGTTTAATGAGCTAAACTGGCTGGTATAAATATGATCTCAAAGACGATAGTCTATTATATCGTTTGCATAGATGAACTACAGAAGGTGAAGTAACTGATAGATAAAAAGGCTGTTGCTGATTTCTGTAGTAGGTTTCTTGGCATCTAAGCGCTGATGAGGGTGAATGACACCACTAAAATATGGAGAAAATCCATATCAAAGACGGTAACAGGACAAAGTGCAAGCTTTTTTGTTGGCCGTTCTGAAAACAGCAACGACGACTTTTACAAGTGAACTCATGTATCATATTATGAATCACTTGTATGGTTTTATCAATCTATGCACAAAATTCTCAGGATAATCATAGACGACTCCAACACTATAACGTGCTCTTGTAATTGCCACATATAATTTTGCTTTTACCTCTGGGTTCTCTATTTCCGTTCCATTGAGAATAAAACTTAGCATTTTTTCGGTTGGATATATAAGTACATGATCAAATGATTTACCTTTTACCAAACCGAAATTGTTGGTTGGATATTTTTCATTGACTTTTGACCTCACAGAATACCTTAACTGCATTGCACCACAATCTTTTTGATACTCTTCTACATCATCCTTCCTGACAAAATAGCAACCAACTCTTATTGCTTGGCCGTTATTTCCTGAAGTAACATGTGAAAGGTTTGGAAATATCAGATTGGATAATCCACATATATCGGCAGAACACCGATAATTAATATTTAATGAATTATTATCAACTTCAAGTTGTGGAAGCTTGGATTTGAAAAATTCAATCATCTGACTTCTTACGAACTTTTTGTTTTTATTTCCCTTACTTGTAATAAATACTCCTTGTCTAGGATCTCCAACGCAAGTTACATCAATGTCTCCATTAATTAACGCTTTTATTAATTCCTGGTCGTAACCAGACAAATCTTGTACTTCATCTATAAATATTACTGGAAAAAGTTCTCTTATGTTTGCTATGACATGTCCTTGTACGGATTCGTTCAAATCAAGTAATAATTGTGCAATTTTATCAGCATATATAGCACCTTCGCTCGTGAAATAATACGCTTTTTCCTCTTTATTAATAAATTTTGCCGATGCTCCACCTGTAATACATAGACCATTTATGTCATCTTTAAACTTTAGGTCTTGATAAGGTTTCACCCCATGAGTAAGCATGAAAGTGTACCAAGGAAGAATCGTAATGTTTTTGGGTATAACTCCTACCTTTTGATAAAACCTACTTTTTATTTCTTCAACATTGTTGTCAGTATAGGTCGTTATTAAGACATTTCTGTGTTCGTTAAGAGCCAAATTAACTATCTTCTCTGTTTTTCCAGAGCCAGCGGCTGCAATAATAAGTTTACTCATTGGTGATCAAAATTAATTCACTCCATGACTAATCGCATCTAGGATATATTGTGGATAAGAGATTATTTCTGAAGTTTTCAACAAAGTTAGTGCAGACTCACCTTTTTGTGAATGAAGATGCCTTAACATCTTAGTTGTTGTATCATATTCATTCCCAAATATTCGTTTAAAAACATCAAGATTGTTTGCCTTAAGCATTTTGGGTTCAAGTGTGTTGTAATTGAAATTATCTGGTAACGGATTTGATTCGTCTATGCATCCGAAGGATTCTTTTGTGTCAATGGTATCATCAAAACATATTTTGATATTTGGCACAGCTTTGTCGCCAAGATAGTTGTCGTATTTATTTTTGATAGCTTCAATGTCTCCATCATTGTCTGTTACAACTGCAATTGTCAAATTTAAAGCTTTTGCTATTTCTAAAAATCTAAGAAATGCCAATCCTCTTACACACAACACATCAACTCCATCTTCTATAGGCTGTCTTCCATACTTGTCTTTGTATGCACGTTGAACTACCAATTCATCAGAATCACCTTCAACCATTATTGTACGCTTGCATAAAAGCATTCTAAGAGTGTCGTAACCTGCTAATTTTTCAAAATAGGAAACAGTATCAGAGGATAAGTCTGTTAGTCTATAGGAGGTGTTATTTGAAAGAAGTATTAGTGACGATAATCTTAATTTGTTCAAGACAAAACTACTATGAGTGGAAACTAATAATTGCATTCCGTCAATCTGATTATTTATTGTACTAACCAACTCGTTTAGCTTACCAAAAGAAAGATGGTTTTCTGGCTCTTCTAGAAGGATAATACCTTCTGGAATATTTACTTTTTTAACTAATGCTAATTTTGTCTTAATGATACACTGTTCTCCCTTCCCCATAAAGTGGAAGGGAATTTCACGCATGTATGCAGTCAGAGAATCTTCCCATGCTCTCTTTGAAGACAGATCAACAGATAGAGATATATCTTCGCCATCTATTTGAGCCAAATCAGCCAATTTTCTATTAATTCCGACAATTGCATCATCTGTCATGAATATTTGCTGAGCTTTTCTGTAAGATTGAGTGATATTGATTTTGTCCTTTTCATCTAATTTATTTCGCACAATATGTGACACATACATGTCTGATGCCGTTTGATATTGCGTCGAGGTATCTATTAAAGATGCCTTGTATGGTATACTTCGAGCTGTTATGTCTTCCCTGTGAAAAGAACGCCAAACTACATGATAATATTCAACAGGCAGAGTTGTCATATCATGTAACTCCAATAAAGAATTGTATTCTGATTGATATGATTCATCAAAGCATATTTTATAGTATAATCCACAAGCTTCTATTGTTTGAGAGTTGTGGTTTCCCTTCATAGAAGGGCAGTCATCAAAAAACACTTCAATTTCGACAGAAGGTGGCTCAATTGGTGTCCCCTCCTTAATAGATAGCAAATACTTATCAACTTCAGTTTTATTAAACAGGTATTGATTAATATCATTACGCACGTATTTCCCTTGATAAAAACCAGTCAGAGCTAAATTTACAGCCTCAATGATGGTACTTTTGCCAATTTCGTTAATCCCAACTATTATATTGACATTTGAGGACAAATCCAATTGAAACCAATCAGAAAAGCGCTTAAAATTTTTTATTCGAATTTTTGTAATATACATATAGATTGTCTTTAGTATGCAAATATTATGTTAGGGATTTTAATATAACGAATGGAAATAATCTTGAATATCAGTTAGTCTTTTTAATAACTCGTCAAATTTAAGCGCATCCCCATAAATGAAACTTTCCTTCATTTCGTTGTAGTCCGACTCATAAGCTGGCATCAGTTCTTCATTAGGCACAATCTGAATGTTGGCTGGTAGCTCCTTGTCGTAATCCACATAGCCTACATGATAGAACTTGCGTCTGTGTTCCACAATCTCATTATAGAGAGTCACATCTTTGAGAGCCATTTCTGCGTAGGGAGTGTGCATGAGCTTTTCCAAGTCATAGAAATGGCGAGTCATGCGGTGTGTCCTCGGCTTGTCCTTTTGGTATTCCTCGCATAACAGGAACGCCTTTTCAAGAAAAGTCCTTGCAGGACTGACGGTACGGATGGTTTGAACGAAATCTGAATCCACATTTTCCCCATCGAAGACTTGTTCCACCAACGATGATATACGTCTCATTTCAAATGGCTCCGACATGGACAATACGCTTATCTCAATTTTGATAGTAGGCACGGCGTATGAGGCTTGGCTATTATAGAGCGATGGGTATTGAACGTAAAGAACAGACGGATCTTTGTCATGGGGTACTTTTCTCGGTTCTCCGTTTTCATCCAAGATTTCATTGTCGCCAAGTACGGTCACGTCAAGTCCTAATGCTTTTAGCTTACTATCCAACTCTAACTTGAACTCGCCAAGAAGAAAGTCCTGACCTTTTTCGCGAAGATTATGTATCTGCGTGTTAGATGTACAACTAGCACATGATAGTTTCTTCACATTCAAGAAATAGTCACGGCTCAGAGCCAAGTCTATGTCCTCACTGAATCGGTTGATGATGTCCCACCCTTTACTAAGGCTTGTTCCACCTTTGAACAATAGGTATTCGCTGATTCTGGTATGGAACATGGCATAGAGAACAGCAGTAACCCACCAGTCTTTTTCGGCAGAGGCTTCATCTATCTGCTTTGCCTGACTGACGGCTTGTATCATTGCCCTACGCTCATCTATTGAGAAGTCAATCCATTTACTCATTGTCTTGTCCTTTTATATTTCTTTTGATTATTTGTCTCATCCAAACTGGAGCTAAAAGCAAATCGTGTTCTATAGTGTCCTTTTCGGGTGTTTCGGCCAGCAACTTTGCAATCTGCCATTCATCTTCTTGTGTGATGTTTTTTTCGCCGATACTACGCAATGCCTGTACCAGTTCTTGCATTAACTTCCCTCTAAAGGCAAAATTCCTTGGTGCTCCATGTTTTAAGGTAACAGTCCTATTTCCAAGACTCAGTTTTCTACCAGAGCCGGTAGTCAGGAAACTTGTATTCATGGGAACCTGGGTAGAGAATCCGAGACGATTTGCCGCAGTGGCTCCCGTAGGAATGATTACAGCCTTATCTCTTTTGGCAATCTCTGTCACCAGTTCAAAGGCGGAAGGGTATAGGATGCCGAAGCGAGTCTTACGTGCCTTGACATAAACCCCCTTTGCTATACGGCTGATAAGCCCTTCACGCTCAAAGATTGCCAACAGTTTGGTGACATACTCCACATCATATTGTGGAAAGGAAGACACGAAGTAAACCTCTCCAAACTTGCTATGGGCAATCTTACTCTTAATCTTGTTAACTACAGCGTCTTGCATATAGATATTGATTTGATTTTGGTCGGAATGATTACAAATATTTCCGACTGCAAAGATACTATATTTCTTTCAAATAACAATGTATTTTCCCTTGAAATTAAGTTTTCTTGGCTGAAAAAGGCGAGTTTGTTATCATTTGAACTACATTTCCATAAGATTTTGTTTGTCGTTTCCACATTTTGAAACCATATTATGCTCTCAAAAATGAAGTGTAGCCAAATTAAACGAATCATTGCACATTCGATTACTTTTTGTGGTTTTCAAATGTTAAAAACGTTAAATCTTCGCTATTTTCTCCTTCAATAGAATCCATACAACCACTTTTCTACCGTTTTAAGCAAAACAAATTGAAACACAACAAGTTGCAAATACGAGTATTGTGATAAACTTTCCTGTCTTACTATTCCTGAAAATGTTACTTACTTAGGTGAAAGTGCTTTTGGCGTATACCCCAAAATCCAAAAGTTATATTATAATGCAAGAAATGCAGAATGTGGTCATAGCGATACTTGGAATAGTCTTGGACTAGAATCGGGGGCATTGGGTCACTCTAGTCACTGTGAAGTGATTTTCGGTGAGAATGTCGAGGTAATTCCTGCTTACCTTCTTTGTAACAATCAATCAAAAAACATAAACATTCCATCAGGAATAACAAGCATTGGACGTTATGCTTTTTCTGGTTGTGATTCTCTGACTAATATCGTAATACCGCAGAATGTAACAACCATTGGTTATTGTGCTTTTTATGGTTGCAGGAGACTTACTACGGTTATAGCAAAAATGACAACACCAGCAGATGTAAGCAATTCATTTCCTGACCGCAGTAGCCAAACGCTCTATGTCCCAGTTGGAACCCTTACTAACTATGTAATGGCTAACCATTGGAAGGAATTCAAGGAGATTCTTGAGATAAACAGGATTACATTCCAAGATTCGAATGTGGAAGCCATCTGTGTGCAGAATTGGGACACCAACGGAGACGGCTATCTTGATGTTGTAGAAGCCTCATTAGTCTCTGATATAGGAACTACCTTTGAAAGAAAAAGCGGGATTACTTCTTTCAATGAATTACAGTATTTCAAGGGTCTGAGAAGCATTCCTGACAATGCCTTCAATGGTTGCAGCAGCCTGACCGCCATCACCTTGCCAGAGCAGGTGACCGCCATCGGCGAGAGCGCCTTCCAAGGTTGCGTCAGCCTTCAGGCTTTTAACTTCTACAACATCAAGACCGTTGGAGCCAGTGCATTCCAGAACTGCTCGCGTCTTTCGACTCTCACCAGCCTTTCCAATGTGACCAACATCGGCGAGAGTGCCTTTGCCAACTGCACCAGCCTGACCACGGTTGACCTCAATGCCTCGGCTATTAAGAGCAACACCTTTCAAGGCTGTACGAATTTGACTTCCGTGACGCTCGGCAGCAAGGTCACCGACATCAAGGAGGGAGCCTTCAAGAACTGCAGGGCACTGACCTCCGTCAACATTCCAGGGTCGGTGATTTCCCTCAATGGTAATTGTTTCGAGGGCTGCACGTATTTGAAGACCGTCACCCTGAACGCGGGCACGAAGTATATTACGGATGAGGCCTTCAAGGGCTGCTCATCGTTAAAGACAGTGACGCTGCCCAACGGGCTGGTTTACATCGGCCAAAGGGTCTTCCAAAACACAAGTCTTGAGACGATTGACATCCCTTCCTCAGTCACCAATATCCAGAGCAATGCCTTCGTCGACTGCGCCAAACTGAAGCTGGTAACCGTGAACTGGACGACGCCCCTCACGGTGACAGCCTCAGCCTTCCCCGACCGTGAAAATCAGACACTGCTCGTGCCCGAAGGCACCAAGGCCACTTATAAGGCTGCCAATGTGTGGAAGGACTTCAATCTTATAGCTGAGCCGGGCGATGTCTCAGACTTCCCCTATGCCATTTATAATGCCACTGCCCACTCGCTGACCTTCTATAACGACGGACTGGCGCTGTCGAAGTCGGGCACGCTGATCTTTATGCCCGAAGGCACTGCCACGCCGGGATGGCAAGACTACCGCGCAGATATCACCACGGTGACCTTCGACGAATCGTTCACCACGTTCCAGCCGACAACTACTGCTCGCTGGTTCAATGGCTTCAACGAGCTGACCACCGTCAACGGCCTTACCAACCTGAATACGAGCCAGGTGACCACCATGCAGGCAATGTTCCAATCATGCTTCAAGCTGACCCAATGCGATGTGAGCGGCTTTAACACAGCGAACGTGACGAACATGAGCTCGATGTTCAGTTATTGCAGACTTTTGCCCAGCATCGACGTGAGTGGCTTCGACACGCATAATGTGACGACCATGTACGCCATGTTCCAAGGTTGCAATGTCGTGACGACCCTCGACCTGAGCAGTTTCAATACGGCCAAAGTGACCGATATGAGGTATATGTTCGACGAATGCCGTGCACTGAAAACCATCATGGCAGGCAGCGGCTGGAGCACGACGGGCGTGACAAGCAGCGAAGACATGTTTGCTTCCTGCACCAAACTCGTGGGCGGACAGGGTACGACCTATAACGTCAACTATCGTGACAAGACGTATGCCCGTGTTGACGGCGGCTATTCCAATCCCGGCTACCTGACGGACAAGGGCAGCCCCTACGCGGTGCTCTCTGCCGACGGCAAGACGCTGACGTTCTATGCCGACGGCAAGCGCCTGCAGCACACCGAGCAGACCTATTCGATGAACCCGTCGAGCAACACGCCCGACTGGTGCACTTATCCCTCCAGCATCACAACGGTGGT
This sequence comes from uncultured Prevotellaceae bacterium, assembly GCA_900315105.1. Next base: position 5,012 of record OMXX01000076.1, on the reverse strand, counting down.
GTTCGATGCCTCGATGGCCTCGGCCCGCCCCACTACCACCTACGGTTGGTTTTCGAGTATGGATAAGTTGACCACCATCACGAATCTGGAGTACCTGAACACCAGCGAGGTGACGGATATGAATCAGATGTTCTACGACTGCGAAAAACTGACGAACCTTGACTTGAGCCACTTCAACACATCGAAGGTGACGGAAATGGAACAAATGTTCTATGGTTGCAGCTCGCTGGTCGAACTGAACCTGAGCAGCTTCAACACGTCGAATGTGACCAGTATGATTGAGATGTTCTCCGGCTGCAGCTCGCTGGTCAACCTGAATCTGAACAGCTTCAATACCTCCAATGTGCACTACATGCAAGGAATGTTCGACGGCTGCAGTTCGTTGGTCGAACTGAACCTGAGCAGCTTCAACACGTCCAAGGTGACCGACATGGACGGCATGTTCTACAACTGCTCCTCGCTCACCACCGTCAGCGTGGGTAGCGGCTGGGATGCAAGCCGCGCGTCGACCGACGACATGTTCTTCCACTGCTATAGCATCGTCGGCGAATTGGGCACAACCTATAATTCCGCCTACGATGAGCACGTCGGCGAGGATGCAGCACACATTGACACAGAGGACTACCCTGGCTACTTCGTGAGTGCCGACTACCTGACCGTCCCCTATGCCCTGCTCTCAGCCGACAAGAAGACGCTGACGCTCTACCACGACGGCCATCGCGGCACGCGACGCACACAGAAGACCTACTCGATCAACTGGGCAGACAACGAGGAACCAGGTTGGTACCAAGACGAAAGCATGTGGGAGATTACCCAGGTGGCAATCGACCCCTCGTTTGCCGATGTGCGTCCCACCAGCACCTACTACTGGTTCGGCCAGATGCAAGTGCTGACCGGCATCACCGGCATGGAATACCTGAACACCAGCGAGGTGACCCATATGGCCGGCATGTTTGAGGAATGCTTTGTCCTGACCTCATTGGACGTGAGCCACTTCGACACGAAGAAGGTGAAGAATATGGCAGGGATGTTCGAGGGCTGTAATGAGCTGACGGCCCTCGACGTGAGCGGCTTCGACACGCGCAACGTGACAAACATGTACGGAATGTTCCAAGGTTGCAACAACCTGACCGCGATTGACGTGAGGAACTTCGACACGCAAAAGGTGACCAATATGGGCAGCATGTTCTTCGGCTGTAACAGCCTGACGAGCCTCGACGTGAGTTTCCTGAATACGGCCAACGTGACCAGAATGAGCTATATGTTCCAAGATTGCGAGAACCTGACGAACCTCGACCTGAGGAACTTCAACACGGCGAAGGTGACCGATATGTCGCACATGTTCCATGGTTGCACCAATATGCGGACTATCTGCGTGGGCGACGACTGGAGCACGGCCAATGTGACACAGTCCGGATATATGTTCACCTCCTGCACCAACCTCGTGGGCGGTTCCGGCACAGTCTTCGCTTCCACTCATGTGGATAAGGAGTATGCCCGCGTGGATGGCGGCACAAGTGCTCCTGGCTACTTCGTTGATCTCAGTTACAATGATACTCCCTATGCCCTGCTATCGGAGGATGGCACCACCCTGACGTTCTACAAGGACGGCAAGCGTATCACCCGCGCCGAGAAGAGCTATAATATGAACGCGGGCGAGAACGCTCCTGGCTGGAGAAGCGATGATAGTTATGCGAATGTCACTACGGTGGTGTTCGACGAATCATTTGCTCAAGCTCGCCCGACGACCACCGCCAGCTGGTTTGCAGGAATGACGAACCTTACCACTATTACTGGCATTGAGAACTTGAACACGAGCGAGGTGACGAGCATGAGGAGCATGTTCTTCAACTGTAGTAGTCTGACCAGTATCGACGTGAGTCACTTCGACACGCAGAAAGTGACAAGCATGAGAACCATGTTCTATAACTGCTCGGGTCTGACGAGTATCGACGTAAGCCATTTCGACACCCGGAATGTGACGATTATGAGAAGCATGTTCTCTGGCTGTTCGAGTTTGACAAGCCTTAACGTGAGCAACTTCGATACGCGGAATGTAACTGATATGTCATCCATGTTCCTTGCCTGTAGCAGTCTGACAAGTCTGGACGTGAGCAGCTTCAACACGTCTAACGTGACCGATATGTCATACTTGTTCCAAGACTGCAGCAATTTGACGACTTTTGATCTGAGAAACTTCAACACACAGAACGTGACTAATTTGAGCTTCATGTTCTATAGGTGCACAGGCCTAACGAATGTCAACCTGAGCAACTTCAATACGCAGAGTGTGACCACTTTGTCGTATATGTTCGGAGCTTGCCCGTCTTTGACAACCCTCGACCTGAGTAGCTTCAACACGGCGACAGTAACGTACATGTCGTATATGTTTGTGAACTGCAGCAACCTGAAGACTATCTATGTGGGCGACGGCTGGAGTACGGAAGGCTTGACGGGTGCGAACAGCTCGACGAATATGTTTGCCGCCTGCACGAGCATCGTGGGTGGCAAGGGAACGGTGTATGACTCTTCCCACTGGGACAAGGAGTATGCCCGTATTGACGGCGGCCCTGAAAGTGAAACTCCCGGTTATCTTACTGAGAAGCCTGACATCCTGCTTGGCGACGTGAACGGTGATGGCGACGTGAATGTGGCAGACGTGACAGCGCTGGTGAACATTGTGAACAATGTTCAAATTGAAAATGGACAATGGATAATTGAAAATGCCGACGTGGATGGAAGTGGCAAGGTGACGAGTGACGATGTGCCGGCACTTGTGAACAAGATACTTGGAAAGTGATTCTCACTTTCCAAAAGTGAAAAGTGAAAAATGAAAAATGAAAAGTGACGGCTGCATCCGCTTTACCAAGCGTGAGCTTGCCCACCTTTCGTAACTGGAAACAAATAAGAACTAATTGGGATCAATCTTCTTGGTGAGGTTGTTCCTGATTAGTTCTTTTTTGGGGGGAAGAAGATTGTGCGTAAGGTCCTGCGGACGTTTAAAGTGCTTCGCACGGGTAAAGCCATGAAGGGGCGTAAAGAATACAGGCAGGCGGTGAAGTGCGTAGCACGAAACCGCCTGCCTGTATTATTGTCAGGCATTCAGCCTTCGTTGTCGTGCGACTATCTCAGTGCTTTCGTGCATGTAAACCATTGCTCTGATGATGCTATCTCAATGCTCTAGTGATGCGGTAGCAATGAGGTGGAAAAGTAAATTAACTTAATTTATGCAGTAAATTAAGTTATTTTATTCAGTAAATTAAGTTATTTTACTTAGTAAATTAAGTTAATTTACTCATCAAATTAAGTTAATTTACTGAATAAAATCAGTTGATTTGTTGAATGGAAGTATTGCTCTCGTGTCATCAGAGCAATGTTCCAGTTGCACGAAAGCAGTGTTTTAGCTGCATGAAAGTAGTGTTCCAGATGCACGAAAGCAGTGTTTCAGGTGCACGAAAGCAGTGCTCTATTAGGCCAAGTTCAATAATATTGCCTAACAAAATGCATAAATATTGTTAACGGCTGTTGCAAATTGGGGGGATAAGTGTCTTATAAATGTAAAGAGTTAAGAAAAAAGAGACTTATGACCGACAGCGAATTTGAACAGCAAGCCCGCCAGCTTAGGCAGAAGGCAGTAGATGCCAGCCGCAGCTATGGGGCGGGACACGCCGAAGCCGAAGACATCGCACAAGATGTGATGTTGCATCTTTGGCAGTTGCGCCGCGAGCTCGACCGCTACCGTTCGCTGGAGGCAATTGCCGTTCAGGCGGCCCGCCGACTCACCTATAACCTGCACAGGCGACAGCCTCTGCTTCCCCTCACAGGGCAGGAACAGTGTGATAAGGTAGGTGCCGATCCTTCCCAACAGTTGGTGGAGCGTGAGGATGACGAATGGCTGCAACAGCGTCTCAGCCAGTTGCCGTCGACACAACATGCCGTTCTCTATATGCGGCAGGTGGAATACCGCTCCAGTGTCGAAATCTCTCGTCTGCTCGGCATCAGCGAGGCATCTGTTCGTACGTTGCTCTCTCGTGCCCGTCGTAAGCTGTTAGAAGAAATCAAGAAAAGAAATCAGTCACCATTATAACATTCTCTCATGTCTATGGAACCCATTGATAATCAGAAATATATCGCTCGTTTGCTCGACCGATTCTTGCAAGGTGATAGCACCCTTGAAGAAGAGCAAATCCTTGCCGACTACTTCCGTTCTGCTACCGACTTGCCAGCCGAGTGGGAGGACTTTCGCACGATGTTCGGTTACTTCGATCAGGGCATGGAACACATCGACTATGCCCAGCAGGAGGAAGTTGCGTCAGGACTGCTTTCGGCATCGCCCTCTGTGGGTCGTCGCCCGTCGCGGTGGTGGTTAACGGCTGCTGCCTCCCTGTTGATACTGGTAGGAATGGCGGTTTCTTTCCATCACTTCCGACAAGAGAAACCAGATCAAGTTGCCATGACTCACGTTCGCCAGCAACCTATTGCGAGAAAGGTGAATACGCCATCCGCTCACGTTGCTACTCCTGAAGAATCGCAAGGCGGAAAAGCTGTGGTTGTTGCGTCTCGCAGTAAGTCGCCGATTGATGTCACTCATGGAAGGGAAACGAGCCACAAGTCGCAAGGAGCGGTTGCCCAATTTTCGGTAGAAGAGCAAACAGCAGAACATCCTGTGTCGTCGGAGCCGACTGCTGATCCGTCTTTCGAGGAGCTGCGCGAGGCACAGCGATTGGCAATTCATAACGATGTGGTTGAAGCCGTCTATGAACTATTGCCCGACGATGGCAACCTTCTGCATCTGGCTACCGATGAAAACGGCGCCTATGCCATCATCCCTACGACGATGGTTCGCGAGTTGTAGGTCTTCAATGCATTTAGAATGATGATTCCAACAAATTCAAAAACATGATTCCAACAAATAAATAAAACAATGAAAAAGATGAAAACAAATTCCACACTTCCTCGCAGGCTCGCCGCTGCAGCAGTCCTGCTCGTCGTGGCCTCTGGCTCTTTTGCAC
>OMXX01000041.1 GCA_900315105.1 uncultured Prevotellaceae bacterium | reverse complement strand
CAGCCCTCGCAGTCTTGAATTGTTCGCAAAGCTCACCAAGCTATGCAAGTTCTTCGCTGAAGCTCATCAAGCTGAAGCAAGTCGTCGAACTCACGTTATTTTATTTTTTTTCCTCTGTCATTGCCTTGTACATCTTGAATAGTTCGGCAACGCAGTCGCTTTCTGTGAAATCTTTAATTGGGAAACCGTATGCTTGCATCACGGCTTTGTCGTTCTCACGATGCGCTTTGAGTAGCTCTGGTGGCATTAGTACTGGATCGTACAAGTCAGCCAAAGAACTGTCGGGATATAGCGCACGAGCATCAAGAATTGCCTGTGCCGTCTGCTCTATATTCGCTTGCTGCTCTGGAGTAGGAGAAGGCCAAGGGAAGTTGTTATAGACAATATCCTTTGAATAGCGATAATCGCTCTTTAATCGCCCACAAACAGCACGCATCCAAGCCATGTGAACGTTTGATGTTAATACTCCAAAATGAAAGAGAGTAGCTTCTGGAATAAATTGAATAGAATCATTACATATAATGTCAGGCGTCATGAACCCCATAGGAATATATCTTCTATTCTCTGAAGAAACACGAGGAACTATGATATAATCAGAAGACGGCTGTCTTACTTCTTGAAATAATGTTGGTGTATCACCACTTATTTGGGTAGCTTTCTTAGGACTTGCTAATCTAAATTCACGAACAGCATTAACACGTTCTTTAATGAATGATGAAGAACGAATAATTGAAGGTGAAACTCCAACAAGCCACAGACAATATCTTTCTTTATTGTTTATATATTCCTGTGCTCCAAGTATCTTCCTAATATAAGGTTTGATGTTTGGCTCTTTAATAAGAACTTCATCCTTTTCTTCTTCAGATAGAAAAAGAAAACCTCCATCGGTAGGCTTGTTTCCGTAAACCATACTCGGGACATCAGCTATTTGTTTACTTCTGCTCTCTACAAATATATCTAAGCCGTTAATAAGATATGCATTTATATTTTCGACATGTTTTTTGATATTACTTTCTACAATAAATCTTTTACTTGAATTATTGAAAGCAGAAAACCCAACAATGATGCAATGAACATGAGCTTTTAAATTACTCTCACTATCCCAACGGAATGTACGATAAGCAAAGTCTATATGAATTCCGAAACGGTCATAAAGAGGTTTCCAAACGCCTGCAACCTGTTCACCTTGGCATATAGAATTGGTTGATACAAAGGCACATCGTGTCTTTGTTCCTTGAATCAACTGAGAAGCTTTGAAATACCAACCTGCTACATAATCAATCTTGCCCGCAGTATTGTAAGGCTTGCCTTTTTCATCCACATAAACAGACAGTATATCAGCTTTCTGCTCCATGTTCTGTAATGAATAACCCACAAACGGTGGATTACCAATGATATAACTGAGTTTGTCCTTTGGCACTACATCTTCCCAGTTGACACGCAAGGCATTGCCCTCCGTGATGTTATTGTAGGATTTCAGAGGGAGATAGTCGTTGTTGAACTTGATGATGCTTTCTGTCTCATTCATCATCTGAGCCTCGGCTATCCACAAAGCAGTCTTGGCTACGGTAGCAGCGAAATCGTTGATTTCTATTCCGTAGAACTGGTGGATATGAACCTTTATAGGGCTTATTTCCTCAAAGCCCATCATGGTTTGACCGCCCAACAACTGACTTATAACCTTGTTCTCTAATCGGCGGAGCGAGATATATGTCTCGGTGAGGAAATTTCCAGAGCCACAGGCTGGGTCAAGGAATGTGAGTTCTGACAAATGCGTCTGGAATTCCTCTAACTTCTGCTTGCGTTGCTTGCCTTTCGGAAGGGCGGTAATGACAGAGAACTGCTCGTTGAGGTCGTCCATGAAGAGAGGGTCAATCACCTTGTGGATGTTCTCTATCGAGGTATAGTGCATTCCACCCGCACGGCGTGTCTCTGGGTTTAGGGTTGACTCAAACACCGCTCCGAAGATAGTAGGGGAGATGTCGCTCCAGTCAAAATCGAGCGATGCGTGATGTATAAGCAAATCGGCAGCCTGTTCGGTTATAGGCGGAATATCCTCGCCGGGCTGCTGATGAAAGAGAGAGCCGTTGACATATGGGAATGCCTTTAGCTTGTCTTCAAGGAATCGGCTTCGTGCTTCCAGTGGCGTGTCGAGCACACGGAAGAGGTCTATCAAGGCCATTCGCATATTCTCGGGTCTGAAACTTTGCAGATACTCAACAAACTGGTCTTTGGCAAATACTCCTGCATCCTCGGCATAGAGACAGAACACGAGACGGACACAGAGCACGTTGAGAGCATGGAGGTCGGTTTGCGTGGTCTCTCCCTGATATTGCTGAAGAAACACATCGTATAGTCTGCCCACAATATCGCCAGCCTGTATGCTGACTTCCATTTCGTGCTTCAGAAGTGCGCTCTTGTCAACCACGAGAAATTTGAGCATGTGAGCCTCTTTCGGCAAGTTTTCAAGCAGAATCTCGAAAGGCTCGCCCTGTGGCTGCTCCATATCGTAGATAAGAAACGACTTGAAGTTACAGGTTACAATCCATCGTGGACGCTTGGAATAAGGCAATTCAGAGGCATAGCGCTTGGCTTGCTGAAAAGGAGTGAGAAGTGTGCCGTCAGACTGCTTGATAGGCGCTTTGAGGTCTTTGTCAATGCTCTTCTGCTCTATCATCACATGAGTAGTTTTGATATAGGCATCAATGAATGATGTATGGTCGAGTTTCACCTGATCCTCGAAGCTGATAATCTCCGAAGGAGTCTCAACGTCAAGAACATCTGTCAGAAGTTCAATCCAGAACATCTGACTCTCGCCTTTCTCATATCCCTTGCCTGTCCAGCGCTCTACGAACGCCTTTATCTTCTCCTGTGTCGCCTTGTTGCTCATTGCTTATTTCTTGTTTAGATTGTGTAGATTTATTCCTATCTGCAAAGGTACTGATAATTCCCGAAACCTCAAAATAATCTCCCGTGTTTTTGTATTACAATTGAAAAATATCATTTGCTTAGGCTCATCAAGCTGAAGCAAGTCGTAGAAGTTCATCGAACTAACGTTAAATAAAAATTGCCGCTCATAGGTTTCCAAATGGATTTCCTATGAGCGGCATTACTATATCTTATCCTCCGTTTTTGAGGGTTTTGTTTACTTCAAATTCTCCGCAGCTTTCTTATCGGCTTCTGCCGCTTTCTTGTTTGCTTGCTCATTAGCTTGTCTGGCACTACTCTTGCGATGATAACCTTGTATTTCTCCATGATGCATGAGAATGAGTGTGTCGTTTGTCATTTTCACGTAATCGAGAGTATCGAAGGTTGGCTTTGGAAGCTTAGCGTCCTTGTGGTCTTCTGTTCGTGGTTGTCTCTTTTGAGAAACAAGGATAAGCTTGCCGTTCCATGAGAACCATTGAACATAGTGTTTTACCTCTGGGTATTCCACAGGACTGTCATCGTCAGCTCCTGCACTACGTCTAACCCTTCCTACAGGCTCTGCATTATGGCTTCGCTTTAGTGAGAATCCATATTCACGAGGTACCATGTATAGTGCTTTCTCGGAGTCGGGCATCTGTTCCATGATACTATTCTCCATCTTCTTTTGCATACGCTTGCTAAGGTGTTTGAAGTCCTTGAAGGTCGGCATGACAGTATATGTCCATGTGCCTTTGAGCTGGTCAAGGTTTACAACCGTTGTGGCAACTGTCGTGTCCTCTTTGTCGAGTACGAGACCTACCCAGTCGCCTATTTCCGGATGACCGATAATCCTATGGTTCTTATGGGCATCTATACATGAGTATTTGATTGGATCACCGCCGCTGAATGGATATACGACGATGTTGGAATCGGATGTTCCTTCACAAGCAAGACCATAGATCATGGAATCGCCGACAATCTGTTTTGATACATCGACAGGTGTCTCGACGTTTACGGTTGGCTCTTCTTTCTTTCCGCAGGAAATCATGGTCAGAAATGCTGCGAAAGTGGCAAAAAACAAGTATTTAATCTTCATGAAATAGTTGTTGTATTTGTTTTCAATGTGCAAACTTACACATTTTTTTTCAAATTATCGATAGTAAGCCCTGTTTTTTTGTTAATAAATATGTGACAAGGGCGTTTTTTTGAAAGAAAATTATTAACTTTGCACTCTGCAAATACTTTTTTTGATTATGTTAGCAACAAAAAATGTATATTTGTGTTATATTATTATAGTGTAAAGTAAAAAGATTATTCACCATAAATATAAATGAAAAGATATATTTTTGCGCTGCTTCTGGCAGTAATCAGTTTTTCTACAGTGTCGGCTCAGTCATCTATGACGGATGATCAGGTAATGCAGTTCGTGCTCAAAGAACGTAGTGCTGGAACTTCACAGGCTCAGATTGTCACAAAACTCATGCAGAAAGGCGTTGACATCAATCAGTTACGTCGCATTAAGGCAAAGTATGAGCGTCAAAGCAAGAATGGAGGTCTGGGACTTGTGAAGGATGAGACCGTAGGTAAAACCGAGGATGGTATGCGCGTGAACAACGGCGATACAAGAGAGACTCTGGCAATGAAGGGCAGCAAGAGCAAGTTGAAAGGAAAGAATAGTAAGTATAATAAGTATAACAAGTACAAGAAGAAAAACAGCAAGTCAACAGATAATGATGTGAACGAAAAGAGTTCACAGAGAGTTGGAGCTGTGAAGTCAAAGAAGATAAAGACTTCGAATGGTACATATGAGGATGAAGACGATGAATTCTTTGATGAGATGAATAATGGGGTTGGGGATCTGCTCAGTGACGAGTTCCTTCCAGAGGATTTTATGATGGAAGATGAAGATCCTACTCTCTATCGTGGTCGTAAGGTGTTTGGTCGTGATATCTTCAATAAGGAAGACCTTACTTTCGAGCCTGTAATGAATATCGCTACTCCGCAGAGCTATGTGGTGGGGCCTGGTGATGAGGTGAAGGTTGATATCTATGGCGCATCTCAGAAATCATCTACCTATACAGTAACTCCTGATGGTGATATTGTTATTGATGGCTATGGACCGATAAATCTTAGCGGACTCACTGTGAAACAGGCAAATGCGCGTCTTCGCTCAACTCTTGGTTCACGTTACAGCAGCAGCTCAATAAAGCTTACGCTTGGGCAGACACGTACTATAACAGTCAATGTGATGGGTGAGGTGCAGAATCCGGGAACCTATTCGCTCTCGGCTTTTGCAAGTGTGTTCCATGCCCTTTATATGGCAGGTGGTGTGAGTAGCATCGGTACCTTGCGTAGTATCAAAGTGTTCCGTAATGGCAAGGAGATAAGTGTGGTTGACGTGTATGACTATATACTCAATGGTAAGCTTTCTGGCAATGTACGTTTGCAGGATAATGATGTCATTATGGTTGGTCCATACGAATGTATTGTCGATATTGCCGGAAAGGTGAAGCGTCCGATGTACTATGAGATGAAGAAGAACGAGAGTGTTCAGACACTCTTGAAATATGCCGGAAGCTTTGCCGGAGATGCATATACGAAGTCTGTACGCGTTGTCCGTAAGAACGGAAGTCGCTATGGAGTATTCAATGTTCAGGAATTTGATATGGGTTCATTCCATCTTGCTGATGGTGACTCTGTAACGGTGGATTCCATCATTCCACGATATGAGAATATGGTAGAGGTGAAAGGTGCTGTGTTCCGTCCTGGTATGTATCAGTTGGGTGGTAATATCACTACCGTTCGTTCTCTCATCGAGAGTGCTGATGGCCTGACAGAGGATGCGTTCACTAATCGTGGTGTGATTCATAGAATGAAGGAGGACAGAACGCTGAAAGTGATAAGTGTTGATGTTCAGGGCATTCTTGATGGAAAGACAGCCGATATTACTTTGAAGAACGAGGATGTGCTTTTTATTCCTTCAAAGTCGGAACGTCAGGAGAACCGCACGATTACCATTCATGGAGAAGTACTTTATCCTGGTGTATATAAATATGCTGATAATGAGACACTGGAGGATTTCGTTCTTCAGGCAGGAGGTCTGAAGGAATCGGCTTCTACGGTGAAGGTTGATGTATCTCGTAGAGTTTCTAATCGTAAAGCTCTGACCCGTGACTCGCTTATTGCCAAGACATACAGTTTTGCTTTGAAGGATGGGTTTGTAATTGACGGTCAGCCTGGATTTACTTTGGAACCTTACGATGAGGTATATGTAAGAAAGAGCCCAAGCTATTTGGTTCAGCAGAATGTAAGTATTGAGGGCGAGGTGAATTTCCCTGGTACATACGCACTTACGAAATCGGAGTCACGTTTGTCTGATATTGTGAGGGCATCGGGCGGTACCAACAAACTCGCTTATGTCAAGGGCGCGCGTCTTGAGCGTCGCATTACTCCTGAAGAACGTACTCGTATGGAACAGGTGCTGAAGATGGCTCAGTCGCAGACAGCTACAAATGATACCATAGATATCGACCAGCTTGATCTTGGTGATACCTATTATGTAGGTATTCAGCTTGATAAGGCTATTGAAAGCCCAGGCTCTGACTACGACCTTACACTTCGTGAAGGTGATCGTATCATAGTGCCTGAATATACTAATACTGTTAAGGTGAGTGGTAATGTGCTCTATCCTAATACTATCGCATACAAGAAGGGCAAAGGTGCCCGCTACTATGTCAATCAGGCTGGTGGTTGGGGAGCTCGTGCCAAGAAGGGTAGTACGTATATCGTTCACATGAACGGTACGGTGAACCAGATGGGTAAAGGAGAAAAGCCTACACCTGGTTCTGAGGTCATAGTGCCAACAAAACCGAAGTCGGAGTATAATAAGCTCCAGATGTGGCTAGCTGTAGCTTCATCAACGGCATCTATAGCGACAATGCTTGTTATGATAGCCAATTTAGTAAAATAAAAATATAAACACTTATTTAATGAAGAAACCTGTTTTTGCCCTTTTGTGTTTGTGCTGTACTTCGGCATTTGCTCAGGGCAATTCTGGAGACTCTCTTTCCATAGAGTTGGAAATGCAGGGATCATACAGTAATTCACGGACTCCCCTTTGGCTTAATGCCAATAAATACGGCCTCAGCAGTCTTACTGCTTCAAATGGTTATGTGCGTGGTATTGCCACGTACGGCAAGGATTTCCTAAATGGAGACCTTGATTTGAAGGTTGGTGCTGATATCGCTATTCCGATAGGATATAAGATTCAAGGATACGATTCACATTATACGCAGAATGTCATCATTCAGCAGGCATTTGTTGAGACAAATTGGAAATACGGTGTTCTCACAATAGGTGCAAAGCAGCAGCCTATGGAATTGAAGAATAACGAATTGTCGAGTGGTTCGCAGACTCTTGGTATTAATGCAAGGCCTATCCCTCAGGTACGTCTGGGACTTAATCGCTATTGGCCGGTTCCATATACAAGGGACTGGCTCAATATCAAGACGCATATCGCATTCGGTATTATGACCGATGCTCCCTGGGAGACATCCTATGCGAAGGGAAGCGAATATAAATACAATCGCTATACCCGCTATCATGAGAAAGCCGGCTATCTCCGCATTGGTAATGAGGATAAATTCCCACTCACTTTGACTCTCGGCCTTGAGATGGCTGCCCAGTTTGGTGGAAGTGTCTATAATTGGGTCGGAACTGATGAAAATGGCTGGAAAGGTGGTTCCAAGAAGTTTAAGAGCGGACTATCCGACTATTTCCATGCGTTTACCGGTACTGGTGCAGACGCAGGTGAGGATGTCTATTCAAATGCAGAGGGAAATCAGCTCGGAAGTTGGGTTGCCAGACTCAACTGGAATGATGAGAACATAGAAGTAGGAGCGTATATAGACCACTTCTTTGAGGATCAGTCAGGTATGTTCTTCCTTGACTATGATGGGTATGGGCAGGGAGAAGAGTGGGATGTTAAGAAAAATAACAGCTACTTCCTTTATGATATGAAGGATGCTTTATATGGCATAGATGTGAAATTGAAGAAATTTCGCTATATCAATCAGGCGGTAGTGGAATATATCAATACACGTTATCAGAGCGGTCCGGTATATCATGACCATAATAGGACATATCAAACCCACATATCTGGACGTGACAACTATTATAACCATGCATCCCTTCCTGGATGGCAGCATTGGGGACAGGTTATCGGTAACCCGTTATTTACTTCTCCTGTCTATAATGAAGATGGATATATCGGTGTAAGAAACAGCCGTTTCAAGGCATGGCACTTTGCTTTGGCTGGTGATCCTGCAGAAGGTCTTCATTATCGTGCTATGCTTACATGGGAAAAAGGGTGGGGTACATATGATGATCCATATATCCATCCAAAGGAAAATACGAGCATTTTGTTTGAGGCTATGTATAGATTTCCTAAAACAAGGTTCGTATGTTCTTTGGCTTATGGTTCTGATTTTGGTGAAATCCTTGGTGATAACACTGGCGTTCAGATGACTGTTAAATACATAATTAAATGAAGAAAATAGTATCTATAATTATATTTGTAGGGCTTCTTTTCGCAGCTTGCGATACAACATCGTCAGATAATGATGAGTTGGATGGCTTGTGGTATTTGACTCAGGTTGATACTCTCTCTAACAACCATTCTGTTGATTATAGAAACAAGCGAATCTTTTGGTCTTTCCAAGGAACTCTTGCTCAATTTAATTGTGCAGATAATATAGATTATTATATGAGTTATTTTACTTATACTGAGGGAAGACTTGAATTTAAAGACATGTTCTATTACGATAGAGTAAATGGGGATAGTATAATAAATTCCCAAACTCTTGATCAAATGCGTCCTTTTGGTATAAATAGTCTCAACGAGAACTTTATAATTAAGAGTATAGGTAATAGCAATTTGATTTTGCAGGATAATGAACTGCGACTTCATTTTGAGAAATATTAATTCGTACGATAATGAGTTCGGAAAAGAAAATCATAAATATAAACGTTGTTGATCTTGTAAAGATGCTCAAGGCAGACAAGAAGCAACTTAGAAATTATTGTGGTGTCGCCATTGTAATAGGTCTTATTATTGCTTTTACAACTCCAAAGACTTATAAGAGTACGGTTATGCTTGCTCCTGAGGAATCAGGACAGGGATTTTCCGGTAGTATATCTTCTCTGGCTTCTATGGTCGGAATGAACATGAAAATCGGTCAGACTGGTGATGCCTTGTATCCTGAGATATATCCGGATCTTGTTTCTTCGACAGATTTTATAATTGGTCTTTTCCCTATTCAGGTCTCTACAATTGACGGTTCCGTAAAATGTGATTATTATACATATCTTACAAAACATAAGAAAATAGCTTTGGTGGATTATCCCAAGCTCGCTATTTCATGGTTGGTGAATAAACTCAAGAAGGAGGAATCCATTCATAATGGAACCTCAAAAGCACGTGGTCCTATTTGGCTAACCAAAGAACAGGATGAAATAGTAAAGGGCATCGTTGACGATGTGAATTGCTCGGTAGATAAGAAAACAAATGTGATTACAATAACTGTTAAAGACCAGGATCCATTTATAGCAGCAACTATGGCTGACTCTGTTAAACAACATTTGCAGGCAGCAATAACTGACTATCGAACAAAGAAAGCACGCATAGATTTGCAGTATATGCAAAAGCTGTTTTCTGAAGCTAAGCAGCAATATGATCAAGCACGACGATTGTATGCAAGTTATGCCGATGCAAATTTGGATGTTAATCTTCAGTCTTTCAAAAGTAAGGAAAATGATCTTGAGAACGAGATGCAACTGAAGTATAATATATATACTACTCTTGTAGAACAACTGCAGCTTGCAAGGGCTAAAGTACAGGAAAGAACTCCTGCATTCACGGTTGTTCAAAGTGCTACCGTTCCGATAAAACATAGTAGCAGACCGAAGATTGTGACACTTTTAATTTGGTTGTTCCTAGGCTTTATGCTCAGGTTTATTATCCTTTTCTGGAAGAACAAAGAATCTTTTATTAATGCTTAAATTCCTTCTTGAAGAATCATCCATACATAACAGCATCAATTATATCCACATTGTTAGCCTTTGTGGTATGGTTTTTTATGCCCAAAGAGTATGCGGCGGTTATAAAGGTTAGTGATGAGTATAAGGAGGTTGACTTAGCTATCGGTCTTACTAGGATTTCTGCAAAAATAAATGATGCTTTAGGTACAGCCGATAAAGGTATTAATGATTTGAATGTATATAGCCAGGCTATTCGTACAGAAGATTTTGCAAGAGCAATATCACACAAGAAAATACCATGTAAAAACATCACATATGGTGATTGGATAATGCAGAACCACCATTTCTGGCAATCAAATGACACTATAGAACTGATTGCTGATAATATAGAATACAATGTTAATGGCAGGCAATCTACTCTAACGGTACAATTTACAGATAGAGACCCTCTTGTTGCGTATCAGATGCTGGATTCATGTATCGCGCATCTTCAGGATATAATTACAATTTCTCGAAATAAAATGGCTCAGGCAGCCATGCAGAATGCTGAAAGAGAACGTGAAAGAGCTGCTGCAAAGTATCATGAGGCGGAGAAGAACTATAATGCTTATGCTGAATCCCATCAGGATTTGGAAATGTCGCAATATAGGCAGGATATGATATCACTTCAAAATGAAGTGGATTTGGCATATAAACATTATCAAGAAGTTACTGGGCAATATACTCGTCAGCTCTATCTGAAACAGAGAGCATATTGTTCTTTTGCAGTAGTGAAGGCAAACACAGTCCCAATTAAAGACACTCGTAATTTTGCTCTTATATTTTTTGCATTCTTATCCTTGGCTCTTCTCTTTGCCAAGGCGCTTGTGTTGTATAGAACAAAGAATATTTCCATCGATTTCGGTGATTTCTTCTCTCCATGGTCTTTGACCATATTCATATGGGGGGCTGATATTATATTGTATTTCCTTCAAGGAGAGTTATATCCTTTGGGACCAATGTTTATAAAGTGTTTTATATTATGGATAATTACCATAATTCCATCATCACTTATTAGTTATTGGTTGTCAGAGAAAGAGAAAAATCCAGTGTGGGATAAATATAATGTGATAAATGTATCAAAGACTGTGTTTAATGTTTGCTGTGTTTTTGCTACAATAATTACTGTATTATATATTAAGCGTGTATGGGATATTGTAAGTCAGTTTGATACAGTTGACTTATTATATAACATACGAACGTATATTGTTCATGATAACTCTGCCATAGGATTATTGTACCATATACAGGGACTTAACTTTGCTCTGTTTATAGTTGGAATATGGTTATATCCTAAAATTTCCAAATATCAACTTGCATTTATTTTTATTCTTAATATAGCTTTTGAGATTGCACGTATGGAGAAAAGTGGTATCTTGATTATGATACTCGGAGTCTTGTATGTGCTGTATATACGTAAAGTAATAAAAGTACGTTCCATATTTATCACACTTTTAGGAACAATCGTGCTTTTTTATTTCTTTAATATGTCAAAGGAAAAGTCGGATACTACAGACGTGACGTCTTTTGTCGATTTCTTTGGAATATACGTTACATCACCTATTGTCGCGTTTGACTATTTGCATCCTGATTTGTCCGGTAATTTTGGAGAGAACACATTCAATATCATATATCCATATCTGAACATGCTTGGGTTTAATCTTCAATATACAGACAGACTTCAGGAATTTGTGTTTGTTCCTGTTATCACTAATGTATATACCATAATGCAACCGTTTTATAATGATTTTGGCGTTATCGGAATTCCATATTTTGGAATTATGTATGGTGCGCTGTTTGGTTGGGTGTATCGTAGGTCTCGTGAAGGGAATCCTGTATATATATGTATATACACATATTTGGTTGAAGTCATCCTTATACAATTCTATAATGAGAATTTATTGCAGAACATCATACTCTTCATCGAGTTTGTTGTTTGTGTTATAATGTTGACCGGAAGGTATCGTCTGTCATTTGTGAAATCAAATAATACAGAGTTATGAATAGTACACCATCTCGTACCAAACGACTTATGAACAATATAGTTGCCTCCTTTTTTGTTAAAGGATGGTCATCAGTCGTTGTCTTACTTATGGTGCCATTGACTTTGTGTTGTCTTGGTGAATATCAAAATGGTGTATGGCTTACCATAAGCAGTATGCTTGTTTGGATTGACCAAATGGACATCGGGTTAGGTAATGGATTGAGAAACAGTCTTGCTACTCTTATTGCTAAAGGAAAAGTTGAGGAGGCTCGTCAAGTTGTCAGTTCTACACTTGCCATGTTGTGTTGCATCGTAATACCTGTTATGGTTGTGTTGTGCATTGCAATCTGGTACACTGATGTTTTCTCTTTTTTGAATGTTGATGAGATTGTGATTCCTGATCTGCGGATTGCGCTTTTTATATCTGTGATATTGGTTTGCATTACATTTGTACTAAAATTTATTGGTAATGTGTATATGGGAATGCAGTTGCCTGCAGTAAGTAACCTAATCATAACATTGGGGCAGACTTTAGCACTGTTTGGGACTTGGCTTTTATTGAAGACAGGCAATGTTGGTTTCCTCAGTGTTGTCATAGTCAATGTGATATCTCCATTGATTGTTTATCTATTGGCATATCCATATACATTCTATATCAAATATTCGGAACTACGACCTTCTCTTGATAGTGTAAATATAAAGATAGCATTTCAACTGGGTAATGTCGGCCTGAAATTCTTCTGGTTGCAGATAGCTGGTGTTATACAGTTTATGACTGCGAACATACTTATCTCCAAATTCTTTACTCCAGCAATGGTAACTCCTTACCAGATAAGCTATCGTTATATGAGTCTTGCCATGGTTGTGTTTTCTGTTGTTTGTATGCCATTTTGGAATGCAACGACTGATGCATATACTCGTGGTGATATGGATTGGATAAGGACGGCAAATAAACATATGAATAGAATGATTATTGTTATAGCATTAGGTTTGCTCGTCATGATATTAGTTTCTCCATGGGTGTATGATATTTGGATTGGCAATAAATCGCATGTACCTTTAAAAATGACGATAATGATGGCACTTTATATATTTCTTCTGATACTCAGCATGAGATATTCATATTTCCTAAATGGCATAGGTGCTCTACGTCTGCAGATGTATATGACTGTGATGACAATTGTATTTATACCATTAGCATGGGGGGTAAGCTACATTACTCATAGCATTATTTGGTTTATGGGTGTTATGGGTTTTTGTATAGCACCAAGCATATTGGTTAATATGTTGCAATTTAGCAAAATAATGCATAATAAAGCCACTGGTATATGGAGAATATAGGGAATAACAACATATCAATTGTTACAATATCTTATAATTGCAAGGATGATTTGGAGAAAACGATTCAAAGCGTGATATCTCAATCCTACATTTATAAGGAATATATCATTGTTGATGGTGGTAGCTCAGATGGTACTGGAGAGGTTCTAAATAAGTATAAAGATGCTATAGACATATGTATCAGTGAACCTGATGATGGTATATATGATGCACTTAACAAAGGGGTTAAAAATGCTTCAGGAGAGTGGATTATATGTTTGAATGCGGGAGACGTTTTTTCGTCAGATTGTGTCTTGGAAGAAATATTAGGAAAGAAAATTCCACAGGAAAAAACAGTTCTTTATAGTGATTTCTGTCTTGTATGTCCAGATGGACGAAGACTAGAAAGAACCACCGATAGAAATAAGGGTGAGATACATCATCAGAATATAATTTACCGAAGGAACCTTCATCTGACATTCGGATACTATATTGTTACACATCCATATATTGTCAGTGATCTTCTTTTCTTCTTAGCAATACCAGAATCTCAGTATCTGAAGTTGAAATGTCATATTGCAGATGTAAAAGCAGGAGGGGTGTCTGATAATCTATGGTGCTTAATTCAATCATGGGCAGCCAAGGTCATCTATGGTATAGATACCATTCCTCATATATTCTACCTGTATGTAAAAACAAAAATGGTATATACTCTTGGTAAGTTGAAAATCAAATAGTTGTGATCTATGGAGAGATGCAAAGACATAGCCATATTGATGGCAACATACAATAGTGACCGATATATATCGGAACAATTGGATTCTATACTTTCCCAAACATATCCAAATTGGCATCTGTATATTCATGATGATGGATCAACAGACAATACACAAGGGATATTGTCGCAGTATGTAAAAGCTAATCCAAGTAAGATAACAATATTGGATTATTTACCCCAGGGCAATGCCTATGCTAATTTCATGAGTCTGCTATCAAGAGTTGAAGCTCCATTGTATATGTTTTCCGACCATGATGATGTTTGGCATAATGATAAGGTCGCAAAAAGCTATGAAGCATATAAACGGCAGAAAGTATTAACAACAGAACGCCCTATTATAGTTCATAGTGACCTATGTGTTGTTGATGAGAATTTGCATGTAATAAATCCCTCGTTCTGGCAAATGGCAGGCATTCATCCTGAGATGTTTGAGAGAAAAGGTAGTCGTATAACTAATATAGTAACTGGTTGTACTATGCTTTTTGACAATCTTACGAAACAATGTGCTATAGGTCGTACGCCATATGGAGCACCTTTACATGATGAGTGGATAACTGTATGTGCCTGTGCTAATGGCGGGGTGGTTGTACCAGTTTGTGAGTCATTGATTGATTACCGCCAGCATGGTGATAACACACTTGGGGCTGAGGCGTGCTGCAATACAAAGACTAATGCATTTTATGTTTCGCATGTGTGGATGCTTTTTAAGGAAAACATAGAAAACTATAAGACATTAAGGAGTGCAGGCTATGGCTCTTTTCTGAAGTATATCTTCAATAAATTCTATAACTTCATATATTATCACGTAAAGTACTAATAGAGGGTATGAATCCGAAAATTATAGCGATGTATCTTCCGCAGTATCATCAGATACCAGAGAATGATGCTTTTTGGGGGAAGGGTTTCACTGATTGGGTGACAGTTAAGGAAGCTCAACCTTTATTTGAAGGGCATAATCAGCCGAGAATTCCGGTTGATGATAATTATTATGATCTTTCGCTAAGGGAAAATATTGTTCATCAGGCAGAACTTGCAAAAGAATATGGAGTCTATGGATTCGGAATTTATCATTATTGGTTCAATGACGAGAAGAATCTGTTGACAAAGCCTGCCGATATCATTCTGGAAAACAAGGATATTGATACACATTATTTTTTTGCATGGGACAATATAAGTTGGAAACGAAGCTGGAGCAATGTTTCCGGTAATGACTGGTCACCAGTTGCGGATAAAAATAATTCTGTGGATAATTCTTCTAGCAATGAATCAGGTATGCTTATAGAGTATAGGCTTGGTGCAGAGGAGTCGTGGAAAAAGCATTTTGAATGGTTATTGCCACATTTTCGTGATGAAAGATACATAAAGGTTGATGGCAAGCCTATGTTTGTTATTTACCATTGCTCAAAGGAAATCTTAGCAATGTGTCAATATTTTGATTATTTGGCAGAGCAAAACGGATTTCCTGGTATTTATGTGGTATTCCGTAAGGGGGTGAATCCTCGTATAACCAAAGGGCAAAATATATTCCTCTATGAGCCGAGTGCCTCTTCATGGGATCTGTTGCCTAACAAGATTTACCGTCGTGTATTGAAGCAGCTGGGAATCAAGTATGGACCAAAGACTTTCCAATATGACAAGGTGTGGAAAAAACTACTTGATACCATGGCTTCTCATCCAGAGAAAACATTTATACCGAGTGCATTTGTAGGATATGATGATACCCCGCGTAGAGGGAAATACGGAACGATTATCAAGGGGCAGACACCCGAAAAATTCGGAATATATCTTAATGAGCTCATGCGAATAGTTGCTTCCCAGAATAAGCCTTATATTCTACTTACTGCTTGGAATGAATGGAGTGAAGGCGCATACCTTGAGCCTGATACTATAGATTCGTATGAATATCTTAAAGCTGTAAAAAATGCGACTTGCAATTGATTGTAGATTAATCGGTGAAACAGGCATAGGCACATTCATAGAGAATGTGCTGAACAATATTGTGCTACATACGGAAAATGAGTATGTGCTGATTGGGAATGCTGATAAACTGGCAAAGTATCAGCAACAAACCAATTGTATGGTCGTTAAATGTTCGTTTCGCAGTTTCACTCCTGCGGAATTATTATGTTTCCCTATACGTGAAGTTAATGCATGTGATGCATTTTATACACCCAACTTTAATCTTCCTCTTGGTGTAAAAGTACCAGTATTTTCTACCATTCACGATATTCTGTTTTTCGAGACTGAGAATTTCGCTTCCGGAATACATATGATGGCATTGAAATGGTATGTGAAACGTGCATTAAAGGTGTCACATACTGTATTTACAGTGTCAGAATTCTCAAGAGAGAGAATTAGAGAATATTTCCATTCGACAGTGAATATACAGGTTGTACATAATGGAATCAGTGCCCATCTGAGGGAATATAAAAGAATACATGGATATAATGGAGAAAAAAAAGGGATAGTCTTTCTTGGAAGTATCAAGAAACATAAGGGACTTCACGTGCTGTTGGAGGCGTATAATAAACTGCGAGTAGAGGGTAGGGATTGCCCAACCTTGACTGTTATTGGCCATGTGGATTTCCGTACCAAGGATAAAAAAATTCTAGACGTTATCAATAAGAATAAGGATTGTGTGAATTTCCTTGGTGCTGTTGATGACAAGACTCTTTATGATGTGCTTTCGCGCTCAGCTGTATTAATATCCCCTTCTTTCTATGAAGGTTTTGGAATCCCACCGCTTGAGGCAATGTATCTTGGTACCCCTGTTATTATTTCTGATATCCCAGTGTATAAGGAAGTGTATAAGGATTTACCTGTCACTTTTTTCCGAACTGGAGATGTACAAGATCTATATCTTAAACTTCGTGGCTTTGTAAGTAAACCTTTGGATGTCAGTGAGAAAATTGACAAGATGTATAACTATGCTGCAACGGCAAAAGACATACTTTCAATCATTGAGAGATCTATAAATGTTTAAGCATTTTTCTATCATTTTTTCTTTCCTGAATACAGTCTCATAGCGATTTCTTGCGCCTTGTGCCAATCTATTATAAAGATCTTTGTCTTCTAGAATCTTTCTGAATGCATCGCAGAGCGCTTTTGCGCTGTGTGGGGCAACCGTAATGCCTGATTCCTGATCCGCATTCACCCATGCAACACCTGATCCGGGAATTTTTGTTGATACTATGGGCTTTCGTGATGCCATTGCTTCTACCTGTACTATGGCAAATGCTTCCGTTTTCATAGTAGAACTTAGGCAATACAGGTCTATGGCTTGATAGTAGTTAGGCAAATCCTCTTCGCTTACTCTTCCAAGAAGTTTAACCTTTGATTGCAGGTTATTGTCTTCTATTTGTGTCTGAAGGTTGTCTCTGAGAGGACCGGAGCCGCCTATAAGTATGATATAGTCATCGCTTAGATTTTTGGCCGAATCAATCAGGTATTCATACCCTTTATACTCCACCAGTCTTCCTAATGAGAATATGATTTTCTTTCCAGGATACTGACTACGAATCTGTTCAACGGCATGAGCATCCCATTTTATGTCGTCTATGCCTATTGGCAGATAGGTACATTTTTCTTGTACGGATTTCAAGTATGGAGATTCCTTTATATAGATTGGGGTGGTGCCGACAATAACTGAGGCTTTGTTTATTAGCCAGTTCTGCAAAGGACGATATAGTTTAAGTAGATTTGCCTGCTTCAGAATATCGCTATGCCAATGCAGAACGACTTTTCCCTTATAGTTTGACATATAAAGGGCAAGGGCTGCCATTGGGTCAGGATGATGAATGTGGATAATATTATAATTATTGCATCTACGCTTTAACTCTCTAATCATTGCTGGAGAAATCATAGTTGCAAATAGTTTTTTCATCGTCGGACATATAATAATCCTGTTGTTTGGCGTGAGTTCCTTTATGACCAGCTTTTTCTCTGTTGTATCATAATTTGCGCACAGCATGTCACATTCAACACCGATAGCAGCAAAACCGCTTGTCAGGTCGAACATTACTTTTTCCACTCCGCCTATAATGGGATAGAATTTTCCGATTTGAAGGATTTTCATCTTATCAATTAATATTTCTATTCCAAGAAAGTAAATTTTTATTAAAACGCTATAACAAAAGATTTATTGCAGAGTAATACATATTTAGCCGTTTAAGAGAATTTTTTTTATGTTTTCTATGATTTTCGCTTTTTTTTATATAATTTTGCATGAGAAAATAGGCTAACAATTAAAAAAAATATGTATGTCATCTTCCTAAATTGTTCTTAAATAGAGATTTAGGTGATTTAAGGAATTAAAAAACAAGTCCATAATGGACAGACTGGGGGAAATTAAATAATATGATTGAACAATATCTGGACATAATTCCATTCCTGATAGGAATATTCCTGTCATCTGTCATTCTCACGCGAATGAAGTTGTACGGCTCAAGCGGTAGATTCTTTCGCAGTGTGGATGATGTGGACGAGGGTAACGGTGACTCCTTAGTAGAGATTGGAGGCATCGCTTTATTCCCGATATTGCTTACATGCTTATGCGCTTCTCTTGGCCTTCCTAAATGGTTGGGCTATGATGTTGCCTCTGCTGTAGAGGTTGAGAAATCAGGGTTGAGGATAATGCAGGTTATCTCCGGATGTGCCCTGCTGTATATTGTCGGACTAAAGAACGATCTTCACGGCACAGCTATAAAGGTTAAGTTACTTCTGTTGTTTGTCACAGCCTGCCTATTCCCCATGTCCCATTTATGGATAATGGATTTACAGGGGCTTTTCGGTATTCATGAGTTGCCAGAATGGATTGGTATGCCGCTTACCGTATGCCTCGTAATGTATATCACAGAGGCAATAGTCATTCTTGATGACATTGACGGCATAGGTGCCGGATATGTAGCGATAATAGGCACTATATTCCTAGGATTCTGTATAGCCTTTAATTTTACACTCGGAGCACTTGTTTCGTCAGCCCTTCTTGGAGTTGCAGTTCCATATTCTGTACTCAAACTCTTTTTCAAGAAATGGCAGAAGACACTTCTAGGAAATGCAGGTTCATATACACTCGGATATTTCGTAAGCTATCTCACCTTGTCACTAATTCAACAGAGTGGAAAATTCATGCCCGAGGGTATGCTTATGATTGTTGTAGGTATAACATTCATCCCATTTGTTGATGTTATCCGAATTCTAAGGAACCGTGTACGTGAGGGTAGGGCAATGCTTACTCCTGACCGTAACCAGATGCAGCACAGATTGTTCCGTGCAGGTATCAGAAGCTCATTTACACCGATATGTATTATCTTTATTGTTATTGCCTTTGCGTTGGTTAACACAATATGGGTATTACAGGGATTCGACCTCACTATACTTGTCGCTCTAGATCTTGCTCTATGGGCTGCTCTTCAGTTTATTATCAGCTCTGCAATAAACATACGTGCGAAGGAGCAGAATTTCAAGCATTGGAATATGGCATACGGACGTGATGCATGGGAAGCTAATGTTCCGGTAGATGTTATCAGACGTAAGCAGCAGGTGTTTGGAACGTTAGGACTTCCTAAACATGTGATACTTGGAGAGGAAACTGATTTTATTCCTGATGGAATGAACTCTGTGGAACGTAATATAAAGCGACTTTGTGACATGACATTAGCAGGTATAATGCTCATATTGACCTCTCCTTTGTTTTTGTTGTCTTATATACTCATCAAGATGGATGATGGTGGTCCTGCAATATACCGTCAGGAGAGACTTGGCAGATTCGGTCGTCCTTTCAATATTTACAAGTTCCGTTCTATGCGTCTTGATGCGGAGAAATTCGGTCCAGCGCTAAGTCATTCCGGTGGAGATGATGACCCACGTCTTACAAAGGTTGGCAAGTTCTTGCGTGCTCACCATCTTGATGAACTTCCTCAGCTCTGGAATGTGTTCTGTGGCGATATGGCATTCATAGGCTATCGCCCGGAGCGTAAATTCTTTATTGACCAGATAATGGAGCATGATCCGCGCTATTCATTCCTTTATCAGATACGTCCTGGAGTTACGAGCTATGCAACTCTGTATAACGGCTATACTGATACTATGGAGAAAATGCTCCGTCGTCTCAATTATGACCTGTATTATCTTGAACACCGTTCTTTCTGGTTTGATATCAAGACTTTATGGCTGACGTTCATCAGCATAGTATTTGGTAAGAAGTTCTGATTTCATTCTATCTTTTCTTTTCTTAGTGGTAGCCACGCTCCATAGGTCAGCATACGCCATATCCATTCCAAAGGACCGTAGGTGAATATTTTTAGCCACAGACGTGCACAGATTGCCTGAAATAGGAATATTCCTATAGATGTGAGTATCACTTGTGGTAAAGACATCTGCATTCCCCATCCAAAACCGACACCGTAGAATAGCAGGACAGCGATTGCAGACTGTGATATATAGCATGTTAGAGCCATCTTTCCTGGGTAGGAGAAAAGGCCTTCCACACGACTGCTATAAAGGGCAAAAGTAGCCATATATGCCCAGCCAAGAGGATATATGCTGAATGTCTCTACGATTGTGTGTATTGGTGGGATTATATGAAAGCCTGTAATACCATCATAGGCGTGAAGTATTGCGAAAGGAGTTCCAATAGTAAAGCCCATCTTCATCGTATTTGTAAGCAGCCTTCTATGTGCTGTTATGTCTGCATAGATACGTTTCTTACCAATCCATAAACCTACAAGAAATAGTCCCAGAACCTTAAAATATCGGTCGCTGGAGATAAACTCAGTCATGCGCTCAAATGCTCCCATAATCAGGAATTTGAGCAAATCGGTATATGACTGTCTGTCATGTAGCCATTCTCCCCAGTCGCCAATTCCAAAGCGATTCTGCCAGTAGTCCATTTGCCTGAAAAACCATGAACATGGATTTAGGTTAAAGACATATACTATTGTTGATGAAAATATTGGGAGGCACAGGAAAAATGCTGCCCAACGCAGTATCGTCTTGCCAGAACAATTCCAGAAGAAGGGTAGGAGCATTCCCATAGTTGCATAGAGCATTAAAATATCACCGCTCCATAACAGCATCAGGTGAGCAAAGCCGAATCCGAGCAGCAATAGCATCCTCCGATAGAATATGCGCATGCCATTTGCTCCGCGCTGCATGGCATTGCCAATGATTATGCTGAAGCCAATACCGAAAAGGACGGAGAATATGGTGTAGAATTTGCCGTCAACAAGAAGGTACAGTAGGAAATTTGCAATAGTATCGCTCCTGTCTGCTTCTACGTTTACCGTATGTCCTACGTCATAAAAAGCGTAAAGCGTCAGTTCCTTATAGTTTGCCATACATACCCCCAATAGCGCAAAACCGCGTAGGGCGTCTAGCTTTTTTATTCGTTTCCTGATAGGTCCTGCCTTATCCGATTGAGTGGTATTGTCCTTATTCATCCTTTATCTTCAAAACTATGCCTAAGTTATGGGTAGAGTTACAGAGATATGTTGAGTACTCTTATTTCTGCATTCCTGAATGCAGGAACATCATGGTAGTTGCATTTGGAATATGCAGCTATGAGATTTCTAGCGAATTGTCCATGAGTGACTACAATGAAGGTCTCGTCGGCATATAGCTCCTGCAATTCTGCCAGAGCCTTGTTTGCACGTTCATATATCCCTTCCTCAGTTTCTGCCATACCCTCAGGAAATACCCATTTCCCATTAATACGATAACTCTTACTCGCTTCTGCGATTGTCATTCCCGTAAACTTGCCCCAATCGCGCTCCCTAAGAATCTCCATAGGAATGATGGGGATATGCAGTTCGTCGGCAATAAACTGAGCTGAGTCCATAGCACGTTTAAGGTCGCTCGTCACAATCCTTGTGAATCTCACGCCCTCTTTTGCAAGTTGTTGGGCTGTAGCGCGAACCTGAGCTTTTCCCTTCTCGGTAAGTGTTCCAGGCATGTGACCTTGAAGGATTGACTGAAGGTTTTCTTCCGTCTCACCATGTCGTACTATGTATATTGTCATTTTCTTTCTTCTTTACCCTTAACTCTTTACTCTTTACTCTTTACCCTAGCATCAGCATCTTCTCTATCAAAGGTACATACCACGTCTTAACCTCTTCTGCCGTTGGAGTGTGACCTCCAGGGAAACTATAGGCATTCGTATAGTATTTCAAAAACAGAGGTTTATAGTGAGCCAAAGAGTCCTGTTCTCCGAAAATCCCCCAGATTTTATCCTTCCAGTATGGACTAACGTTTTTGAACTGCTCCTTTTGCAATTCCTCGAATTCGCTTATCAGAGCTTCATCAATAACGAAATCCTGTTTGCCATCCATGCGTGGAGACTTGTACTGATGTTCTCCTATACGTGGTTTGAGGAATTCCGTCATTTCCAGATGCGGATTGCCAAGCAAGGCCGGTATTCCAACAATAGGGGCTATAATCTGGGCAAGAAACGAGCCGTTGCTGTTGCCTACCAGTAAGTCTGGCTTTTCCTCGTTGCAAAGCTGATGAATGAACATCAAGGCTTCTTTTGGATGAATAGGCAGATCGGGAGTTATCACACGTATTCTTCCTTCAAATGCCTCATGTAATGCATTTGCAGGAATACAACTTCCGCTGGCAAAGAATCCATGCAGGAACAGTATTGTCTTCATTTTTGTTTTTATTCTTTATCCTTAATGATAAACTTCACCTTTGATGTATCTCGAGGCTTGGCATTCGGGCTTTCGTCTGGATAGCCGATAGCTATGATGTAGTTCAGCTTATAGTCTGCAGGAATGTCAAGGCGCTCAAGGAAGAACTTGCATTTGTCGTTTGATGTAAGGAAACGTACCGGACCACCCAGACAGCATGTGCCGAGTCCCATAGACTGTGCTGCGAGCATTATGTTCTCGCCTAATAGTCCTGCATCAAGTTCACCTCCACCATTGGTTGGTGTGCATACACAAATGATATTGGGGGCGTTGCGGAACATGTTCTTGAAGTCTTTGTCACGCTTTACCTGTTCCGCGTTTTCCTGCTTATATACTTCGGTGACATCTGCTATGAGCTTTTGGTCTTCTACCACACGAACTATCCAAGGCTGACGGTTAGAACCGCTTGGCGCGTTTATTCCCGCACGTACAATCAATTCAAGTTTCTCATGCTCAACAGGTTTGTCAAGATACTTTCTGATAGAACGACGTGCCATTATGCTGCTGAGTACCGGATTTACCTCCATCTGCATATCTGTCTCAATCGTGGCAACCTGATCGCGTGATTCATAGCGCTTTATGACCTTACCATCTCTTCCAATAAGGAATTTCGTAAAGTTCCATTTGATATCACCTCCACCGCCTTGTGCTTTTAGCCAAGTGTAGAGAGGAGACTCTTGAGCCCCGTTAACGTCAATCTTGTCGAATTGTGGGAAGTGTATGTCGTAGTTAAGCGTGCAGAACTGGTGTATTTCCTGAATTGTACCAGGAGCCTGCTTACCGAATTGATTACATGGGAAATCAAGAATCTCAAATCCTTGTCCTTTGTACTTTTGGTAGAGTGCCTCCAATTCTTTGTATTGTGGAGTGAATCCGCATCTTGTTGCCGTGTTTACTATAAGTAATACCTTGCCTTTATAGTCAGCAAGCGAAACGCTCTCTCCTTCATCGTTATTTACTTTGATGTCATAAATGCTTTGTGCAGAAAGAGGAGTCTGCATGCATAGCATAGCCAAGATGTAGGCAATAGTTCTTTTAATCATTTGTGTTCACTTTAGTTTTTAAATTATATACAATTATATATAACGTGATTATATGAAATATATTGTAATTTTGTCAAACTCTTCCTCTGGAAAACAAAAATGCTCCGACTGTCATCACGACAGTGGAGCATTTTTATGTTTAACCCATAAACCTTCTGTAGAAGGAAGCTATTCGCTTTTTTTGTGTTATCCTAATGGGCTAAGCATTAATCTTTTACCTAAATTAATAACTAAAACCTAAAACTATTATTCTACTAACCTAAACAATCAATATTAAGACATCGTCGGAGGAAGTGTACCAGGATACGACTATCCATTATTCCTTTCGACGTGTAATCATCTCTGATTTCTGATGCAAAGGTACTGCTATTTTTCTGTGTGCGCAAACAATTTTCAAATAATTGTTGTTTTTTCTTTGTTTACTTGATTTTTGTCAAGTGGTGTGTGCGTACACATGTGTGTGTTGGAGAGTTTAATGCTGTTGTAAAGGTCTGTATTTAATTATATGGAGGCAAGGCTTTTATTATAAATAGAAATCCTTCATTATCTCCTGATACCATTCTGATCGTGTGCCGTCAGGATTCTGCATGCAGAAGGTGTATTCCTGTGGCTCTACTATCCGACCTTTTTTATAGACAAGTATAAAACGCTTGGGCTCTTGCTTGCGAGGCACAGACTTGATTTTATATGCAGTCATAAGGCAGAATCCCTTTATTAGACATTCTGCAGAGAACTTGCTCAATACCTCGGGAGGGATACAGACAGAGAAAACGCCTTCATCCTCAAGGAGTTCGTAAGCTCCGCCGATGAGATCACGGAATGGCAGACTTGACGTGTGACGAGCGCGTGTGCGACTCTCGTCCTTACTCTCCAAACTCTCGTCAAAATAGGGTGGGTTACAGATTATGCAGTCATATTTCTCCTGTTCCTGCTTGGCAAATTCCTGAAAAGGTACTTGTCTGAGCGTTATCCTTTCGCCGAAAGGGGAGTCCGAAAAGTTCCTCTGTGCATCTATAATGGCGTTTTCATCGACGTCAATAGCCGTAATATGGGCATCTGGACAACGCTGAGCCATCATTAGCGAGAGGAGTCCTGTGCCTGTGCCGATGTCGAGAATCCGTTTGCCTGTGGCGGCAAGCGAACCAAGAAGAGCACCGTCTGTGCCCACTTTCATAGCGGCATTTTCCTGATGAACCGTGAATTGCTTAAACTCGAAATATTCTTTTCTACGCATGTTATCTTATTAGTTCCACCATAACGGCATCGCTGATGAATAAGCCTTTGCGCGTAAGGTGGAGATGATTGTTTTCTGTTATGAGATTTCCTTGCTCTATGCTCTTGCTTGCAGCCTTTACAAGGAACTGTCTGTCAGTTTCTGAGAGCGTACCTAAATCTATGCCCTCGCGAGTGCGAAGTGCAGTGGTGATGAGGTCGTTGTACTGCTCAATGCTATCAAGTAACTCGCAGTCTTCTATTGTGTTACCTCCTTTGATGTAAAGTTTTACATCAGATACGTTCCATTGCCTTGAGGTGAGATTATATGAGTGGGCTGCAGCTCCTATGCCGAGGTATGGAATGCGTTTCCAATAACTGCTGTTGTGCTTGGAACGATAGCCTGGGAGAGCGAAATTTGATATCTCGTAATGCTCATATCCTGCATCTGAGAGAAGGTTGATAAGCGTGTCGTACATCTCAAGACTCACCTCTTCATTTATCTCTTTTACCTTTCCGTTTTCAAGCAATCTGTATAATGGAGTGCCTTCCTCGTACATTAGGGAATAGGCAGAGATATGCTGAACGCCAAGGCTTAGTGTTTGCTCAATATCGCATCTCCAGTTTTCCACGGTTTCATCGGGGAAACCGAACATAAGGTCGATGCTTATGTTGGTTATTCCTGCATTTCTCAGGTTTTCTATGGATTCTTTCACCTGATGGGCTTTGTGACGACGGTGGATGAAGGCAAGGCGTTCATCGGAGAAAGTCTGTGCCCCCATGCTAACTCTGTTTACTCCAAGGGTATATAGCAGAGAGGCAAGCTGTGGCGTGATATCATCGGGATTACATTCCACGGTAAACTCCTGAAGACTGCTACCGGCAAATTCTTTCAGTTGACGGCATAGGCGTGAGAGATTGTGTGAGGAAAGCATAGAGGGCGTTCCTCCTCCTATATATATTGTTGTGACAGGCTCGTCGGGAAGATAATCCCTGCGGTTGTCCAGTTCACGCAGCATTGCATCCACATAATCATCCTGCAAGGATAATAATGTGGTGGAATAGAAACCGCAGTAGATGCAGCGGCTCTTGCAAAACGGTATGTGAGCGTAAATACCGGACATTGATAATTCGTGATTATAAAAATGCAAATATACATATTTTCCGTCAAAAGCGAAAGAAAATGTCAAAAAAATATAAAATAAATTACTTTTTCGACAAAAAGTTTTGTGATGACGATTGCATTTATTACTTTTGAAGTCGGGTTCGGGAAATAACCTCTCCCGAGCCATGAGAAATTAAAAACCTGAATTATTATAACACCTTAACAACAAAATCTATGAAGGTATATCAGACAAATGAGATTAAGAACATTGCCCTTCTCGGCAATGACGGCTCAGGTAAGACCACTCTTACAGAGTCGCTCCTTTATGAGGCTGGTGTCATCCAGCGTCGCGGTCGTATAACGCAAAAGAACACTGTTTCTGACTATTTCCCAGTTGAGCAGGAATATGGCTACTCAGTGTTCTCAACCGTATATAACGTAGAATGGAATAATAAGAAGCTCAACATTATTGACTGTCCAGGTTCTGATGATTTCGTGGGTGCAGCTCTTACTGCCCTTAACGTAACCGATACAGCCGTACTCCTTATTAATGGTCAGTATGGTCCTGAGGTAGGTACGCAGAACCATTTCCGTTACACTGAAAAGCTAAAGAAGCCTGTTATCTTCCTTGTTAACCAGCTTGATGCCGAGAAATGCGATTTCAACAATAGCTTGGATCGTCTGAAGGAAATCTATGGCAGCAAGGTTGTTCCTATCCAGTATCCGCTTAATGAAGGTCCTGATTTCAACGCTCTCATCGACGTTCTGCTGATGAAGAAGTACTCATGGGGTCCTGAGGGTGGTGCTCCTACAATCGAGGAGATTCCTGCAGAGGAGATGGATAAGGCAATGGAGATGCACAAGGCTCTCGTGGAGGCTGCTGCTGAGAATGACGAGGAACTTATGGATAAGTTCTTCGAGACAGAGACTCTGACAGAGGACGAGATGCGTGAGGGTATCCGCAAGGGACTTGTTACCCGCTCTATTTATCCTGTATTCTGTGTTTGCGCAGTTAAGAGTATGGGTGTCCGTCGTCTGATGGAGTTCCTTGGCAACGTCGTTCCTTTCGTTGACGAGATGCCGAAGGTGCACAATACACGTGGTGAGGAAGTGCCTATTGATGCTAACGGACCAGAGTCTGTTTATTTCTTCAAGACAGGCGTTGAGCCACATATCGGTGAGGTGCAGTATTTCAAGGTTATGAGCGGTTGCATCAAGCCTGGTGATGATCTCAGTAATGCAGATCGTGGCTCAAAGGAGCGTATCGGTCAGATCTATGTTTGTGCAGGTGCCAACCGCGTACCTGTTGATGAGCTCAAGGCTGGTGATATCGGTTGTGCCGTTAAGTTGAAGGATGTCAAGACTGGCAATACCCTCAATGGTAAGGATTGCGAGAACAGATTTGATTTCATCAAGTATCCTAATCCAAAGTTCTCTCGTGCTATTAAGGCAAAGAATGAGGCTGAGACAGAGAAACTTATGTCTGCCCTGACAAGAATGCGTCAGGAAGACCCAACATGGGTTGTGGAGCAGAGTAAGGAGCTTCGTCAGGTCATCGTTCATGGACAGGGTGAGTTCCACCTTCGCACATTGAAGTGGCGCTTGGAGAACAATGAGAAGATTATGGTCGAATTCATCGAGCCTAAGATTCCATATCGTGAGACTATCACCAAGAGTGCTCAGGCTGAGTATCGTCATAAGAAGCAGTCGGGTGGTGCTGGTCAGTTCGGTGAGGTTCATCTCATCGTTGAGCCATACGCTGACGGTATGCCTGATCCAACCACATACAAGCTCAATGGTCAGGAGGTAAAGATCAACGTGAAGTCTCGTGAAGAGGTTCCGTTGGAGTGGGGCGGTAAGCTCGTATTCATCAATACCGTTGTAGGTGGTGCTATTGATATGCGCTTCATGCCTGCAATCCTCAAGGGTGTTATGGAGAAGATGGAACGTGGTCCGCTGACAGGCTCATATGCTCGTGATGTTCGCGTCATCGTTTATGATGGTAAGATGCACCCAGTTGATTCTAACGAACTCTCATTCATGCTTGCTGCACGTAATGCGTTCTCTGAGGCATTCAAGAATGCAGGTCCTAAGATTCTTGAGCCTATCTATGACCTCGAGGTGTATGTTCCTGCTGACTGCATGGGTGATGTGATGTCTGACCTTCAGGGTCGTCGTGCCCTCATCATGGGTATGGACTCAGAGAATGGCTATCAGAAGCTTCAGGCAAAGATTCCGTTGAAGGAGTTGTCAAGCTATTCTATCGCTTTGAGTTCTCTCACCGGTGGTCGCGCTTCATTCACCACAAAGTTCGCTTCTTACGAGCTTGTTCCTAATGACATCCAGCAGAAGCTCATTGCCGAGCATGAGGCTGAGGAAGAGGAATAGTGAGTTGAGTGTAAAGTATAAAGCATAAAGTGTAAAGTTTGCCGTCTGTTCAGGTTTTTATGAGCAGGCGGCAATTTTCCATTCTTGCCAGCGTTTATATATTGAGCCATGCATGGTTCAATATAATTAAGGAGAAAAAGATGAAAGAAGTTTTACTACATTGCTGCTGCGCTCCATGTTCAAGTGCCATTCTTGAGTGGATGCTTGCCAATGATGTGCGCCCTACGCTGTTCTACTGCAATCCCAATATCTTCCCGGAGGAGGAATATCTCATAAGGAAGAATGAGATAACGCGCTATGCGGAAAAGCTTGGTATCACCATTATTGATGATGACTACAATCACGAGGCATGGCTTTGCAAAATCAAGGGAATGGAGAATGAGCCTGAACGCGGTAAGCGTTGCCTTGAGTGCTTCAAGATTCGCTTGCTCAGGACTGCTGAGAAATGCAAGGAACTGGGTATTGCAGAGTTTACCACCACGCTTGCATCAAGCCGTTGGAAGTCTCTCGACCAGATAAACGAGGCTGGTGCTTGGGCTGCTGAGCAGGTGGGAGGTGTAACCTTCGATGACCGTAACTGGCGAAAGGGAGGCTTGCAGCAGCGTCGTAATGAACTGTTGAAGGAAAACGGTTTCTACAATCAGCTATACTGCGGTTGCGAGTTCAGCATGCGAAAGGAGAAATTAGAGGAAAGTGTAAAGTAGAAAGTGTAAAGAATAAGATATATGAAAAGAACATTAGCTGTTATATCTCTTGCTTTTATGGCTCTTACAGGCTTCGCACAGGATTTCTATCTTGGCGCGGACATCAGTTGGGAAACTGAAATGGAGAGCAAAGGACAGAAACTATACAACTGGAAAGGCGAGGAGCGTGAGTGTACTGCCCTGATGAAGGAGATGGGCATGAATGCCGTTCGCTTGCGTGTGTGGGTTGATCCTTCGGAGCATGAAAACTGGTGCACCAAGGAAGACCTGTTGACGAAGGCAAAGCGTGCCAAGGAACTTGGTATGGAGGTTATGGTGGATTTCCATTATAGTGACTGGTGGGCTGACCCGGGCAAGCAGAACATCCCGAAGGCATGGGAGAAACTCTCGTATAAGAAGATGTGTGCTGCATTGGCTGCTCATACCAACGAGGTGCTTACTCTTCTGAAAGATAACGGCATCACACCTAAATGGGTGCAGGTGGGCAATGAGACAAGCAACGGCATGCTATGGCCATTGGGCAAGTTTGACCAGAACCCGAAGCAATATGCTGGTTTCATTGCTGCGGGATATGATGCAGTAAAGGCGGTATTCCCTGATGCAAAGGTGATAGTTCACCTTGACAATGGTTTTGACAGCAGTCTTTATAACCGTAACCTCGATGCGCTGAAGGATAATGGTGCAAAGTGGGATATCATCGGTATGTCTCTCTATCCTTATTGGGCGATGAAGTCAGGAAAAGAGTCTAATGCCTTTATGACGATACACGATTGTCTGAAGAATATCCGTCGCGTGAGCGAGAAATATGGTACTGACGTTATGATCGTCGAGACTGGCTATGAGGTTGACGAGCAGAAGCCATGGGTGATGGAGCAGGGTAGGGAGCAGTATGCAGAGCTTATCCGCAGGATGAAGAACGATACTAAAGGGCGCTGCAAGGGCGTGTTCTATTGGGAACCTGAATGTCGTCCGTCACAGTATAATCTTGGCGCATTCTCCGAGGAAGGAAAGCCTACGACCATAATGAGGGCTTTGCTTGATGAACAGGTGCGCGAGGGCAAAATGGATATGGCTGCATCGTATGACCGCAAGCTCGTAAAACTCCATACCACAGAGGGTGATATTGTCATCGAACTGTATAACGAGACACCAAAGCATCGTGACAACTTCCTACGTCTGGCAAAGACTGGCGCACTTGATTCCACGCTCTTCCATCGCGTTATAAAGGACTTCATGATACAGGGTGGTGATCCTGACTC
This sequence comes from uncultured Prevotellaceae bacterium, assembly GCA_900315105.1. The sequence continues at coordinate 1,111 of OMXX01000041.1, read as the reverse complement.
AAAGACGGCTACATATACGTCTAAGGATGATCCTACACCACTAGGCAATTCGGTCGTTCCTACAGAGAATGGCGAGGAGCATATTGATGCTGAAATATTATATCCTCAGTTCTTCCATAAGCGCGGTGCTCTTTGTGCGGCACGCGATGGAGATGACAAGAACCCGCAGTTCAAGAGTTCTTCTTCTCAGTTCTACATCACTTGGGGCAAGTGGCCGGTGCAGAAGGGTAAGAACCCTTACAAGGAGTGTCTTGGCTATTACGAGGGCTATCAGCAAAGTGGCACTCCGTGGCTGGATGGCGGCTATACCGTTTTCGGTCAGGTAGTAAGCGGGCTTGATGTGGTTGAAAAGATTCTGCAGTCGGAAACCGACGGGTTGAGCCGTCCTTTGATTGATGTGAGGATTCTCAGGTTTGAGGTGTTGAATTAATGTTTTTGCTTCATCCTTGCTTTTCCCATCTGTCTCCTATGTAAGTCCTATCGCGAATGGGATTTGATACGGATTTGATGCGGATTTGCAACGGATGAACAATAAACATACCCCTCTACTTACTTATACTCAAAAATCGAAAAAAAACAAGGGCAAAAAGCCATTTTTTTCATCCCTCCGAGAAAAAGCAAATTTTAATTATTTCAATTGATTTTGGACACACGCAGTTTTTGTGATTTGCCCTTAATATTTATATAGATATTATTTTCTGTGTGTAGTTCTTGGTGTGAGGGCTGGATATGTGTGCATATTTTTAATTGAAATTATTGAAATAATTGAAATGATCGCAGTTTTTTACAACACGCACACAATCAGGCAGACACAGGGCATTTCACTCTACGGCATTTCAATTATTTCAATTATTTCAATTAAATTTGGACACACGCTGTAAGAGTGACTATAACTGTAATATTTATATATATATAATTATATATATATAAATATTAAATTCATGTACAGGTTATCGCGAACGGTGAGATGTGCGTGCATATTTTTTATTGAAATAATTGAAATAATTGTAATTTTGTCTTTTCCTAAAAAAGGTTGACTCTTTTCAGGCTTAGATTTTTAACATTTGGCTACCCATACAGAAAAGGTTGACTACCAGTACTGGGAAATGTT
>OMXX01000088.1 GCA_900315105.1 uncultured Prevotellaceae bacterium | reverse complement strand
TCCGTTTCCCTTTTTTGTCGGACTTACCTATTATTCGGTATATTCTGGTAAAAAATGTTGAAACATTTTGTGGTTCGAGAAAAAAGTTGTAATTTTGCAATTGTAACCATATAAGCGTGGCAGATATGACAGAAAAAATGACTTCAGAAAATGCTTGGTTCCTTAAGGAAATGATGGCAAAGAGCGATAAAGACTTTGCCGAAGACAAAACATATACACATAGTCAGGTTAAGGATATGCTGAAGGCTCGCAGACATGAAAATAAGATGGTCACAGCATGCATACAATAGTCTGACGGATGTTTTGGATTATAGCCTTGAGACATTTGGCTTTCTTCAACAAGTGGCAATAGAGGAAATAATATTGACCTCAATAGAGAAACTTGCTGAATTTCCTACCATGTGCCCGATAATTCCTGAGATAAGCAATAATGTGAGGGAGTATCGCAAACTTGTTGTTTCAAAGGAGATTTCTGTTATTTATTGGATTGAAGATGATTATATCAATGTGTCTTTTATTTGGGATACACGTCGTTCTCTTCATCATATATACAACATCTTCAAGGATTAATGGATTCGTCAAAAAGAATAAATTTGAGGAGTCTTTTTTATGAGTTCTTTAAATTTTATAAATGAAAATAGCAGGAAAGTAGTCAAGACATCTGTTTTCCCAGCTTCAAAAGAAGAAGTGTTTTGCAAATTGCAAAAGCTTAGTGTTTTGCAATATATAGCAAAGCCATACGCAACGTTTACTCCTATAGGGGAACATATGTCTGTATGGAAAGCAGGTACAAGTTCGGAATATAGGCTCAGACTTTTCGGTGTCATTCCTTTTGGAACGCATAAGATCAACGTGATATCTTTTGATATAGACAATGGGATATATACGCATGAAGGAAATGAGTATGTTCCTGTATGGAATCATAGAATTGAGTTAAAAGAAATAGATGATAGACAATGTCTTTACTCGGATATCGTTGAGATAGATGCGGGTTGGAAGACATTGTTTGTCTATCTATGGGCAAAGTGTTTTTATGCGCATAGGCAGAGAAGGTGGATAAGGCTCTTGAAGAGCAATAAGTAATAGCAAGGCTCTTATGTAGCATTGATAGCTTATAAAGAAAAGAAACGGATTTATCCGATTTATCTGATGTTAATTGCAGACGCATTACTGCGCAATCCGTTTCCCTTTTTTGTCGGACTTACCTATTATTCGGTATATTCTGGTAAAAAATGTTGAAACATTTTGTGGTTCGAGAAAAAAGTTGTAATTTTGCACCCTAAAAATATAAGGTGGTTTCTATAAATTACCACCGTAAAATATTAAAATTGCTGTGGGGCGCGTTTTGTTATCTTTTGGCCTCTTTTCGGATTAATTTGCAAGTTCGCTCAGTCGTTATGCCCGCATAACTCCTTCGTTCACTTGCAAATAACTCTCGAAAATAGTCTCAAAATCTTAACAAAGCTAATTTATAGAACCCACCTTTAAGGTACAAATAATATGTCATATCTATTCTCTTCAGAATCAGTTTCAGAAGGCCACCCAGATAAGGTGTCCGATCAGATTAGTGATGCTCTCCTTGACCAGTTCCTTGCATACGACGAGAATGCCCGTTGTGCTATCGAGTCATTCTGCACCACAGGTCAGGTATGTATCATGGGTGAGGTTTCATCTACTGAGTATATCGACCTTCAGGCAATAGCTCGCCGTACAATCAATAAGATTGGCTATACCAAGGCAGAGTATATGTTTGATGGTAATTCTTGCGGCATACTTACGGCTATCCACGAGCAGAGTGGTGATATCAACCGTGGTGTGGATCGTAAGAAGGCAGCCCTTACTGATGCTGAGCGTCAGGAGATGGAGGACAATCAAGGTGCAGGCGACCAAGGCATGATGTTCGGTTATGCCGTGAACGAGACCGACAACTATATGCCTATCAGCCTTGAGCTTAGTCACATGCTCGTGAAGACTCTTGCTGACATCCGTCGTGAGGGAGAGGTAATGACATATCTCCGTCCTGACTCAAAGTCACAGGTAACTGTTGAGTATAGCGACGAGGGTATTCCACAGCGTATTGACACAATCGTTGTCTCTACCCAGCATGATGAGTTTATCAAACCGGGAGTTCCAAGCATCACAACTCAGGAAGATGCCGACAAGCTCATGCTTGCAAAGATTCGTGAGGATGTAATCAATATCCTTATTCCTCGCGTCAAGGCACAGATTACATCAGAGAAGGTTCTCGCACTCTTCAATGATGACATTATATATCATGTAAACCCAACAGGCAAATTCGTAATCGGCGGTCCTCACGGAGATACTGGTCTTACTGGCCGTAAGATCATCGTTGATACCTACGGAGGCAAGGGCGCTCATGGTGGTGGCGCTTTCTCTGGAAAGGATTCATCAAAGGTTGACCGTTCTGCAGCATACGCAGCACGTTATATTGCAAAGAACATGGTCGCTGCCGGTGTTGCTGATGAGATGCTCGTGCAGGTGGCATACGCTATTGGTGTTGCTGAGCCAGTTAGCGTGTATGTAAATACATACGGCCGTTCAAACGTGAAGATGAGCGACGGCGAGATTGCTGCAAAGATTAAGGAGATGTTTGACCTCCGTCCGAAGGCAATAGAGCGTCAGCTGAAACTCCGTCAGCCAATGTATCTTGAGACAGCTGCATACGGTCACATGGGCAGGAAGAACGAGGTGGTGAAGAAGACATTCACAAGCCTCTATCATGAGACAAAGGAGATAGAGGTAGAGCTCTTCACTTGGGAGAAGCTTGACAAGGTAGAGGATATCAAGAAGGCATTTTGCATTTAAGCGACTCGATACAGACACAGCACGCCGTTTCTTCCGGAGAGGAAAACGGCGAGATGCTGATGAAGGTGGATAGTACGGTTGTAAAGTTTCGACATCCGTATCAGATTCTCCGTACCTTGCCAAAGGATGCTACACCTGCCCAGCAGGATTCTGCCATTCAGGCGGCATTCCATCCGGGAGAGATACATTATTCCTCTCGTCCGGATACTCTCCGACTTCCGGGAGAACCTTTGGGAAAAAGTGTGTATGAGGTCTCCATACCACAATATTATAAGGAGACGTATTTCACGAGCGACTCACTTATGCATCCGGAGATAAACGGAGGACGAATGGGCATAGCCGGTGATCCTATCCCGTATCTGGTATCTAACGACAGTTTGATGACGAGTGTTCTGCTCGCTTTCTTCATCCTTACGATATTGGTGGTGTCGCGCTCTATGCGATTCATTATATACCAGTTCAAGAGCTTTGTATATCCGGGAAGTTCCTTTGACTCTATCGAGTATAAGGAAACTGCGGGAGAGGTGAATTATCAGTTCTTCTTGTGTTTCCAGACAGGGGCGTTGTTGTCGCTCTCATGTTACTATTGTTTGGTGGATACTACGACGGAGACATACACCATAGGAACGTATCAATTACTGGGACTTTTCTTGCTCGCTGTATTCGGGATTTTTCTTTTGAAAGAACTGTTCTATGTATGGGCAAACTGGACTTTCTTTTCTGCTCATCAGATAGGAGAGTCGGTAAGAACGAGATTGTTCCTTACGTCTTTCGAAGGGGTGCTGTTATTGCCAGTTGTTTTGGTCTATACTTTCTTCGCTTTGCCGACCAAAATACTGTTAATTTCTACCGTTTTGATCATTGTTTTTATCAAATTATTATCATTTTATAAGGTTTATCGCATCTTTTTTCAAAGAAAAACGTATTTTTTGCAGTTTTTTTTGTACTTTTGCACCCTCGAAATCGTACCTCTTGCAACATTGGGGGGAGTTTTAATGCTCATAGATAAATTACTGAAGATAACATATTAAACAAATTTTCAATAAAAAAGAAATGGTAAAGAAGATTCTGATATCACAACCAAAGCCGGCAAGCGACAAGTCTCCGTACTATGATATTGCCGAGGACTTTGATGTGGAACTGGTCTTTCGTCCGTTCATCAAGGTGGAAGGGATATCAACACGCGAGTTCCGTGACCAGAGGGTCAATATTGCTGACTATACCGCTATTGTATTCACTTCCCGCCACGCTATAGACAACTTCTTCAAGCTCGCGAAGGAGACGCGTGTCACCATTCCTGAGGATCTCAAGTATTTCTGCGTGACAGAGACTATCGCTCTCTATATCCAGAAGTATGTTCAGTATCGCAAGCGCAAGGTGTTCTTCGGTACAACCGGTAAGATTGACGATTTGCTTCCAGCAATGATAAAGCACAAGAACGAGAAGTATCTCGTACCTCTGAGTGACGTAGCCAACGATACTGTTACCAAGCTCCTTGACTCTAAGGAACTCGACCATAAGGAGTGCTATATGTACCGTACCGTAAGCAATAACTTCACGGAAGAGGAAATAGCAAACTTCGACTATGATATGCTCGTGTTCTTCTCTCCTGCTGGTTTGAAGTCACTACACGAGAACTTCCCGAATATGAAGCCAGGTGAGGTTAAGATTGCAGCTTTCGGTCCTGCAACTGCCAAGGCTGTAAGGGATCTCGGTCTCACGCTCGACCTCGAGGCTCCTACGGAGAAGTACCCATCTATGACAGGTGCTCTTCGCAGGTATCTTATAGATAATGAGGAATAACTTTTCGTTTCCAAAGAAGGAGAAGTTGGTGAGCCGTAAACTCATTGACCGTCTCTTCGTCGGAGGTGGAAGCAAATCAATGTCCTGCTTCCCTCTCCGTCTTGTCTTTATGATACTTGACCATAATGACGAGGCTTTGGAAAACAACGGAAGTTATGCAGAGGAGGCTGATGCGCAGATGCTTGTCTCCGTCCCTAAGAGATGTTTTAAGCATGCCGTTGACCGTAATAGGGTGAAGCGACAGGTAAGGGAGGCGTACAGACGCCATCGCGACCTGTATGAGATTCCTGAGGGAAAATATCTCGCAATAGCATTTATCTGGCTTGACCATCAGCATCATGATTCCGCAGAGGTAGAGGAAAAGGTTGCAAATCTCCTGCGAAGGTTGGGTGAGAAACTTGCAAGATGAGAAAGATAATCACGTCCCTGCTCCTTGCACCTATATGGGTGTATCAGCATCTCATAAGCCCTTATACTCCTTCTTCGTGCAGGTTCACTCCCACGTGCTCTGAGTATATGCGTCAGGCCATTGTGAAACATGGTCCGCTCAAGGGATTGTGGCTCGGAACAAAACGCTTGCTCAGATGCCACCCTTGGGGAGGTTCGGGATATGATCCTGTTCCTTAACGCCCCTCACCTGTCACGTTGTGACACCCTCTCCCCAAGGGGCGAGGGAAAAGTTACATCCTTCTCATTGTAGGCTTTAGATACAGAAAATACTAACATCCCCCTCGCCCCTTGGGGAGAGGATGCCCACAGGGCAGGTGAGGGGCTATTATTTATATTTAATATGAAAAATTTCATTGAAGAATTAAAATGGCGCGGTATGCTCGCACAGGTTATGCCAGGTGCAGAGGAACTTCTCCAGAAGGAGATGGTAACTGCTTACCTCGGTACTGACCCTACCGCTGATTCTCTCCATATAGGTCACCTCTGTGGCATTATGATGCTCCGTCACCTCCAGCGTTGCGGACACAAGCCTATCATTCTCGTTGGTGGTGCAACTGGTATGATAGGTGATCCTTCTGGCAAGTCACAGGAGCGTAACCTCCTTGATGCAGAGACTCTCTATCACAATCAGGAATGCATCAAGAAGCAGGTTTCAAAGTTCCTTGATTTCGAGGCAGAAGGTCCTAATGCTGCTGAGATGGTGAACAACTACGACTGGATGAAGGACTTTACTTTCCTTGATTTCGCCCGTACTGTCGGTAAGCACATCACAGTTAACTATATGATGGCTAAGGATTCTGTTCAAAAGCGTCTTAATGGTGAGGCTCGTGACGGTCTTTCTTTCACCGAGTTCACATACCAACTCCTTCAGGGTTATGACTTCCTCCACCTTTACCAGACAAAGAACTGTAAGATGCAGCTCGGTGGTAATGACCAGTGGGGAAATATGACAACTGGTACAGAGCTTATCCGTCGTACCCTCGGTAATGATCAGGAGGCATACGCACTAACTTGTCCGCTTATCACAAAGGCTGACGGTAAGAAGTTCGGTAAGACTGAGTCTGGCAATATCTGGCTTGACCGTAAGCGCACATCTCCATATAAGTTCTATCAGTTCTGGCTGAACGTTAGTGATGATGATGCTGAGAAGTATATCAAGATCTTCACATCACTTGAGAAGGATGTGATTGATGCTCTCATCGAGGAGCATAAGCAGGATCCGGGTCTTCGCGTACTTCAGAAGCGTCTCGCTCAGGAGGTAACAGTAATGGTACACTCACAGGAGGATTATGATATGGCTGTTGAGGCTTCTGGCATTCTCTTTGGCAAGAGCACAAAGGAAGGTCTTGAGAAACTTGACGAGCAGACATTCCTCGATGTTTTCGATGGTGTTCCTTCATTCACATTGACAAAGGATCAGCTTGGTCAGGGCATCATTGAAGTCCTTACTTCTGCAACTCCTGTTAATGAAGAGCAGAAAGATAAAGTTATATTCCCTTCAAAGGGCGAGTGTCGTAAGATGATTCAGGGTGGTGGAGTATCACTCAACAAGGAGAAGGTTAGCGACCTCAATCAGGTTGTAACAGAGGCTGACCTCATCGATGGTAAGTATCTTCTCGCTCAGCGTGGCAAGAAAAATTACTATCTGATTACAGTTAAGTAGCGGAAAATTTGGTAATGTCATAAAAAAGCATTACCTTTGCATCTGCAATTGGACAATTGACTAATTAATTATCAATTGGTCATTATCAATTAGCATAGCTCTGTCCCATGGTGTAATGGTAGCACAACAGGTTTTGGTTCTGTTTGATAAGGTTCGAGTCCTTATGGGACAACGCAAGGAGATTGCAACCATAATTTATGATGGTTGCAATCTTTTTGTTTTTATTCTACGTTTACATTACAAATTCCTAAAGACTCAAGTATGTATATGAGAAAAAATAATGATAGTTTAATGTTGTTTGTGACAAAGACATTGTTATTTGTTTTTGTAGGTATGATTGTTTCTTGTTCTGGTAAAAGCAATAATGAGTCGAAACATTTACTTGAGGACTCTGCGGAAAATCAGCAGTTAATGAAGGGAGAAGATTTTACTACATTTATTGACCGATTTCATTCTGACTCTGTTTTTGCGGTTTCTCGTATATCAGAAAGTGTGACGGGCATAAATACTGAAGCTGAGAAATATGATAGTATTGCTGATAAGTATAGCTATGATTATGTATGGCCATTAGAAGAAATCAAAGATGATTTATCATGGTTTCAGGAAATGCGTAAGGACAACGAATATAAATGTGAGAAAACAGTAAAAGATGATAATGCAGAGGAACACATATATATGCCAGATTCTTGTATTAGAGTTTTCTTGAGATTTAGACTTAAAAATGGAAAGTGGTATCTTTATGGCTATGATATGTATATGGTATAGTTTGCTGTTTCCAGCTTTTATTCACAATAAATAGTGTGAACTCGATGAATCTATGTTAAAACACCTTTGGAATTTGGGTGGATTGTGGGGTAACTATACCTTGTTCTTCCTCTTCTGAAATACTTGTGTCTATCCCAATTATAAATGGGACTTACATGGGATTTGCTTAGGATTTGAAAGGGATTTGCTAAGAGTGAATAAATAAAATACCTCCGAAGGGTTTTTCTTAGAATTCACATGAAATATCTGTTTTCTTTTGTGAATATTTGGTAGTCTTAAAAAGAAAAACTATATTTGCAGTAAAATTATTAATAATCAATATCAATTATATTAGAATATGAGAAGAATTTTATTCATATCTTCATTCATTCTTCTTTCTGTACTTTCTTCAGCACAGGCAACTCAGTATGTAGAAAAACTAGATAGTATCGTAAGTGATAATGGGGAGATTGCCAAATTCAAATACGATGAGCAGTTTAGGGTTGTTGAGAAAAACGTTTTCAAAAATAAGATACTTATCCATAAAGAAGTAACGGAGTATGCAGAGGACGGAGAGTTTTCGGACTTTTGTGTCTATGAAGAGAGGAAGCGCAATGATGAAATAGTCTTTGTGCCAGTTTACAGGAAAGTTCGAACTGTCAAGGATAATGGCAGTTGTATAGAAATTAAAGATTCTGTAGAGGTGGAAGGACAAGAGAAACTTGTTATATCTACCCTTGAGATATTTGATTACGATGAGAATGATAAACTCATTACTTGCTCCACGAGTACGTATGACCAGAAAAGTGGTGGTGCTTCCTATAATAGGCATCAAATAAATTATGATGCGGAGGGCAATAAAACCAATGAGGCTTTTATATATCCTGACTATGCGTATATTATGGAATATAAGGACGGAAGGTTGTACGTGCAGACCAAGAGTGTGAATAAAGATGGTCGAATGAGTATCGTGGAAAGCACGGTAAGGGAATATTACGAAAGTGGAGCCTTGAAATCAGAATATACATACGACTATTCCGGTATTATCTTCTATATGAAGAACTATGTCCTCTATAATGAGAACGGCGAAAAGGTGAAGTCTCAGGAGGAACAACAGGTATATAGCTATAAATATATTCGTGACGAGAAGGGTAGGGTGAAGGAAATTGAGAAATCGAATTTAGATAGTGGCGAAATTGTCAGTCGTGAGGTGTTTTATTATGACCAGTTGCCTATAGACAGCGCATACTATACTCTTATTTATGCTTCCGATGCTACAGAGCCATACGCCAAATATTATTATATTCCTAACAAGATTGTCGATGGAAAAGTGGAAGGCGACTATTATGTGTATGAAAAATCTGATGGCTCTTGGAGGGATTTAATGGCAAACGGTAATGAAATATCACATTCATTCGATAATAAAATTATTTCTGCTCATTATGAAGTTAATGATGAAACTATCATTTTTACCGACTATACCATTGTCTCTTTTACCGATTATGGTAAGAAGATTAGGAAACAGGGAAAGGGGATGTTGGTAAGTGAAGAAGAAATCTATTACGATAAATCGCTCTCTGGTACTCTCATAGCGGGACTTGAGGAAGACTATAAAGTATCATACGTAATAAATCGGGATGCGGACGGAAATGAGGTGAAGGGCATTTATTACTACTCTTCTCTTGCGGAAACCACTTCCGTTACAGGCATATATTCTAAGCGCTCTCATAACCCATCAGTATATAATCTTCATGGTCAGAAACTAGCATATCCGCAAAAGGGAATCAATATAATAAAGGGAAGAAAAATGATATTTGACCGTTGATGATAATACACAAAAAGGGATGCCGTTAAGCATCCCTTTTGTTGTATGTATCTTTTAAGACTTGTCTTAGATGAGTCTCTCATAGAACTCGTAGCCCATCTCCAAGGTCGCAGTACCAGCTGCGCCCATATCAATAGTCATCTTATAGTCCAGCTTCATTGTTGATCCATCGAATGTTACATCATAGCCAAAATCTGGACTCTTACTGAAATAAAGCTTGTTACCTGTCCAATTCCAGTAATCGCGATCAATAGAATTGTCAGTCTTTACAATGTATGAACCGGTATTGTTGAAACTTACGTAATCAAAGTCCTGAATTGAATTTCCGTATGTAAATCCTGTGCGTTTTTCGAGCTTTTTCATAAGATCCTTATAGCTGCCAGCTTCCTCTTCAATGTTTGTTTGAAGACCGCCGACAAGACTTTGATTCCATCTGTAATATACCTTGCTCATCTTCCAAGAGCGACAGATTTGACCAATACTAGTTAAAGATGAATTTCTATTTACCCTTGTTGCAGTATATGTGTTTCCGCCAAGAGTGATGGTGTAGTTATTGTTGCCTTCTGGCTTAATAGTGAGGATATCGTTGTTCCTATCCTTGAGAGTATAGCTGCCATCGTCGTTCTTTGTGAAGGTGCCATACTCGAAGTTGTCCTGTGTAGCACGTGTAATGTTCTTATCAGCAGTTGCGAATGGGAGAGGAATCTCCACGTCGTTTACATTGATAGTTGCAGCCTTGCTCTTTACCATTGACTTGTGCTCGATGAAGTAGTTGCCTGCAGTTGTAAGCTCAATGTATGCAATTTTATCTATGTGGTTGCCCACTAATTCATAGAGAGCAGCATCAGCCTCGTAAGGGAGATCCTTGAGACCTTCGTTGTCATCATCGTCGCTACCGCAAGATGTTACTACTGATGTGCCAAGAAGACACATGGCCATCATGAAATAAGAAAAAAACTTTTTCATCTTTTGATTTTTGTTATAATAATTAGAATTAAATAATTAGTATTATCCGAATATTTTTTGCAAAGTTAATAATAAAAAACCGAAAATCACTCAAAAAAGCCATATAATCCCCAATCATTAACATAACGTCACAAAAAACGGCTGTTATTTAAAAAAAATTATAATTGAGCAAAGCATTCTTGATGTAGGAAACGTGATTAGTCACATCACTTAATCGGGGAATAAGATGTAGTTACAGCTTGTGTTTCTTCCTTGTAACTCAGCTGATGGTCCATCAGTACTCCATCGTTAGTCCATCGATCCTCCATCGAAACGATGGACCATCGATGGAGTATCGATGGAGCATCGATGGAGTATCTATGGAGGAAGAGGGGAGGAAATGCGGAATTCCTTGCGCATTTGTAGCGACCTTTTTGGGGGGTCAAGAATGACAATAGTAGAATTTGTTGGGTGTTGATGAAATATTGTAAGTGTAGTAAATGTCAAGAAATATTGAGGAATGTTTTGGCATGTTGAAATATATGCGTATATTTGTAGCGAAAATAAAAAAGTAAACTATAAAACTCTCAACTTCAAATGAAAATATATAGTTATATCTGTAGTAATTGGGACAAGAAACAAGTTCAGATTCTACGTCAGTATAATATTGATGTAAAAGAAGGCTGGAATGGTTTCTGTATATATGATTTAGAGATTTATTTGAAATTAAAACCTTTACTTAAGAAGTGGGAACTTTTTGGGACTGTGGGAACAGATTTTACTAAAAGAGAGAGATTGTCGGCAGATTATTGTGTTCTTGATGGTTGGAGAACTTTCGGATATCCTATGCCTGATGGTGATATGGGGTATTTATACAATACTTATGATACAACAGAGATGTGTGATGATTGTGGTGTTGGTATTGTGCAAAAAGATGATTTCAGGGCGAAGAGAGTTCCTAAATACCCAGTTTGGGGGTTTATTTGGATTTGGGACGAGATCTTCGTGCGTGTTGATCTTTATGAGAAGGTTTTCAAACCGTTAGGCATAGAATGTCGTCCTTTGCGTCGTTGCAGGAAAGGTGTACCGTATGAATCTTATGTTCAGTTGGTGATACCTGTTATTGACGAAGCATTAGACATGTCCTTTTTTGGATATGAGGTGTGCCCGAAATGTGGATCTATAAAGTATAATGCTTTGATTAGAGGCTATTGTCCATTGCAAAAACACCCTCTACCGTATATTTACAAGAGCAAGGAACTCTTTGGTAGTGGTTTTTCGGTACAAAGGAAGATTTTTGTATCAGCATCCCTTCGTGATATTATGTTGGAAAATGGTATGCTGAAAGTTCGTGACTTTATACCATGTGTAAAAACTGAAGAACTGAGGGCGAAGAATGAGGGGGTGTTAAAGTGGTGGAAACCGGAGATAGAAGTGGGAGGTACAAGTCATCTTAATATTGTTGTTGCTATTCCTGATTGATCTTAGAATTTGTGTCATAGGATTGTTTCCATTCCTGTTTTCTGAATATGCATTCCCATTCGCTTGTAGAAGTTATAGGCAGAGTCGTTGCCTTCCCATACGTTTAGTGTGATGTTATGGCAGCCTATGGATTTGGCATAGTTATACACATATTCATATAGAGCCTTTCCGATGTGGCGGCCGCGAGAATGTTCATCTACACAGATGTCGTCAATATACAAGGTCTTGGCATCCTGTAGGAGCCTGTGGTTCTTGACCTCGCTAATCTGGCAGAAGGCATGACCTAAAATCTTGCCGTCATCATAGACGAATATTGGTTTGCCGCCATCGTTGAGGATCTCTTCAAGTTCCTGCTCGTTGTATTTGGCGGTATTGCCTTTGAACAGGTCGGGACGAATGCCATTGTGAACGGCATCTACCTGATATAACAGGTTCATAAGACCCTGAATGTCTTTCTTCTCAGCTTTGCGTATCATGATTTCTGTTTTATTTCTTCCAAGGCTCCGGTTTCAGAATCGATAATAAAGCCGCGGACAATAATATCCTTTGGTACGAGAGGGTGGGTTTTGATTGTCTCAACCGTCTTTTTGACGGATTCGGGCGTATCCTTGAATCCCTCGAGCCAATGGTTCAGGTCTATTCCGCATTTGCGTATTGTGTCGAGAGTCTCGTCGGTTACGCCTCGGGCAATCATTTCGTGATGGAAATGGTCGTAGCTCATGTGGCAGGCTCCACAATGAGAGTGGGCAACCACCATGATTTCCTTCACGCCAAGCTCGTAGATGGCGACAATAAGGCTTCGCATGGCAGAGTCGAAGGCCGAAATCACCAGTCCTCCTGCATTTTTGATGATTTTTGCATCACCATTCTTAAGCCCGAGGGCTGCGGGGAGCAGTTCGGTCAGTCTTGTGTCCATACATGATAGTACGGCCAGTTTCTTGTCGGGATATTTGTCCGTCAGATATTTCTCGTAGCCTTTGGATTCTACGAAGCTTTTGTTGAAATCGATAATCTGGTCTATCATATTTTTTATTATATTAAGATAATTCAAGTTTTGGAAGTACAAGAAGTACAAGACAATAGTATTTTCGAGAAAAAGTTATATCCAGACATTAGTCTTTAACTCCTTTAACTCCATATACTCCTTTAGCTCCTTGAAATGATTGCGTGAAATAAAAAAAGAAAGAGCGTGCGCCTGCCCTTGGGAATAAGGGCTTGCGCCGCTCCTTATGTCTTTAAACTCCTCCGTTTGCGGATGGAAGTCACTATGTCGATAGGATTCTACTTTGCTTTGGTAGGGTAAACGCGGTTGCTGCCGTAGGCCTTGTGCCCGAATTTGTAGGTAACGGAAATCTGACCGGTTGCCATCCAGTCGCAACAGTCATTATAGCGGGAGTCGAAGCGGTCGCTAAGGTTGTTGATGTCAAACTCGGCACCAACAGAGACGTTCTTCATGATGTCGTAGTCGAAAAGCAGACCTGCACGGATGTTATGGCTGATCAGGTCCTTGTGGTTTTTATTTATCCATGCGTTGCTGATATCCTCAGATATGATACCCTTGTTAGCAATGGCAGCAAACTCGTCGTTATTCCAGCAATATGCAAGACCGGCACCTGCTACGAAATAGACATTGAACGGACCGCTTGGCTTCTTTCCGAGGTTGGTGAGGTTTACCATCAGGTCGAGGTTTGTGTTGATGTATTTGAACTGGTATTTGTCGCCAATGGTTTCAAAACCGTTCTTTGAGTTCATTCCGTTGATGTGAAGGCGAAGACCTATAGCCTGAGAGAACATATAGCCGCCCACAATACTGAATGTTGGTTTCATTACGTTTCCAGATGCGAGAGTCGTGTTCAGACCGCCTTGTGCCTGAACGAAGGCATAAGGTTGAGAATAATAGCCTTGCTGCTGAGCCTGTGCATCACGAGGGTCGTTAGCGAGTCCCTGGGCGAAACTGCCGGTTGTTGTAATACCGAGCAGGGCAGATAAAATTAAATTTTTAATTTGCATGATTAGTTTATTTGATTTTGATTAGTGATTTCTTTGCAGTTTTGTTTTAGGTGATTTAATTTGGTGGCAAATATACATAAATTATGTGAAAACATAGCAATTTTTTAACGGAAATCGACAAAACGCACCGAAATAAATGCTTTTTTCGTAAAATTATTTGTCTATCTCGCAGAAAAAGAGTAATTTTGCACCCGCTTTTGGTGTGTTTGTCATTTTGGGCATTCGCGTAACCAGAGGCAATACATTTTTTTAATTACAACATTATTAAATTTAAAACAAAACAAAATGATCATTGTACCCGTAAAAGAAGGCGAGAACATCGAGCGCGCTTTGAAGAAGTTTAAGAGAAAGTTTGAGAAGACTGGTGTCGTTAAGGAGCTTCGCTCTCGCCAGCAGTTCAACAAGCCTTCTGTACTCAAGCGCCTCAAGATGGAGCACGCAATCTATGTACAGCAGCTGCGTCAGAACGAAGAATAATTTAAAATTTGTTAAATTATTTTGTGGTCTGAATTTTAATCAGTAAATTCGCCACATGATTATCGATGATTTCCTCAGGTATATGGAAACGGAACGGGTGGCATCACCTTTAACCGTTAAGACATACCGCGATGCTATCAATAACTTCTCGGAGTATGTTAGCTCGCTCGATGGTCAGTCCCTCGAAACAGCCGATGCCGATGTGGTTCGTGACTGGATTAGCGGTTTGATGGAACAAGGTCATAAAGCGACCTATGTATGCAAGCAGCTAAGTGCGGTGAAATCCATGTATCGTTATGCCCTCAAGGCAAAACTGATAGATAAGGATCCTGCTCATCTGGTTACAGGCCCCAAGAAGCAGAAGCCCCTGCCGGTATTCCTCAAGGAGTCGGAAGCAGAAAGGTTGTTTGATGGCATACAATGGGATATGGACAATTTTAATGATGTGCGTGCCCGTACTTTGTTATTATTGCTGTATTCTACTGGAATAAGAAGGGCAGAAGCCGTTGGCATAAATGATACCGACGTTAATTTCGTGAACAGCGAGATTAAGGTGACGGGCAAGAGACGTAAGCAACGCCTGATACCAATGACTGATGAACTTGCGGATGTCCTGCATTATTATATTGGAATGCGGGATGGCTGTGTCGCCCGACACGGCAACGAGGCTCTCCTTGTGAGTGACAAGGGTGAAAGAGTTACAGACGGCTGGGTATATGCCACCGTTCGTGAGAAACTCTCTCTGGTTACTTCGATGAAGAAGCGCTCCCCGCACGTACTCCGACATTCATTTGCCACTTCAATGCTCAATCATGAGGCTCAGTTGGGTAGTGTCCAGAAGCTGCTCGGTCATGAGAGCATAGCAACGACTGAAGTTTACACACATGTGACGTTCGAGGATCTTAAGCGAATTTATAAAAAAGCCCATCCCCGGGCTGAAGTCTAACTTTTAAAAACAAGTTAACCATGGAAATTAAGATTCAGGCTGTCAATTTTGACGCACAAGAGAAATTACAGGAGTTTGTCAACAAGAAGGTAGAGAAACTCTCAAAGTCTTACGATGATATAAAGAAAGTTGAGGTGCAACTTAAGGTTGTCAAGCCTGCTACGGCTCTGAATAAAAATGTGAGCATGAACGTGGGCATACCTGGAGTTCCTGTTTTCGTAGAGAAGACATGTGATACATTTGAAGAGGGCATAGACCTCTGTGTAGACGCTCTGAAGGTAAAATTGGCAAAAATCAAGGAAAAAGCTAGAAATCATTAAAAAACTTCTTGAAAAGTTTGGTGATTTAAAAAAATATGCGTACCTTTGCATCCGAAATCGAAAAATGAGCCCTTTTGGGGGTCTCAAAAAGGTGCAAACCTGCCTCTTTAGCTCAGTTGGCCAGAGCACGTGATTTGTAATCTCGGGGTCGTTGGTTCGAATCCGACAAGAGGCTCTCCTATAAGAGATAGGAGGTTGTTTTAGAAGCAAAGGGACGCATATATTTTGAGGGTGGTTACCAGAGTGGCCAAATGGGGCAGACTGTAAATCTGCTGGTTTTTACCTTCGGTGGTTCGAATCCATCACCACCCACTCAAGTTGGTTAACGCGAGTAATAGGATAGCTTATTCTCGCGTTTTTTCTTCCAAAAGACAATGCGGAAATAGCTCAGTTGATAGAGCACTAGCCTTCCAAGCTGGGGGTCGCGGGTTTGAGCCCCGTTTTCCGCTCCACTTGCTGTAATAGCTCAGTGGTAGAGCACTTCCTTGGTAAGGAAGAGGTCCTGAGTTCAACTCTCAGTTACAGCTCATCATTCTTAACCTCGTGGCTTCATAGGTCAAGGGGCTTTTGCATGGAAAAAAGAAAAAGCGAGGAGTCTAAACTAGACAATATCGAGTAATAATAATAAAATTTAAAACAATGGCAAAAGAAAATTTTGTACGTGACAAAGTCCACGTAAACATTGGTACCATTGGTCACGTTGACCACGGTAAGACAACTTTGACTGCAGCTATCACAACCGTTCTTGCTAAGAAGGGTCTTTCTGAGGTTAAGTCATTCGATCAGATTGATAACGCACCTGAGGAGAAGGAGCGTGGTATTACTATCAACACAGCTCACGTTGAGTATCAGACAGCGAAGCGTCACTATGCTCACGTTGACTGCCCAGGACACGCTGACTATGTAAAGAACATGGTAACTGGTGCTGCTCAGATGGATGGTGCAATCATCGTAGTTGCTGCTACTGATGGTCCTATGCCACAGACTCGTGAGCACGTACTTCTCGCTCGTCAGGTAAACGTTCCACGTCTTGTTGTATTCCTCAACAAGTGTGATATGGTTAACGACGAGGAAATGCTTGAGCTCGTTGAGATGGAAATGCGTGAGCTTCTTTCTCAGTATGATTTCGACGGCGACAATACTCCTATCATCCGCGGTTCTGCACTTGGTGCTCTTAACGGTGTACCTGAGTGGGAGGACAAGATTATGGAGCTTATGGATGCTTGTGATACATGGATTCAGGATCCTCCACGTGACCTCGATAAGCCATTCCTTATGCCAGTTGAGGACGTATTCTCAATCACAGGTCGTGGT
>OMXX01000021.1 GCA_900315105.1 uncultured Prevotellaceae bacterium | reverse complement strand
CTTTAATCACGCATCTATAGAATAACAGCCCTTACGGACTGCCCTATTAGGTGTCGGGCTTTCAGCCCTCGCAGTCTTGAATTCGTCGAACTCACGTTACATTACTCTTTACACTTTACTCTTTAATCTATTTTTTATAAATCAAAGGCAGAGCGTAGTAGAGATATTCGTTTATATGACCGTAGAAATGCTCGCCATCCTTCTTCATTGAGAAGCGGAGGTTTGCGTTTGGAGTAGCATAGCGGAATAGAGGAGCATAGTTGTGGAGAGCCTCAATGGTTGCCTTCTCTGGGTTTCCTGCTATATCCTTTGTGCCAGTATAGCCATAGACCTCAAAGTCATGGGCGAATGGCGACTTCTCAAGCATTGAGTTCATCCATTGAGCAGCAAACTTGGCATCCTGCTTCTCACCCTTCTCATTATAAGCCCAGATATCACCACTCAGTGGGAGGAAATGCTTAACGGCATTTACGCCATAGGCAAGCTGATACCATGTAGAGAGGGCTCCCATAGAGAAACCGCCGTATGCACGATGATCGCGTGACTTTGTAACGGCGATGCTGTCTGTTCCCTCAAGATATGTGTTATACTTCTTCTCAACAGTTGGGATGAGGTCATTCTGAAGCTCTGTGTGGAAGTCGCGTGTAAGGGCTATCGCATTATCCATAGAGTTCTCACCTATATTCTCGTCATCATCATAGAATGTAGGACAAACCACGATGATAGGGCGCATCTTACCCTCTGCTATGAGGTTGTCGAGGATATTACGCAAAGGCAACCAATCCTTTGGAGGAGTGAGGAAAGAAGTGGTATTGTCACCACCGCCATGCATGAGATAGAGCACGTCATACTTGGTCTTCTTATCCTTTGCCTTATATCCGTAAGGAGTATATACACGGGCATGCTTCTGGAATGTACGGCCATTCTTATGAGCCATGTATTTGAACTCCTCTATCTTACCCTGCTTTGCATTAGGCTTACGTACCTCATCAGGTATTGGCATGATAGGCTTGATAGTGCTCTCGAAATTGAACTTGTCACGCACTTTCCACACCTTCAGGCCTATACCACCAGGAACCATTGTGCCAGAAGGACGACACACGAAGATAGCATCGTTAAGCCAAGCATACTTACTGTCAACTGGAGCCTCGAACTTAGGAGAGCAATAGAAATAACTGCCTGCAATGATACCCTTGTTGCGGATGTGGATAGTCACACCATCATCTGTGCGGATGCAGTAGATAGCCTCGATGTCGGTATGGGTTTTTCCACTCATCTGATAGTCAGCACCTCCAGGAAGCACTTCACCCTTGATGTTAGGACCCTCAAATGTACCACCTGTGATAGGGATGATGAAACGATTGCCATGTGCAGTCTCACCTACACCATACGCCTGCCCAAGCTTCACCTTGAGCTCTACAACAAATTCAAGTTCAGGATCAGGAGCCTGTGCTGAAGCAGAAATAACAACAGCAAACACAGCTACAATTGTAGAAAAAAACCTTTTAAGCATAGTTATGAATTAATAATGTAATATTTTAAATAATAATTACGCCCTCAAATGCTATCTACTCCCCCTGTGGGGGTGAGGGGGGCAGCCCCTCTCCTTGGGAGAGGGCGGGGGGAGAGGTCTTATTTTGTTATCTCCTTCACCAATCTGTCAGCCTTACCCCACTTATCCATCATATAGACAACATAGCGGATATCAACGCCGATGCAACGGGCAAGTTTTGTGTCGAAGAAGATATCACCTGAAAGTGAATCCCAGTTACCGTCAAAGGCAAGTCCGATAAGCTCACCCTTGCCATTGAACATAGGACTACCAGAGTTACCGCCAGTAATATCATTATTGGTAAGGAAACACAACTGGAGCTTACCAGTATTCTTATCTGTATATCTACCGAAATCCTTAGCTGAAAGGAGTTCTTGCATAACAGGCTCTGCGAAATACTCGAAGTTATACTTACCCTCCGGAGCTGTCTTCTCGTCGCCAAGCTTCATCTTAGCCACCATACTCTCAGCCGTGGTGTAATAGCCAGAATCATAGCCTCCGATGCTATATCCGCCAATCTGACCATAAGAAAGGCGCATAGTGAAGTTAGCATCTGAATAATGAGGCATATCCTCTTCCATACGAACCTTTGCAGCACAGAGATAACGCTCCTGAAGCTCTATCTTCTCAGAGATATTAGTATATTGCTCACGAATGTTGCTGATAAGTCTGATAAGGTCATATCCCATCTGCATACCGAGGTCCTTCTGCACACTCTTCTTATTGAAGAAAATCTTTGTGTTATTCTTCATAATGAGCGATTTTGAGAAGAGATGGTCAACGTATGCCTGATAATCGCCCTTGAACTTTGTATCAATAGTGTTATAGAAATCAGGTATCCACTGTTCGTCAACCCATGTGCGGTAGTTCTGAAGCAGAGCCACGAGAATCTCCTTCTCTGTTGCCTCATCCCAAGTCTCGCTATTATCAGCAAATTCGATATAACGTTTCTTTGGGTTATCCTTTGGTCCCTGAACCTGCAAACGGTTGATGCTCAAAGCCCTTGAGGTAACCTCAGAACCACGACGGAATGCCTCCATGAAGAATGTGAGTGGCTTGGCAATAGCAGCACGCTTGGTATAGAGGTCCAAAAGTGCCATGAAGTCGAGCTTTCCCTTCAGATATCCCGTTGAATCCTGATAATGCTGTATCTTCTCTTCCATAGCCTCCTTCATACGAACAATTCCGATACTGTCGATACACTTGTTCATACCTATGGCATTCTTCCAGTAATTCGATGACTGCGCATATTTTGAGTCGTACTTGATACGCACAGCCTCATCAGCACGCATATGGCGAAGCATAATCTCCTGACGAAGACCGCGCACCTTGATACGAGGCTCATGCTCGCAATCACGCATCTCCTGAATACCATAGCTTGAGAGATAACGCTCTGTACTTCCCGGATAACCCATAGTCATAGCGAAATCGCCTTCCTTATATCCGTCGAGCGATACCTTTGCCCATGTCTTTGGATGCATAGGCACGTTCTTCTCGCTATAAGGAGCAGGACCGCCTGTCTCTGGATCTACATATACACGGAATACGGAATAGTCACAGGTCTGACGAGGCCACATCCAGTTGTCGGTCTCACCACCAAACTTACCCATTGACTTTGGTACTGCGAATACAAGGCGCACATCCTGATAGTCACGATAAACGGTAAGGAAGTATTTGTTACCCTCGAAGAAAGGCTTGATTTCTGCACGGAGAGTCTCATCCTGCTTCTTCACAACTCGGTTCTCCACATCCTCAAGTCCGTTGATCATCTCTTCCTGTTCCTGAAGTGAAAGAACATAGAAGCCGAGACTGTCAAGCACAGGGGTGATATCCTTCTGCGAAACCATAAAGCTGACGAACAAGTCCTCGTTAGGCAGCTCTTCTTCGTATGACTTTGCACAGAAACCATTCAGCATATAGTCGTGCTCAACGGTAGAATGACTTCTGATAGCCTCAAAACCGCAATGGTGGTTGGTAAATACAAGGCCGTTAGGCGAAACAACCACACCTGAGCAGAAACCGCCGAAATTGACTACCGAGCGGCATATAGCGTCAGAGTCAGAATAGAGCTTGCTCTGTGGCAAGGCAAATCCCTCTGCCTGCATCTGTCTGAATGCACCTTCAGGAAGATTGTAAAGCGTCCACATACCCTCATCAGCAGAAGCCGTGAAGGCTGAGAACATAAGGATTAAGCTGTAAAAAAATCTTTTCATTTAATATTTTATGTTGTTTTTTAATTTTATACCATCCCAATAACTACGCTCTCTTGCGCTTTGGAATATCCAGTTTCCAAACTATGCCTACATAGATAAGTATGAGCAAGGTGTTGATAGCCATACGAGGGATATCGCCCATACTCTCCGTAACAAAGTGCATAACGGCATAGAGCACAGCCGTAACAGCCACATAGAACAAGAGTCTGCCCACCTTATAGTCGATAGGATATTTCTTCTGACCGATGAAATATGATAGCAGCATAGCCGTTCCATATCCCGCTACTCCTCCCCACGCACAAGCCATATAGCTGTATTCTGGGATGAAGAAATAGTTCACAGCCAACAGTACGATACAGCCGGCAGCCGAGAACCAAGCACCCCATATCGTCTTGTCGATAAGCTTATACCAGAAAGACAGGTTGAAATACACGCCCATCATTATCTCAGCAGCCATAACGATAGGCACAACCTTCAATCCTTCTCTGTAATCTCCACCAAGAATAATCTCAAGAATAGGCATATAAGCCATAACGCAGAGATATGCCAAAAGGGTGAAGATAAGGAAATACTTCATAGCCACCGAGTAGTATTCCTTCTTGTCGCCATCCTTCGACTTTGCGAAAACGATAGGCTCGTATGCGTATCTGAATGCCTGGGTTATTAACGCCATAATCATGGCTATCTTCACGCTACCGCCATATATTCCGAGCTGTTCTTTTGCGGCATCTGCCCCACCATCATATACGAGCGGGAATATCATCTTATCGGCTGTCTGATTCAGTATTCCGGCAATACCAAGTACGAGGATAGGCCAAGAGTACTTGAACATCCTGCGAAGAAGGGCGAAATCCACAATCTTGAAAGGCACACCATTCTCCTTGCAATATACTCGTGCAGCCACATGCTCATGAGCGAACTCTGGTATGAAGAAGAATGTTATCAAACCTGTGCAAACAAGATTGAGCGAGAATACGTAGAACACATCTGTCTTACCCAACCAAACGAAATACACGAGGTTCAAACCTACATTCAAGAATATGTAGAACATCTTCAGCGAAGCAAATTTGATAGCCTTCTTCTTGTATCTGAGGTAAGAGAATGGTATTGCCTGAAAGGCATCCAATGCCACCACGACAGCAAGCATCAGGATATATTCCTTATGCTCCGTATAGTTAAGAGCCTCACTTATAGGATCTATGAAGCCAAACACCAAGACAAGGAACAGAGCTGACAACGCACTCACCATGAATATCGAGGTAGAGAACACACAATGCGGATTCTCTTCATCCTTGTTGGCAAAGCGGAAGAACGTTGTCTCCATACCGAATGTCAGTATCACGAGTATCAACGCAACGTATGCATACAGGTTTGTCACCACACCATAGCCACCACCCGAAGCAGGGAATACGTGAGTGTAGAGTGGCACAAGCAGATAGTTCAGAAACCTGCCAATGATACTGCTCATTCCATATACCGCAGTATCCTTAACTAAAGATTTTATATTTGCCATTTATCGAAACTAAATTTTCACTTTGTTCTGGAAAGTAAATTACCAGTAAATTAGAATCAGTAAATTATGAAGCGACATCCGTCACTTGGAAATTATAATATTTCAATTTATTGGATATGATCATCCGCAATCACCCGATAGCGCCCCGAAGGTTGGTAATTTCGCCCTGTAGGGGCAAAAGCATTACCTCATATTGGAGCTTTTGCCCTTGCAGGGCGAACAAGCTCGCTCACCAGACCCAGGGCGATGCCCTGGGCTAAGTGCTTTTGGGCTTTGGCTTTCCCTTCGGCCGCCGACCTCTTCGACGTTCAGCCCGTCTGTCACGTAATTGCTGACAATCATTATTGGATTAATTTACTGAATTAATTTTCTTTTAATTTACTTTCCAAAAATATCTCCGCGTAAGCGGAATCCTTTCCTTATCCAAAGAACACATAGCATATCGCGATAGCGGCTATCACTCCTGCAAGGTCAGCCAACAGTCCGGCAGTAACCGCATGACGGGTGTATTTTATGTTCACCGCACCGAAATACACAGCCAATATATAGAATGTGGTATCTGTACTGCCCTGGAAGATACAAGCCAATCGACCGACAAAGGAGTCTGCTCCGAAGGTCTTCATCGTGTCAACCATCATACCACGGGCACCCGAACCTGAGAGAGGCTTCATTATCGCCGTTGGCAATGCATCCACAAATGCCGTGTCTATTCCGCAGATATTGATACACCATTTCAAACCGTCAATAACAAGTTCCATAGCACCCGAAGCCCTGAAAACGCCGATTGCAACGAGGATTGCCACAAGATACGGGATGATGCGCACGGCCGTCTGGAATCCCTCCTTGGCTCCTTCTATAAATGAGTCATACACATTAACCTTCTTCCTCACACCAGCCACGATGAAACCGGTAATTATCGTCATCAAGAGGATAGTAGCCGTTGAAGTGCTCACCCTGTTCATCGTATCAGGATCCATCTGTGAGAATCCCCAGATGATACCGCCCACAGCAGCACACGCACCACCGAGCGTAAGTATCATAGTGCGGTTGAAGAGGTTTATCTTCTGATATATAGCGGTAATGATGATACCCGCGATAGTAGCCACGAAGGTAGCAAGAAGTATAGGGATGAAGATATCTGTCGGTTGCTCTGCTCCCATCTGCGCCCTGTAGGTCATGATGCTTACAGGAATGAGCGTCAAGCCCGATGTGTTGAGCACAAGGAACATGATCATAGGATTTGAGGCTGTTGCCTTTGCCCTGTCATATTCCTCACTACTCATAGGTTGCAAATCATTTTTAATTTTTAATTTTTCATTTTTAATTTCGTCCATCTGCTCCATAGCCTTCAGTCCTAAAGGCGTTGCAGCATTGTCAAGACCAAGCATATTAGCCGCGATATTCATAAAGATACTACCCGTAACAGGATGTCCCTTAGGAATATCAGGGAAGAGACGTGAGAACACAGGCGCAAGTATCCGGGCGATGACATTCACCACCCCGCCCTTCTCGCCGATCTTCATTATTCCGAGCCAGAGAGAGAGCACACCCGTGAGACCGATAGAGATCTCGAAAGCCGTTTTTGATGACTCAAACGTTGAGTTCATCATTGCAGGGAACACGTCAAAGTCGCCCATCACCAAAAGCCTGAACAGCGCGATGACGAACGCAATGACAAAGAATGCGACCCAAATATAATTCAGTACCATAAATGCCTAACCAAGCCTTCCCAAACGGGTAGTCTGATGTTGATAACATCGGAGTATGTGACCTGATGTTTTATACACTTTAAACCTTCAAGAAGGCTTGGCATTTTTAAAGTTTATATTTCTACTATTTTAACGTGAGCTCGGTGAACTGCTTTTGGTTTGATGAGCTTTAGCGAATAATTAAAAACTTTGTTATTTTAGCAGCAAGCTGCTGTTTACGGAACAAAAATTTTTAGAAAATTATCAGAAAATTTATTCCAAAAAAATTAGAATTTTAATTTTCTGAAATAAATTTTTTGGCCATCGTGAATAATTTTTGTTCCAGAATAAAGCAACGAAGTTGCGTTTATAAGGGATTTTGAATTATTCGCAAAGCTCAACAAGCTAAAGCAATTTCTAATTAAATTAAACCAGTAAAGTAATTTACTGATAAAATTTATTGCCCATTTCTTCGCAAAGCTCAGGCGCAAGCGGAATCCTTTCCAAATTAATATCTTCGCGTAAGCGAACCTTTCTTTTGGTTAGGCTTGGTCAGGTCAGAAGCACATCATACTCTGGTGTCATTGCGAGCTTTCCGTCACGCAACCCCACCAACTCCACCTTCGCACGTATGCAAAGCTTATTGTCAGAAGCACGGAAGATATCCTGCTTGAACACATACCTGATGCCCTCCTTCGTCACATTCAGACAGGAGATAAACTCATCATCACACCTCAGCGGCACCTTATACTGCAGGTCCATACGAGCCACTACCACATCAACTCCCTTTTCGTGGAGCTCCGCAAAACTCACATTCCTGCTTCTAAGGAAACGGTGCCTTGTATGCTCCAGATAATGCAGGTAATTCGCATTATTCACAATACCCTGGATGTCGCACTCATAGTCGCGCACCTCCATTCGGGTCTGGAACATATAGGCGGACCCTGTTACATTCTTCTCGCTAATATTCTCGCTCATTATGTATTTTACTTTTGTTATTTATATTTTAAATGATTATCCGTAATCACCCGATAGCGCCCCGAAGGGGCAAAAGCTCATAGCCTAGGGCACAGGTTGGTAATTTCGCCCTGTAGGGGCAAAAGCATTACCTCATATTGGAGCTTTTGCCCTTGCAGGGCGAACAAGCTCGCTCACCAGACCCAGGGCGATACCCTGGGCTAAGTGCTTTTGGGCTTTGGCTTTCCCTTCGGCCGCCGACCTCTTCGACGTTCAGCCCGCCTGTCACGTAATTACGCATAATCATTATAATTATGTTTACCTCACTATCTACTCCCTTGCCCCTTTATGGGGAAAGGATGTCCGCAGGACAGGAAAGGGGCTGTAAGTACTTCCCTCCCAATCCTGCACCTGAGGCATTCCTTCTTGTCGCAGTATTCCTTCTTCAACTGGATAAGAGCCTGAGAATCACCTGCATTCCTCACTTGCAAACCACATTCCTGCCACATCCTAACGATGTTGTTGTCCTCCGGCTTTATCTCCTCAAAGAGGTCAAAGGCACGCTCACAAAGCGCCTCCTTGCCATTCTCCCTGCCATAGGCAAACATGATAGGAATCACGGTGTTTATGACGATGAGGTCGAGTTTCGAGCCCTTCACGCCAAGCAGCTTACCGATAGCCTTCACATCCTTGCAGTCAAGCATCTGCGAAAGACCAGTCCTCTGCTCGTGATACATCCGCGCAAGTTCCATAACCCTTACGTGCGGAAAATTCTGCGGTCGTGTCCTCAAATACTTCCAAATCGCCGGTTTCATCGGATGAAGCCCGAATTTCTTCTGCAGATAAGCATACTCCCTTGAATATCTCTCATCCACCCTGTCGGTCAGTCCCGCCTGTCCTATGAACAATGCCTCTATCTGGAATAAGTCATCCCTATGATGAGCCGCCTTGTTGAGGTCAATCGTCATCGCCCATGTCTCGAAAGCCTCACTGTTAATGCCGAAACCGAAGTTACGCGCCAAGGTCTGGAAATACGCATCCTCCCACGAACCCCGCGAATCCTTCATCCTCTTCACTATCTCCCGAGTCTTACGCTCAAGGCGCTCTGTCTGCAAAGCCGACATAAACATATGCGTCTTCACCTTCGGGATATCAGGAATCCGCTCATAGCACGGAGGATATTTATCCTGATGAAGCAGATGCTCATAATCCGTTCTCAGGCGCTCCGGAATAGTAAGCACCATCTGCGGAACCACCCTGCCCGAAGAAGTCGTCACCTCCATATCAGCCTCGGTCACCACATGGAGAATCACATTATCGTAAGCCGAATCCCTGTCATGCCCATGCCTGAACCAGTCAGAAGCCTTCAGATGCAGCTCCACATTACCCACCCATTCCGTACCGTTCACACGAATCTTGGCATTGAAGAAATCAGGACCCGCATCCTTCGTGTTATGCAATCCCGGGTCAATCACCTCCACCGTCTTATCGTCGGTAGTGGCGAGAGTACCAAGAGGGTACAGTCGGTGTTTCCATGTGTAGTGAAGTAACTTCTCCATAATAATTGGCAAAGGTACAAATACTTTCGCATAAACTTTCATTTATATCAATGAAAAACGTCAAATTAACACTAATATCATAAAAAAGCATCGAAAAATTTGCATATTTCCATAAAAATGACTACTTTTGCACCCACAAAATCGAGTCGCACCCTATGACGATGGTTTTCGAGCTTCCATAAGAAAGCTATTCTGAGGGTCGATGAGATTCGGACTTGTAGCTCAGTTGGTTAGAGCAACAGACTCATAATCTGGAGGTCCCTGGTTCAAGCCCAGGCTGGTCCACACTAAAAATCAAGCACTTACGAGTTTCTCGCAAGTGCTTTTTCTTTTACTGGTGACCTTCAGGTGACCTTTAAAATATAAAAGTGACCTTGCGTGATTTTCTGAAACTTAACGTTATTTTTTGAGAGTTCAAGAAATATTTTCAAATTTATCTTTGCGAAACAAAAGTTTCAATCCTGCCAATGTATTAGCATTTTCAGAATAATGCAAATATCAGTATACATACTACTGTATTATCAAGTAATTATATCTTTACAACTAATAATTTGGCGTTTTCTTCAAATATTTAGTATTTTTGCTCATTTTTATCCCTTTCAAGAATATATTTAGCAAAAAAAATGTATCTTTGCAATCAAATATACATTATATATAATTATGGATAGTAAACATCTCAACCGAATTAAGGTTGCATTAGCCGAGAAAGAAAAGACTAACAAATGGTTAGCTGAGCAATTAGGCAAAGACCAAGCAACCATTTCCAAATGGGTGACTAATACGACGCAACCTAATTTGGAAATGTTGCTCCAAATTGCAAAAGTACTTGAGGTAAATATAAACGAATTAGTACGTCCTTTAGAGTAATGGCAAACGTAAAAAACGGATCATTCAGAGAAAGTATTATTGACAGATGTCTTCAAAGTAGAAGGGGCTATTCCACTCAGGAGATATTTGACAAATGCAATAATGCGCTGGAACGTCGTGGTGAAATACCCATAAATGCCTTGAACACCATCCGTAACGACATCATGTCCATTGAGAATCGCTGGCATGTTGTGGTGGAGCAGATTCGGAGTGGTCGTGAAATCAGATATCGTTATGAAGATCCGCATTTCTCTATCTTTAACACCCCGCTTAACGAAGAGGAAATAGCCCAACTGACCCAATCAGTTTCCATGCTTCGCCGTTTCGATGGTATGCCAGGCTTTGAATGGGTGGAAGAAATGAGTGCTCATTTACAATCCACAGTCAATGCTTGTCCAGAACCTATAATTGGCTTCGATGAAAACAAAGAATTGAAAGGAATGGCGTTCTTTACGCCATTGTTCAAGGCAATTGCAGAAAAAAAGACTATCAAAATAAGTTATCACACATATAGGAGTGGCAGGATGATTGAGGGTATTATTCATCCTTACTATCTGAAAGAATATAATCAAAGATGGTTTCTGTTCGCCCTTAATGACGAATTCAAAAACATGTCTATCTATGCGCTTGACCGCATTGAGGCAATAGGCAAATCTTCAACCAAGTTTATTCCTAATTCCGCTATTGATTTCTCACATCATTTCGACAATGTAGTTGGAGTTAGCGTGAATACAAATGAAGATCCTCAGATTGTGAAAATATGGGTTGATAAAGAACAATTACCTTACACCCTCTCCAAGCCTCTCCATAAATCACAAAGCGTGATTAAAAAGAACGAAGATGGCAGTGCAATCATAGCTATCGAGGTGATACCAAACTTCGAGTTGGAGCAGCTTCTTCTTTCCTTTGGGGAACACATTGAGGTGTTGACTCCATCTTCTCTAAGAGGAATTATTGCAGATAGAATTAAAAAAAATAATGAAAAGTACCTATAGGTTCATCTAAATTGAACGTATAGTCACTAATTTTGCACCCGAAAACAAAAAATATCAGATATGAATACTATAGGATTCAACAATTTCCGCCGCTTTAAGTCTTTTCCTGAAATTGACTTGGGAGATATAACAATATTAGTTGGAGGTAATAATGCAGGTAAGTCAACTCTAGTAAAGGCCATTCTTCTTCTTCGCGACTTTTTGAGAAGCCGAATAGAAGGAGCAAATCAGGCATCTAACAGTTTTGAACCCAAATTCAAATTTGATTCAGAACATGTTAATGTCGGTGACTTTTATCGTGCGTTTTGCCGTCAGACTACACACAAGGAAAATACGATTTCATTCATTATGAAGATTGATTATTTTCATTTCATTGTGGAGATTCGTGGTGAAAGAAAGCCTGGTGTGATTCCTTTCGTTTCTTTGATTGCAGTTTCTGATGAAAAAAGAAACATTTCATTTAAATATGACTTCACTAAAACACAAATGACTGTTCAATTCTGTTCTGACGAAGAAGCATTGAACAATGATATGCTTTATGACTCTCCAATTGAACAACAAATAAAGGATTTGAAGAATAAACTTTCCCAAAGTAAAGACTTTGGGGAAATCACGGAATTAAAATTGAGAATAGAGCAACTGGAGAAAGAAAAATACGCATTAAGGCAAGACAAACACATAGAAGAGCATGATGATGTACTCATCAACATGTCCGACCTTTCGTCATTCATGAATAACAATGTAGGGAAGTTGGTGATTCCTGAGCTTATTAAATGGGTTTCGCATTATGCAGAAACTGGTGTTCTTGGAGACAAACGCTCCAAAGAGTACAAAGTGCAGGAAGCGGAGAAAACATTCTTACGAGGAAAGACCCCTTTTATCAATAAAATAGCAAAGGATCTAGAAGATACCCTTAATAAACAGGTGATTGAGTACATCTATGCCCATTCCGTATCTCAAACGCCCTGCTACAGTAATGCTACTTCTTCTAATGACTATACCATAAAAACTATACATGAGTTCTATACCTCGAAAATTTCTTCTGGCGATGAGGAATTTTCTATCATTGAGAAATGGTTGAAGAAATTTGGTATAGGAAACTCCTTAAAGGTAATACCATTCATTGGTGATTCTTACCGATTGATTGTTTTTGATGATGATAATCCTGAAATCGCAAATCCACGCAAACAAGGTTATCCTGGAGGTATGGATCTGGCCGATAAAGGTATGGGCTCCATTCAATTAGTGATCCTATTGATTCGTATAGCAACTTTAATCCGTAAATATAAGGGGCAAAACCCTACAGTTCTTTTAGAAGAGCCAGAACAAAACCTACATCCCGCTTTGCAAAGTAAACTGGCTGATTTAATATATGACATTAACAACAATTTCGGAATACGTTTTATTATAGAAACGCATTCTGAATACCTAGTTCGACATACTCAGGTCTTAGCAGCCGAACAAATGTATGAAGAATCCCGTTCCCTTGATCAAGTTAATAAATCCATCAAAGTTTATTATTTATCACAAGAGAGAGGTATCATCGACATGTTATTTATGGGAAATGCAAAATTTCAGGATACATTTGATGAGGGATTCTTCGATCAGGCAGCCCGTGAGTCTTTAACGATTTCTAGATTGGAACGTATTAATAAAGAGAAGTAGTATGTTATCCAAAACAAAAATATATATAGATAAAGACTCTTTGGAGATTATAGCTCAAGATTCATCGACGGCTGACTACTATTATAAAAATATAATAGAGGTATTTCGCCGTCATGCCGAGTTGTATATTAATCTAACAGAGGAAGAATTAAAAGGTTTAAAAGAACCATCAGATTTGTCTGACCCAGGAGACATTTTCACATTTATTGAGGGCAAATCCATTCCATGGCCTTCATCTGGATTTGATAATTTTGAAGTTTTGAAACAGTCTGAGAAACAGCCAGAAATAAACGGAAGTGTCATATATATATTGAATAAAAAAGAGGATGCAGAAAAGTTAAGAAATAAGTATGGTGTTTGGGCTGTTTACATCGGCGATGTTAATGATGACATTTTTTATTATGAATTTACGCCGGATTTAGAAATCGAGAAGGTTCCTGTGAAATCTGAGAAAGCATGGGAGTACATATTTGATGGTGAAGATAAATTATTACCCCCATCCAATAGTATGGTGATTTCGGACAGCAACTTACTTACAAACAATAAAATAAATAGAAATACAGGAGAAAACCATTTTTGTGGTTTAGTAAATCTCAAATATCTCTTAGATTTGTTGCTCCCGCAGAAGTTGAATGTTCCATACTACATCCTTATCGTTTGTCCTCCATCAAAAAACCTTGAAGAAGGTAAGATGAAAAAAGTTGTAAGAAGATGGATAAAAGACTTAAAACAGATTAGATCATATTCACTTATAGTTGAATTTTTAATAACTAATAAATCTGTTCATTCAAGGGATTTGTATTCTAATAATTACAGAATACACTTTGATAAAGGTTTCTATGTTTTTGAACCCTGGTCTCAAAGAATTCACACAGATGGTCCTTCTCATAATGAAATAAATGCGTACAGCTATTTAAGCGCACCTTTTCGGAGAGGTAAAAGTTTAATGGAAACCGCTATGGTAGACATAAATATCATGCTTAAAAAGTACAAATCTTTTATGCAAAATAATGGCGACCCATACATAATTGACTTAGTTGAAGATCCTATTGAACAGCATTTTTTTGAAAAAAATAGGATTTTATTTTAATAGGTTCAGATAGATTGAACCTATAATATATAACTTTGCACTCGAAATTAAAAGAAAGAAGATTATGTTAGAACAAAATAATAAAGTGAGCGCTTCTATAATATGGCAAGTTTGTTCTCATGTTAGAGGCTTAATGCCAGAATCGCAACTGCAACAAATAGCAATTGCATTTACATTTCTGCGCCGTATTGACTGTCTCATTGGTCAATACGCAAAGGAATGTGCTTCTTTCTACGAAAAAAATAATGAAACTCTAAGTGAAAAACAATTGGATAAGAAACTTAGAGAAATCTCCGGAGGATATCCTTTTTACAATTACTCAGGGTACACTTTTAGTACTCTGTTATTAGCCAATAAACCTATAGATGTAGTTCTCAACACTTATCTCCAAGGGTTCAGCATTAACGTAACTGAATTTTTGGATGGCATGAACTATAGACAGAATCTCGGAATATTGCAACGTCAATCAAGATACTTAGTAGAGCTATTCCAACTCTTTGCAGAATTAGATTTATCGGCATCCTCTGTTGATAATGAAGAATTTATTGAACTCATTTCAAGTATTTTTTCTGGGTCACGCGAAATAGGAGTATTCCATACTCCATTAGAATTATCCAGATTAATTAGTGCTTGCGTTCTTTCTGAAGACATCCGTGCAGAAAAAGGAAAATATACAACCGTTTATGACCCTGCTTGTGGTACAGGTAGCTTACTATCTATCACAGGACAAAAAGCCAAAGATATAGCAGCTCTTCAATCAGAGATATCACTCTATGGCCAAGACATAGCTATTTATCCTTGTGCCATAGCTAAAGCTTTAGCTTTGCTTTCTGGTAATGAAGAGAGCACTGTCTTGCATGGCAACACTCTTACCGATGATATGTTCCCCAATGCGAAGTTCCATTACATTGTCGCCGAGTTTCCTTTTGGCATACAGTGGAAGCCTTTTAAAGAACGTATTGAAAAGGAGAATGTTAATCTTTCGGGGCGGTTCCATATAGGTTTACCTTCAACGAATGATAGTCAACTGTTATTTGTTGAACATATTCTATCCAAGATGGACCCGAGAGGAAGCCGAGCAGCCTTTATTACATCAGCATCAGCTTTATGGGGCGGTGCTGCTGGTAGCGGAGAATCTCGTATTCGCAGGTGGTTGTTTGAAAACGACCTTGTCGAAGCAATTATTGCTCTTCCTTCTGGTTCACTTTCATTTACCAATATTCCAGTATATTTGTGGATTCTTTCAAACAAGAAGGATGAATTCTACAAGGGTAAAACGCGTTTAATTGATACTTCATCATTAGCTAAAAATGAACGTCGCTTTTCAATAAATGAAAAGTTCATTAAGTCTATTGTTGATGAGTATCATTCACATGTTCTATCCATGATGTCAAGTTTCGTACCAAACGATGATTTTGGCTTCTATGAGGTGTCTCTTCTTGAAGATGGTAAGAAGAAAGAAACAGTACGGATTCCTCTTAACACAAACATTGATGAATTCATATCGAAAGAAAGACAACCTTTCGCAAAAGGAATGATTAGTGTTGACTATAGTT
This sequence comes from uncultured Prevotellaceae bacterium, assembly GCA_900315105.1. Next base: position 49,740 of record OMXX01000021.1, on the reverse strand, counting down.
CCGTTGAAAAGGGATATTCTATTCAATTCGAGAAATACTTAACTAAAGAAGAGGATTCTACTATTCCTTTAACATCAACAGCTTATGATGTACTCTCTCTTATTGATGCTATTTTAGAAATAAAACCATTGGTAGAGTCGTCTATAAATTTGATTGAAACAGAAGGAGTCCCTCCCACATGGAAAGAACTGCCTGTTCGCTCTTTTGCGGAACTGATTATTGGTCCCAGTAGGCCGCCGCAAGAGGACGAGTCTGGTCTGCCTTTATTGTCTGTGGCTTATCTCCGAAGTCCAGAGAGTAAAGAAAGATATGCAGTTACTCCTAGGTCAAAATGCTCAACTGATAAAGATGTTATCATCATTACAAAAGGGGCAAATTCAGGGGAGATATTCGCTGGCATGAATGGAATTCTGAGTTCATCCGTTACTGCTATAAGAATAGCGGACTATAGTATTATGATACCTCGATACTTTTACTATTTGATGAAGGGCTATGAGAAAAAGTTAATGCTTTTGTCAAAAGGCTCGTCAATAAAGTCTATTGATTCACGAATTCTATCAGACTTTAAGTGTCTTGTTCCACCCTTAGCAGATCAGAAACGTATAGCTGATTATCTTGATTCCAATATTGCCAAGATAGATCCTATTATGAAATCGCTCAAGAGCGGTGACAACCTGTTTGCTGTGTTCCGTCAATCTCTTATTGAAAATGTTGTATTAGGAAAATTTACTATGTAAAGTGTAAAGAAGATATGGCAAAAAAGAAGAAAATAACTTCTACAGGGTTGTCTGACAAGCCCAAAACTGCGCAGGAGCTGAAACTGGAAGGTGTACAAAACTTGTATAACTTCCTGTTTGAGGCATGTAATATCATACGCGGACCTGTGAGCCAAGACAACTTCAAAGATTATATAACTCCTATTCTATACTATAAACGCATCAGTGATGTGTATGATGAAGAAACGCAGGATGCCCTTCAGGAAAGTGGTGGAGATGAAGAATATGCTGCTTTGCCTGAACAGCATAGATTTGTCATTCCTGATGGTTGCCATTGGAAGGATGTACGAGAGCGCACAGAGAATCTTGGTGCAGCCATAGTAGGTGCAATGCGAGGCATAGAACTAGCCAACCCAGACACGCTCTATGGTGTGCTCAGTATGTTCAGCGCACAGAAGTGGACAGACAAGAAGAATCTTTCCGATGGGAAAATACGTGACCTTATTGAGCACCTGAGCACTCGTAAACTTGGAAACAAGGACTATCCTACCGACTTGATGGGCGATGCTTACGAAATCTTACTGAAGAAGTTTGCTGATGACTCAAAGGCCAAAGCAGGCGAGTTTTACACGCCTCGCTCTGTGGTTCAGCTTCTGGTGCGCATCCTCGACCCACAACCAGGAGAAAGCGTTTACGATCCTGCTTGTGGTTCTGGCGGTATGCTTATCGAGGCGGTTCACCACATGAATCATAGTAGTCTCTGCTGTGGAAACATCTTCGGTCAGGAGAAGAATGTGGTTAACTCGGCTATTGCCAAGATGAATCTTTTCCTTCATGGTGCTAGTGACTTCAACATCATGCAAGGCGATACGCTCCGCAACCCAAAGATATTGCAAGGAGGCGAAGTTGCAAAGTTCGAATGCGTAATAGCCAATCCTCCTTTCTCGTTGGAGAAATGGGGCTCTGTTGAATGGTCGTCAGATAAATATGGTCGTAACATTTGGGGTACGCCCAGTGATTCCTGCGGTGACTACGCTTGGATTCAACATATGATTGCTTCAATGGCTTCAGGCAAAGGACGCATGGCTGTAGTAATGCCCCAGGGAGTACTCTTCAGAGGTAATGAAGAGGGCCGCATACGTGAGAAGCTGGTGAAGAGTGATATGGTGGAAGCTGTAGTTACTCTCGGTGACAAACTTTTCTATGGAACAGGTCTTTCACCATGCTTCCTGATTATCCGAAAGATGAAACCAGCCGCACACAGTGCACGAGTATTGATGATAGACGGCACCAAGATTCTGACTCCGAAACGCGCTCAGAACATTTTGGAGCAAAAAGATGTAGATCGCCTGTTTGAGTTATATGTCAACTATGAAAACGTAGAAGACTTCTCACAAGTGGTAACGCTCGATGAAATCGCGGCAAAGGACTACGACCTTTCTCCTAACAAGTATGTGCAGTACCACCGCGAAGCTATCAAGCCCTACGCTGAGGTACTTGCTGCATTCAAAGCCGCTTACGAAGAAGTGAAACTTCGTGAGGCTGAATTTCGTTCAATCATAAACGCTTAGCCTGATGGAAGAAATAGTCAATAAAAACAAAGAAAATATCTTGTTCAACGATGTCTGTAACATTATTGATCAAGCTCGTAACAAGATTGCAATATACGTCAATACGGAGGTTTGCCTTACCAACTGGTATGTAGGTAAGCGTATTAAAGAAGATGTGCTTTATAATCAGCGAGCTGAATACGGAAAGCAAATTCTCAAAAACCTTTCCAAAAGATTGACTGAACAATATGGAAGTGGATGGAGTGTATATAAACTGCAACATTGTGTACGCGCTGCGTACACTTTTACAGAAGATGAAATTGTGTACGCCACTCGTACACAATTAAGCTGGACACATCTTCGTTCTCTCATGGGAGTAAAAGATTCCCTCGAAAGGCAGTTCTATGCGCAAATGTGCACGATAGAACATTGGGACACTCGTACCTTGGATGAAAAGATAGATCAGCAACTATACCAACGCACTGCCATAAGCAGGAAGCCTGAAGAAGTCATTAAAAAAGAACTCCAAGAAGCAAAGAATAACAATCAGTTACTACCTGACATGGTCTTTAGGAGCAGCTATATACTTGACATGCTTGGTTTACCTGATTTCTTCTCGGAAAGCGACCTCGAAACTGCAATTATTGCGCAGATAGAGGACTTTATTAAAGAGTTAGGCTCTGACTTCACATTCGTTGCACGTCAAAAACGCATCACTGTCGATGCTGTAGATTATTACATTGATCTACTATTCTTCCATAGGGAATTGAGGCGCTTGGTTGCCATAGATTTGAAACTCGGCAAATTCAAGCCTGAATATGAAGGACAGATGTTACTTTATCTCAGGTATCTCAATCAAAACGAAAAGAAATCATGGGAAGAGTCTCCTATAGGTCTTATTCTGTGCTCGGAAGGCAATACAGAACATATAGAGTATTTAATGCTCGATGAGAATAGTCCTATAAAAGTCGCTCAATATTACACCCAACTTCCCGATAAGAAGCTTTTGGCTGACAAACTAAAGAAAGCTATCGCTATAGCGAGAGAAAAATCCCAAGCTCATAAAGAATGAACAACATGAAGGAAGAATATAAGAATGCACAATATCGCCGGCCAGACGAGACAATCTCATTGGACGAACTGAAATCGTTCCTTTGGGGTGCAGCAACCCGTCTGCGCGGTCAGATAGACGCAGCAGGATATAAGGAATACATTTTTCCATTGCTGTTCTTCAAACGCATCAGCGATGTCTATGATGAGCAGTTTGATGGTTTCTTAGCAGAAGGAGGCGAAGAATATGCTGGTATGCAGGCAGCAGAACTGGCAATTCGCATACCTGACGGTGCACATTGGTGTGATGTTCGTGAGGTGACGGAGAATGTCGGTCAACGCTTAGTTGAAGCATTTATCGCCATAGAGCAAGCCAATCCAGGTGAAGAGGCCGATGGTCGCATCATTGGAGGGTTAGATGGTATCTTTGGCCCAAAAGATGGATGGACAAACAAGAATAAAATGCCTGACCACATCATCACATCTCTCATCGAAGACTTTTCACGTTATAATCTTGGCTTGTCTTCATGTCCTGCCGACGAGATGGGCCAAGCATACGAATATCTTGTAGGTAAGTTTGCCGATGATGCTGGCAATACAGCTCAGGAGTTCTACACTAATCGCACGGTAGTAACGCTGATGGCAGAAATCCTCCAGCCACAGCCAGACGAGAGTATCTACGACCCAACATGTGGTTCGGGTGGTATGCTTGTGAAGTGTCTTGACTTCCTGCGCCAGAAAGGTCAGCCATGGCAGGGAGTCAAGGTGTTCGGACAGGAAATCAATGCTCTGACTGCATCTATCGCACGCATGAATCTCTACCTGAATGGCGTGGAGGATTTCAGTATTGTTCGTGAAGACACACTGGCTCACCCGGCTTTTGTGGATGGTAGCCATTTAAGGAAGTTCGATATTGTGTTGGCCAATCCACCATATAGTATTAAGACGTGGAATCGTGAAGCGTTCATGAATGACAAATGGGGACGTAACTTTCTGGGTACTCCACCGCAAGGACGAGCAGATTATGCGTTCTTTCAGCATATTCTTGCAAGCATGGATGATAAAACAGGAAGATGTGCTATTCTGTTTCCTCATGGTGTATTGTTCCGCGATGAAGAACAAGCCATGCGCGAAGAACTTATAAAACTTGACTACTTGGATTGTGTAATAGGACTAGGACCAAATTTGTTCTTCAACGCATCTATGGAGGCGTGTATCATAATATGCCGAAAAGAGAAATCAAGTGATAGGAAGGGAAAAGTGCTATTTATTGATGCCAAGGACGAGGTTACAAGGAAGAATGCGGAAAGTTATCTTGAACAGCATCATATCAAAAAAATAGTTGATGCCTATAATGCTTTTACAGACATTGACGGTTTTGCCAAGGTTATTGATAATGCTGCTATTTCGTCAAACCGAGCTTTGATTAGTATTCAGAGCTATGTAGTCAACTCTGATAATACACAGCAATACGATTATGATGAATCCATTAAAGAATGGCTCAATCAGTCCGTTTTTACGCATAGTCAAGTTAATCAATTCTTAAACATTATCGAATAATATGGCAATAGTTAAGTTTGGTGACATCGTTCGAGATGTTAAGATAAATGTTGATAGGGCAAACAATCCATATGAGCATTACGTTGCAGGTGACCATATGGATTCAGAGGATCTAACAATACATCGTTATGGAAATTTTGAAACTGACGATGTAGGGCCGGCCTTTACACGCATTTTCAAACCTGGTCAAATATTATATGGGTCACGAAGGACATATCTGAAGAAAGTAGCCGTCGCAGATTTCGAAGGCATTTGTGCTAACACAACATTTGTACTTGAAAGCAAGGATTATTCATTATTTGACAATCGACTACTTCCTTTTATAATGCTTTCTGATGCATTTACACGTTGGTCAATAGCTCATTCTAAAGGATCAACAAATCCTTATGTCCTATTCTCCGATCTTGCCGACTACGAGTTTGATTTACCTCCTATAGCAGAGCAAAAAGTTCTTGCAGATAAACTTTGGGCGGCATATCGCCTGAAAGAGTCATACAAGAAGCTTCTTACGGCAACCGAAGAAATGGTGAAATCGCAATTTATCGAGATGCAACATAATTCAGAACAGAAGAATTGTTTAGGTGATTATATTGAACGTTGTACACCTTTGCGATGTGGTAATAGAGAATTACCTGTTCTTTCAGTAACTCAAAAACAAGGAATCGTGTTTCAAGACGAACGATTCGGAGCAACTGTAGCATCAAACGATAAATCTAACTATATTATTGTGCCAAGAGGATATCTTGTTCAAGGTATTCATATTGACGAAAGTAATTTTGGCATACAAAAGCTTGTCAATGAGGGAATTGTGAGCCCTGCATATAAGATTTGGAAATTTAAGAATAGCGATGCAATCCCCGAGCTTATTGAATATTATTTGCGTAGCGAAATGGCAATTAAATATTTCAGGAGTAAATTCCTAGGGGCAACTGTTCCCAGAAGACAAGTTATAAGGAAAGAAGATTTCCTCGCATTGCCTCTAAATCTGCCATGTATTGATAAGCAAAAGGACTATTTTGCTATTTACAATCAGGCCGATAAATCAGAATTTGAACTTCGTAAATCGATTGATGCAATAGACAAAGTCATCAAATCACTCATTAATGAAAATTAGTAACATATGATATATTTGGACATTTTGAAACCGGAAATAGCATTTGATGGATGGGCAATTGCAATTATCATTTTCATCCTATCTTGTTGTGTTGGAACTTACAAGTATTTAACGAGGAATAAGATATCGCAAAAACAGAAGTCTGGTTCAAATTCAGAACAGGAACAGTCTGTTCGCTCAACATCATTAAAAGATGAAAACATTATTTCTCAGTCTCAGAAAGCAGGTGATAAAGCCAAGCAGAAACAAACTGTATAGTTATGGAAATTTCAAAGACAAATCAAGAACAGAAGGCTGGCGATAATTCATCGCAGTATCAGCAAGTTGGTGATAACTCCAATCAAACAATAATTGAGCGCCAGACAAACAACATTACAGTCACAAGTCCGGGGTTTCCTGATGTGGTTACCTTTACTACTTCGGTATCAACACAAGTGACGGCACAAGCATTAAGCCTCTGCACTCAAGTTTCCAAAGAGATTTGTAAAGATAAAATGAAGAAGTTTGAATCACTGTGGATTCCTGTTATAACAAAGATGGAGAATGCTATCAACAATCTTATTGATCCCAAATTTCAGTTTATGATTAGAGATGCTAATATCTCTGCAGCAAAAAGTTCTCGACAAGAAGATTTGGAAATGCTTACCCAATTATTAGTATGTCATGTTGAGAAGGGTAGCGATTTGAAAAAAGATGCAGGAATAAGCAAAGCTATTCAAATTGTTAATGAAATAGATTATGATTCACTATGTGCTTTAACATGCGTAGCTACTTTGCTTAAAATTTGTCCAACAGTTCCAGGTGTGAATGAAGGGCTGCAAATTATGGATGAACTCTATTCAAAGTTGTTATATACAGAACTTCCAAGAGGAGATAGGTGGATAGATCATTTAGATGTCCTTGGAGCTATTGGAATACGTACAGGCAAATTTTACGAACTTAAGAAGATACTCTCAGGGAATTATGATGGATATGTTTGTGTTGGAATTAAGGAAGGATCAGATGAACACGAAAAGGCAAAAGAGATATTGGTAAAAAACAATTTTGCCCCAAATAGTTTAGTTCCAAATGAATGCTTGCCTGGTTATTTGCGTATTAGATGTGTTCAAAAAGGGAATTTAAAATCAGAGTTAAAACCAATACTTGATCTTTATTCAAAAGATATTCATTTATTGGAACATGCACAGACAACTTTTATGGAGAAATGGGACTCTTATAAGAATCTTATGAACTTTAGAGAATGGTTCGAAGATATTCCTCTTTGGTTTAGAATTACCAGCGTTGGTTATGCTTTAGCTCAAACTAATGCAAAAAGATGTTTTCCTAATTTTCCTGATTTAATATAGGATAGTGGATCAGAATTTGAATATGCAAATCGATATATACCATATCTGCAAATATAATGAGTTTGATAAACAACTGATAATTCATAAGGTCACGTTAATTAAATAACCAAAGCATATAAAGTATGATTGACAATTTAATTAATGAAATAGAACAGGCGATGCTCAATGTCCTTGACAACGAGCAGTTGAGCCAGCTGCGAAAGGTGCTTGATTACACCTTCCGTAATATTTCCGTGACCAAAAAGGAATCTGTGCACACAGAAAGTAACAACCAAACTCTTATTGACAATTTCATTGCTGCCAAAAAGGTGGAAGGGTGCTCAGATAAGTCTATATCTTACTACAAGAGTACCATTAACAATGCGCTATTGAAGATTGAGAAAGAAGTCGTGCATATCACCACCGATGATCTGCGAGGCTATCTGAACCAATATCAGGAAGAAAGTGGTGCAAGTAAGGTGACGGTTGACAACATTCGCCGTATCTTATCCAGTTTCTTCTCCTGGTTGGAAGAAGAGAACTATATCGTCAAAAGTCCTGTACGGCGAATACACAAAGTGAAAGTTGGCAAGACCGTTAAGGAAACCTATACGGATGAAGCCTTAGAGCAAATGCGCGACCATTGTTCCAATATACGTGATCTTGCTCTAATAGACCTACTCGCTTCCACTGGAATGAGAGTCGGTGAGCTTGTAAGACTCAACAAGAGCGATATTGACTACCAGAATAGAGAGTGTATCGTTACGGGTAAGGGTGATAAGCAACGAAAGGTTTACTTCGATGCCCGTACAAAGATACACCTTCAGAAATATGTAAATAGCCGTACTGACACAAATGATGCGCTCTTTGTGTCATTATTGGCCCCAAATAACCGCTTAGAAATAAGCGGTGTAGAAATCCGACTACGGCGACTTGGGCGAGAGTTGAACATTCCAAAAGTTCATCCTCACAAGTTCCGTCGTACTCTCGCTACCATGGCAATAGACAAGGGCATGCCAATCGAGCAAGTCCAGCATCTACTTGGTCATCAAAGTCTCGATACAACATTGCAGTACGCAATGGTGAATCAGAACAATGTTAAGCTGTCTCACCATAAATTCATTGGATAGTATGTCGCAATTTATCGAGATGTTTGGCGGTGGTAACTGGGAACAAAAATGTTTGGGTGAAGTCGGTGCTTTCAAGCGCGGAGGGGGATTCCAGAAATCGGATTATGTAGAACATGGCCTCCCTTGTATTCACTATGGTCAGATACATACAAAATTTGGGCCTTTCATATCTTCGCACATCACTGAAATATCTTCAGATTTAGAATCTAAAACGAAATTTGCGTCGAAGGGTGACTTGATTATAGCTATCACTAGTGAAGACGCTGAAGGGTCATGTAAAAGTACAGCATGGTTAGGTGACTATCCTGTTGCTGTAGGAGGCCATGCTGCCATTTATAAGCATAGCATGAATCCGCTGTATATGACTTTCTTTTTTAAATCCACATTATTTAATCACGCAAAAATGGAATATATACACGGAACAAAAGTTTTTGAGATACGACCAGATGACTTAGCAAAAATAATGGTTCCGTGTCCTCCGATGAGATTGCAAGAGCAATTTTCTGCGATAGCTAAACAAGCCGATAAATCAGAATTTGACGAGTTCAAATCGCAATTTATCGAGATGTTTGGAGATCCGATTAAAAACACAAAGAAATTACTTTCCAGAAAAGGAGAGGAACTGTTCGTGTTTTCAAGTGGAAAGGCAAATACAAAGTCGAATCTAAGCAATGATTTCCCCTATAATTGCTATGGTGGCAATGGGATTACAGGACACTCTAACCAATGGTTGATAGACTATCCAACTATTGTTATTGGTCGAGTTGGAGAATATTGCGGTTGTGTTCATAAGACTCAAGGAAAAGTGTGGATTACGGATAATGCTATCTACATTAAAGAACACAAAAAAAATGTATTTGATGATGCCTTCCTTTTTTATCTTATGACCTACTTGGACTTTCATCGATTAGCTGATGAAACGGGACAACCAAAAATTACCCAAAGGCCATTACTCGATATGGAATACATAATCCCATCGAAAGATCTTCAGCAAAAGTTTATTTCTATCGCTGAACAGGCCGATAAATCAGAATCTGACATTCTTTATGGAATAGTAAGTTTAACGAAAAATATAAAAACGATATACAATGGCATACTTTAACGAAGAGAATACAGTTGAGCAGATGCTCATCAACGCAGCAGGAAAATGCGGTTGGATTTATGTGGAACCACAAGAAGTGCCACGTCTTCCAGACGAGGTGCTTGTTACGGAATGGTTACTGACAGCTCTAAAGAAGTTCAATGATATTACAGATGACCAAGCAGCACAAGTTATCTATCGCCTTCGTGCTGCTTGCAGCATAGGCACGAATCACGAAGAATTGATAAATGCCAACGACCGCTTCCGCCGCCTGTTGTTTGAAGAAAACTCCTATCCATTTGGTGAGGATGGCGAAAACATTAACATCCGCTTCTTCAGTGATGTACCATCAGAGAATCGCTGTGTGGTGACAAACCAATGGGAATTTCCTCGCAAGAGCAAGGAAGGAGGTAAGCGTCTTGACCTCGTATATATCATCAATGGTATTCCAATGGTGATAGGAGAAGCCAAAACACCTGTGAAGTCGTCGGTTACATGGGCAGATGGTGCCACGGATATACTGCACTACCAAAAGAGCATTCCCGAAATGTTTGTGCCTAACATCCTCACTTTTGCCTGTGAAGGACGTGAATTGCAATATGCTGGTGTAGGCTGTCCTGTTGACAAATGGGGACCATGGTACGCAGATGAGGAACGTCGCCATGGTACGCTGGAAGATGTGGAGTATAACTATTTGTCGTTGCTTACTCCAGAGCGATTGCTTGACATCTATCGCTATTACACCGTATTTACAGGAACATCTGGTGGTCGCAAAATCAAAATCGTTTGCCGCTATCAACAATATCTGGGCGGTGAAGCTATCGTACAACGTGTGCTCAACACATATCGAGCTGGCAAAGGTCCGAGGAAGGGTCTCATTTGGCACTTCCAGGGATCAGGCAAATCATGGCTGATGGTGTTTGCTGCCCAAAAGTTGCGTCGTCAGAATGACCTGAAGGCTCCTACCGTTGTTATTGTCGATGACCGCATTGACTTGGAAGACCAGATAACTGGTGACTTTACCCGTGCAGAGATTCCAAATGTGGACGGAATATCTTCAAAAGAAGAGTTGGAAACGAAGATTCATCAGAGAAAGATACTCATCACTACCATCTTTAAGTTTGGTGATTTGAATGATGGTGAAGTGATTGACGACCGCGACAACATCATCTTGCTGATGGACGAAGCACACCGTACGCAAGAAGGAGATCTTGGAAAAAAGATGCGTACGGCACTACCTAATGCGTTCTTCTTCGGTCTGACAGGTACACCTATCAATAGAAACGATCACAACACCTTTGCTTGCTTCGGTAGCGAAGAAGATGAGTATGGATATATCTCGAAGTACACCTTCCAAAACTCTGTCGATGATGGAGCCACATTGGAACTGAACTTCAAAACCGTTCCTGTTGAGATGCATCTTGATGAGGCAAAGCTTCAGGAAGAGTTTGATGCGCTGACAGACCAGATAAGCGAGGAAGACAAACAGGAACTTGTACGACGCACAAGTGTAGAGGCGTTCTTTACTGCGGAAAAGCGTATCAATGATGTGTGCAAATACATCGTCAATCATTTCCGTGAGTATATTGAGCCAACTGGGATGAAAGCACAAGTCGTGGTGTATAACCGTGACTGCTGTGTGAAATACAAGAAAGCCATAGATGCCTTGCTGGGCACAGATGACCAGACTACCATCGTGATGCATACAGCAGGTGATAAGGCTGATGAATACAAGGCATATAAGCGTAGTCGCGACGAGGAAAAGAAGCTACTCGACCAGTTCCGCGACCCGCTGTCACCATTGAAGTTCGTGATTGTAACCAGTAAATTGCTAACTGGCTTTGACGCACCTATCCTTCAGTGTATGTATCTTGACAAACCGATGAAGAACCATACACTACTGCAAGCTATATGCCGTACCAATCGAACATATAACGAAAACAAGAAATGTGGTCTTATAGTTGACTTTGTTGGTGTGTTCGAAGATGTAGCCAAGAGCCTTGCATTCGACGAGGAAAGCGTAAAGACCATCATCAAGAATATGGATGACATTAAGGCTGTCATTCCTACTTTCATGCAAGAGTGTTTGCAGTTCTTCCCTGGTGTTGACCGTACAGTTGGTGGATGGGAAGGATTGACTGCCGCACAACAATGTCTGAAGGAAGATGGAGTAAAGACAAACTTTGCTCGTCACTTTGCCCGTCTTGCAAAGGCATGGGAGATTGTTTCTCCTGACGAATTCCTTGCTCCGTATTCAAGTGATTACACTTGGCTTGCACAGGTGTATCAGAGTGTACGTCCTGTGAGTGGTGGAAACCTGATCTGGACTTTGCTCGGAGCCAAGACCATTGAGATTATTCATAACAACATTGACACCATTGACATAGGTACACCACTTGAAGACCTGGTTGTTGACGCTGACATCATCAACTCTGTTTTAGAGGACGAAAAGAAACGCGAGAAGAAGATCATCGAGGTGGAAAAGATGTTGAAGATTCGACTTGGTGAACATAAAGGTGATCCAAAGTTCAAGAAGTTTGCCGATAAACTGGATGAACTTCGTGAACGTATGGAGCAGAACCTGATTTCAAGCATCGACTTCCTGAAACAGTTGTTGCAGATGGCTCGTGAACTGCTGGAGGCTGAAAAGGAAATAAAAAAGCCACAGGACAAACGTGCTCAGGCAAAAGCTGCTCTGACGGATCTCTTCCAAAGCATTAAGACAGAGGAAACTCCTTTCATCGTTGAACAGGTAGTGAATGACATCGACAATGAAGTTGTCAATATCATTAGACAATTCAACGATGCATTCCAAAGCGTCACAGCACGCCGCGAGATAAAGAAGAAACTACGTTCTATTCTCTGGATTAAATACCAGATTAAAGATAATGATGTTTTCGAGAAGGCTTATAGCTACATAGAAATGTACTATTAGCCTAAAACCAGTTTATCTATGATATGTTAAGAAACAATATGAGCTATGCTCCTATTTGATGATAATTAATGCAAATGGATGGGGTGTTCTACATACCCCATCCATTCCGTTTCTTTGTACCGTCCCAGTTGGTGAGTTCATTATTGCTACCACCGCCACCAGTACAAATATCACCTCTACCACCAACGGCAATGAGTAGATTTTTCATCATATCTTTGGTGACAGTCATTTCCTCACAAAGCTGCCTAGTACGAGTTTGGGCAAGCTCACTCATAAATTCGGTAGTTCCAGTCCATGATATTTGTCCCAGCAGATTGTATGTTGCCCTCATACGCTGCTCATTATCGGAGGCATCAAGCTTACCCTTTAACGCTTCACCTATGATACCCCAACCGATGGTATGTGTATATTCCTCGGTGAATACACTGTGTTCGTAGTCTTTGGCAAAGTTGTATATAGCTTTCTTGGCTTCGTTTATCCAACAATCTACCTGCTTTTCAAAAAGCTTTTTGTTCCGTTGAATAACATCCCACAAATTCTTGATCTCAGGAACATCCATCATTTCCTTGACTTTGTTCTCAGCTTCATCTGCACGTTTATGTTCACTATAAGCCAAATTATCAGAGCGAACGGATCTGCTCTCAGCTTTACCAAGTCGCTCCTGTAGATCTCTTATTTCTGCATTCTTCTTGTCTCGAAGTCTGTTTATGGCATTCTCATCCATTGAGGCTATCCGCTTTCTAAGGACTTCGTTTTCTTCTGTCAGTCGACCATTCTCCTTTATCAGTTGTTTGTTTTGTTCAATAATAGTCCTTGCATCATTCATGGCTTTGTTATAAAGCGACTTTCCTAATTTAAGTATATCTTCTTTTTGGGCATCCTTGGCATTGAATAGTTCTGTCTGTAGTTCTGTGAGAATCCCCTTTATCGCTATCCGTCGTCCTTCTCTCCATTCTTTCTGCCCAAACGTGGGAATAGGCTTTTCAAGCTCAGACTGTATGGAATCAAGCGCTTTTTTTACGAGAGGATTAGTCTTCAAGGTTGGAACTTTAAGATTTTCCTCTTCGATATCTAATGCAGCAGCATACTTTTCCATTTGGGAGATACTTTCATCTAAGTTTTCCTTATGCTGCTCCGCACTTTGTATTTCAACCTCTATCTTGTCTTTCAGCTCTTGTAAAGAATCCTTTTCCTTCCTTATGCTCTGCACCTCACTCGCCATCTTTTCCCTCTGTCCTTCCAGACGTTCATTTTCCATCTTGGTCCTGACGATGGCATCCTTTGCCTGACGTTCTGCCTCCAGAACAGATTTGTTCTTATGAATGCGCTCACGCTTTTCCTCTTCTGGTAGCATGGATATGTCATCACCACGCTCCAGACCGTACTTGTGTCCTACCTCATTGAAGTAGTCGGTATGCATCTGGTAGTATGTACGACCGACAGCATATTTGTCCTCACCCCATACACGCGCATACGACACACATTCCTTTTCTCTCCTTTCAGCTTCTGTTCTTACGAAGTTCGAGCGGATTTCTTCAGGCAGTTTCTTCCACTCCTTTTGGGAGAGAACCTTTGACTTGTCATCCTTATGCACATACCTGACAGATGCACGACCTCTGGCTTTTGTCTTTGCCACAGGTATGGTCTGGATATGGATATGCGGTGTGGTCTCGTCAAGATGAACATCGAAACCTATTATGTTCTCTGCTCCCCAACGACGGCAAGCCCATTGGTAGGTATCCATTGCCCAGTCACTGATACCTTGTTTCAACACGATATGAGCATTGCTTTTTTGCAGAGTGAAGTCCACATCTTGGTTTCCAAAAGCTAGACGTGTTAACAGATCATGGTCGCCACTAACGATGATTCCAACGGTGCAGTTCGGGCTATTGTCTGAGATTCCTAACGGATTGTTTTTGTCCTTGTAGGTCTTGAAACCAAGTTCATCAAGACGCTTTTGTAAGCGTTCGTGAAGTGGCACGGAATCTGAACAAAGGGGGACGATTTCACCTTTGGCGTTAATCTCAAAGTTGAGATGCTTGCGCGTAAAGTCGTAATGGTTGTTTGTGTCCTGGTTCTTCAGACGATATGCTTTCTCGTCCCATCCGCGACGTTCTGGCTCGTTACCTTCCGCAGCGGAAAAGGACTTGGCTGGCGCACCGACATGGATGGCAGCACGGGGGATGTTGTTTCTTGCTTTACTCATTATTATTCTATTGTTTTAAAGTTAATAGATATTTGTTTATCGGGTCTCGGGTGAAACCTGAGTGGAGGGTTGAGGGAGAGAGTCACTCCCTCACAGAAGTTTTCCGTTTCTGGCTATTGCCATGTCTCAGGACACGCATAAGCTAAGTGGCTCACCCCTCGGAGAGCATAATGGGACTTTTTAAGAGAGCGTGCGAATCTAAAAGTCCATATTATGTTATGGGATTTTTCTGAAATCCCTCTAAGCGTAGCATTCTGTTTAAGCATCTGCGAATCCTGTTAGCTTTTCACACTTACCTTTACCATATTCAACATATTGATGAAGCTTGCCACAATAGGTTCCGTTAATCCCCTCATACGATTGGTGACACTTGTGGCATTCTAGATTCCTGCCATGCCATCGTTTTTCCTGCTCAAGCATGATTGTCTTAATAGCTTCGTCATCTTTACCTTGTGCAGAAAACTCGGAATTCACCTCTGATTCAGACTTTGGCTTCATTATCTCTTCGCCAATGGAAGAAACACTTACTACCTCCAGACCGAGTGCCTTGACAAGCAATTCGACATTGGGATTAACTTCTTCCATCCTCATCAATGCAGCTTCTTCCTCTGTCGGACGCAAGGGCTGCTGACAGAGAACCATCTGGGCAATGGTTTGGCAATCACCTTGTGATTTCTCCATTACATCAGAGATATGAAAATGGAGATTGGAGACCGTTTGTAGATTTTCTTGCCATTTGCTATACTCGCCCTTATCAGGGAACACAACCACAGATTTTCCATCAAGTGGAAGCAAATCGGTGGAAGTCGCTTTTTCTTGTCCCGTAGCAAGCCAAATGTATGGAGTGGGAAAGCAACTCATTATTGCAGCAGTCATTTCATCCTTCACCAAAGCAATAGTCTGACTACTGAAGGAATCGAGCAAATGCTCACCAAAAAGACATGTCGGTCGCCCGTCTTGATAGTACCAGCTTTCATCATAGACCTTTCCTGTTTCACTATCCATTGTGATGATATGACCGTTAGTAATCTTATTCTCCGCACTGACATGCCAGAATATCGGTTCGCCTTGCTCGGTTCTGCCGATGGGATATCGCTTCATCATAGCCACCAGTTTGCTTTGATCAAACCATACGAAACGACATAGATACTCGAAGAATCTGTTATTGAAACTTGCAATCTCTACCATTGTCTTTCCTCTTTCCAATTGATACCATACTGCGAACAGATATGAAAGAAAGTCCCGATGTTTATGCGATTGACATTGCGAAGAAAGTTATCGAACTTCTTATCAGTTTCCGAGACTTTATACTTCCCATTCTGCGAACTGACCATATGAAACAAGCTACGCCCACGTTCACCTAGTGAAGCCAAGGCTGCACCTACATGAAACCAGTCATCATATGTGGCGGTGATGTCAATTCCACGGCTGACAATCTCACGGCAGCATCTTTCAACGGATTCCATATCACTACCACCGCTATAATGGAGATTATATGTCGGTTTTGGTTCTTCCAATATTTTAGTATATGGGGTAGCATCTTCATTCACATACGGTTCTGGATCGTAGGAGATAGTACGCATCCGACATACATCTTTACAAGATTTGTCAATGACCAGTCCGCAGCTTGCGAAATCATTACGCAAGGCCTCGAACTGAGCACGATGCTTTTCAGGATAGGCAATGCGGAAGATGGCAAACCATCCCTCGCCACGAACGCTATGAGCTGCATATAGAACCTGAGGAATGTTACGCCATTCATATATCATGTCATCAAACCACGATACACCCATATTGTCTTTCTTATCGATGTCGATACAAAGAAGATTTGAGTGAGCCACGAGGTTTACCGCCTTACGTGTAGGAGCAAAAATGCCTGAGATTGTTGCTAAAGGCAACTGCTTCTTCAGACTCTTTTGCACATTTTCATCTGTAATTGAACGGATTGCCTCTATCTGTTCCTTGTATCTATCACAGAATAGGAAGTCACGCAGGGATATTTCCTTGCCAACATTATCCTCCACATTGCTGTAATAGCTAATCTTCGTATCAAATAAATTATTCATCATTGTATTATTTAAAGGTTTTCTTGTTGTAGTTGTATATATGCCTAATTCTCTATCCAACAAAGCCTTGGCATTACAACATAGGTACAACCTTGTGGATGTAGTCTTATGATGGGGAAAAGGTTCTTTGGTTGTAAGGGGGTTGTTTGCATATTCCATTAAGTCATAGGCTTTTCCTTGATTGTACAACTACAACCATTATTGATTTTTTAGCGTTTTGTTGATATACTGCTGAGAAACACCGAGAGCTTCGGCAAGGGAGTTTTGCGACTTGATTTTGAATTGCCGATTAATAACCCGAATAAGGTCGCCATTAGTCATCGGTCGAGAGATACCAATGGAATCCCTCAGTAACGGATAGATACGTTCAACATGAATCCGAGTAAAGTATTCGGCAATGCGGATAGCATATTCCATTCCCTCACCCGTGATAACAGGCTCATCCCAATGGTCAGACAGCAAGTGTGCCATTATAGCCAGGCGCAGAACGTGAATATTCATCTTCTGCCTCATACCACCGATGTAATCATCCTCTTCCGTATCAGCCTTCATGTCGTTGGCATCGGCATAATCTGTATAGAGCCTTTCAGCCTCATGGGATAGCATAAGTGTCAAAGGCTCCATTCCGAACAGTCTACCGATTATGCAGCTCCAACTCTCACGCATTTCCTGCGTCATACGCTTACGATCATATCTCTTGATAAACCCAGCCTTGTCAGGATAGACAAAAAGAAAGCGCTGTGGAAAGCCCGAATCCATGAGTGAATCGGTTCCAAAGGATTTTCCAAGAGGTCCTGGCTGAATTCCGCCTATAGCACTCATGGCAGGATCGTCAACTAGTTTGGTGTCTTCCGACTTTCGGTTGATTGTAAAACTGACATTCGACCAAACCGATAGAATCTGGGACAGTTCTGCACCAGAACCGTTACCTCCTTTAGAATATCGGCCAAACGAATCAATGAAGGATTTCAGCTCATCGGCAACAATGATAATCATATCGCCTTGTGCAAGTAATGAGTTACGGGACTCTGGAGTGCTGTCGCCAGCTACTCGCTGGTGGAATATCGGCTGCTCACCACTGTAGTTCTTATCCTTTCGCTTGTTTTGTTCATAAGCTGCCTTCGATTCGATATATCTGGTAAAATCGGTTTTGTCGTGATCTCGGAGAGGATTGGTAACTTCCTTCAGCGGACCCGTTTTATTACAGCTTGGCTTACCTACAAGACAAATGAAGTCACACGGATAGTTTGTGTAAGGGTTGGTATTTAGCTTCACCTTCTTCCCAGCAGCAATACCGGCAGTAATGAGGCAGGTAGCTACCACAAAATCCTGCGGGCATCCATATGACTCCGTTACGGTTCGGATATAGTCCTGAACGGATGGTGACAACCAATCAATAGGCAACATCGGCTCTGTGAAAGTTGATGCTTTCAAGTGCGAAATTCCTTTGGGCTCGCCATAAGAAGTCGAAAATGACTCTGGAAGTACAAGAGCAGGGCGTTGCAAATCTGGAAGAGTGAGCGGAACATTGACGCCATGCTCCACCTTATCCACCTCGGCATTGATAACGGAAAGGAAGTCAGACTCTCCGCTTCCGTCAAAAGGCATAATGCGTTCATCCATAATATTCCTCCTTAAATTATGCCTTTACCAGCACTTTCCATTTCAGACGAGAATATGTCCATAACCTCTTTTTTAGAATAGAGGTTGCGACGTCCCATCTTATGTTTCTTGATAACACCCTCGTTCTCCTTACGCCAGAGAGTCGTGTAAGTGATGTGCAGCATGTCACACACCTCTTCACGTGTTAACCACTCGCCTTCTTCAACGGAAGGCTTTTCATTCAGGCTGCGCTTTGTGCAGACCTCTTCTACAATCTCAGTGACAACCTGTCTGAGGTCATCCATCTGAAGCATTACAAAATTTCCTTGCATTCAATAATATTTGTTGATTTCATGCCGCAAAATTAGTGAAATGCCATAGGATGTTTCATCGGTCAAAAATTGCACGATTTCTGCCGATGAAAAATTTACAGATAGAGGGGTATTTTTAACACAAAAACTTAAAAGCAACAAAAAAAGGATGCCCGAGTGAGCATCCTTGAGAATTTAAGCGATATTTGGATTAATGGCCGAAAGTAGGCGATGTTTGATATAAGTTGTGTACTTTCGTCCTCGTTTCACCTGCTTGTCAGATATATTGATATTGTATTCAAAATCTTCGGAAATGATAGCGCTATAAATGGCTTCTACCAAATCATAACCCTGTTTAATGGGATAGTCGGAGAATTTCTCGCGCATAGCGGCATGGAAGGTGCGATAGCTATAGTCACCGTTTGTTAAGCCTCCCTTGACCAAAGCAGCGAATATATATGCCAGGATTGTGTCCGTATCATCAACCTTCTTCCATTCAGACAGTTCCTTTTCAATGGCGGTAGTAAGAATAGGCACATACTCACTGGGTAGCATTTCTTCCAGAAGAACAAAAGTGCTCTTCCTGCCTCTTCGTCCTTGCACTTCAAGCAACGTGGCCTCAATAACCTGTTTGGTCTCTCCTTTCTCCAGTTTCTGCGTCACTTCCTTCCATTGAGCCTTTGAATAACGAGCCTTGTCTATGCTTGCACCAATAATGACTTCAACACAACGTCTTCCGATCTGCTTTTCCCAATAAGTACTTTCAGGCTTTAGGAAGGTTTGGGAAATGAGGTCGGCAGCGTGAAGATATCCGTTATCAAAGATAATCCAATAGTAAAGACTGAAAAGATACGGATTCTCGTGAAGCAACCGTTTACGGACAGCATCGTTGTTAAGGGAAGAGTCAAGCATTTCCGCCAAGCGTCCCTTCAATGGGTTGTCATCGGTTCTCATCAGGCTTTGCTCATAATGCTTGTTGCCAGGGAACAGACTTGCTACGACATTCATCATTCCACCTACCACATTGAGGGAAAGCATCTCAATGAGGAAGAAGAAATTGTTCTGGATGAAAGTCATATCCCCATCATATGCCTTCTGAAAAAGGGCTATGAAATCTGCATATTCCTGCGGATGATCATAATGCCAACGACGGATGGCCAAGAGATTCAGTTCTGTACTCGTTAGCTCAACGGATTCTTTCTGCTTATTCTGCACATAGAACTGTTTAAAATCTTGGACGGTATCAATGATTTCCTTTACGTCTGGTTTCTTAGCCTTTTCTTCGATTGCTTGCACCAATTGGTATGCCCCATCATCAAATTGAAGATAGCAGCACAGACAGAATGCTGATACGTCATCAGACTCTACAGCCTTTGCATACAACTTATCTACATCAAAACCATCTTCAGACAATATTGCTTCAAGATTGGTGATGACCGATTGCAGCGATTCTGCATTGCCATCACCAAGGTCTAAGATATTTTGATGGTATGGTTTCAGCAATTGTTCTTCCAAGTCTTGCTTGAACTTAGAATACACTTCTTTATTTGCTTCCTTCCAATCTAATAGTGCTTTCTCGTCCATAGAGACAAACCTTTCGAAATGTTAAATCTGGTATAAAATCACGCTTATTTCGCTAAGATCGTATATTTTTACACCTTTTAGCGGAATAAACAGCAATTTGTGAGTGAAATGACATATATGTTACCTTTCAAACCCTTCTGTTAAAAATCTCCTGAGATGAAGATGGGTGATGCCGTTATCATCAGACTTTGTAACCAATGGTGTCATAGAGATGACATATTTAGGATAATTGTCCTTGATGGCACGGAGATTACCAAACTCACGCTCGTATGTGTTATTGTCAGCTATTATATAGGAAGCCTGCACATATATCCTTTCGCCTTTTGGTTTTGTACAAACAAAATCTATCTCACCAGCCTGAAGTTGTCCGACCATCACGTCATAGCCCAGACGGATAAGATGGTTGTAAATGATATTCTCTATCACCTTTTCAATATCTCTCTCACGCGAACCACCTACAAGGGAATTGCGAATGCCGTTATCTTCAAAATAGAATTTATCGTTGCTCTCAAATATCTTTCGTCCGTGAATGTCATATCGGTTCACTTTATGAATCATGTATGACTCGCACAAATATTTAGCGTAATTGATAATAGCAGTAGAGGTGATATTCTCCCCTTGCGACCGCATATACTTCGCTATGCTGTTGGCAGAAATGATTTTCCCTGCATTGTCAGCAAGGAAATGAACAAAATTTTCCAGAAAAGCAACATTGCGGATATTATTCCGCTTGATAACATCCTTTAGTAAGACGGTGTTATAGACATCCGCCTGATACTCACGTGCATCCAGTTCGTCAAGTCCTATCTTTTTCAAACCAGGCAATCCACCAAATTGAATATACTTCGCCAATGTATCATCACTGTCGGTCAACTCATGAAACTCCATGAATTCCTCATAACTTAGTGCCTGAACAAAGATTTCCTTATAGCGGCCGCCTATTTTGTTAGCCAAGTCACTACTGAGCATATTGGAGTTTGAGCCTGTTACAATGAGTTCAATATCAGGTTCTTCATAATAACTGCGAATACTATTCTCAAAACCTTCTATATCCTGAACTTCATCTATCAAGATATAGTTGGTCTTTGTCTTGTCTCGTCGTTCATCAATATAGGCATTCAAGTCTCGGTCAGTCTGAATGTCGGCAAACTCATGTTTCTCCTTGTCAATGAAGATGATATTTGCATGAGCATCTTCTGCCACTTTATCCCTAAAGAGGCGTAGGGTATAACTCTTTCCCACACGTCGTTGACCGACTATAATAATGATGGTGTCCTTACCAAGATACTTCGCTATCTTGTCAAGATAACTTTGTCTTACAATTGCTTTCATATCTTCTATAAATGAAATTTGCTGCAAAGATAGTGATTTTATCTTTTATAAAAGACAAAATTCGATTATTTTTGCATTTTATCTTGTATAATTCACGTTTTTAGGCTCCAATATTCTCAATTTTCGTGCCGGTATAAGGGATTTTATATACCCGCACCTTTTCGTTTAAGGATTATTATCTGGCATAATCTCAGCTTTTTTGCTAGATTATGCCAAATAATAACCTATTTTGAAGCCTCTGCCATCAATGCCTCACGTTCTTCCGCACTCATCCCTTTCAGTAATTCAAGCAAGGCAGCCTTACTATCTATGGATTTCGGGTCTTTAAGCAAGTAAGCATTATACTCCAACATCCTGGCCAATGGATAAGTTCCAATATATTTTGAGGTTATGTCACCACTGGTGCTGTGTCCCATGCTGTCGCTTATATACTCGCGAGGTACACATCCTGAATTGTTCAGATTTGTTGCAAAACTATGACGTGCCCAGGTTGACGTAGGCAACTGTTCCATATTTAGCAATTTTGCCACCTTCGCCATATACTCACGGATATATCTATTGTAGCGTTGTATCACCCATATTTCTTTATCAGGAGAAATAAACTGTTTCATAATAGGAAAAACACGCTGACCTTGTTTAGGTTCGTTGGCATACCTATCAAGTATCTTCTTAATTTCTGGTGTGATGGGAAAAATAACCTCACTTGCATCTTTGTTACGTTCTTTAGTCTTATGACGAAGAAATCTTAATTGTTTCCCATGTGTGGCAAAATACCAGCCGTCATATTCTAAACGTAATGTATCTGCTAAGTTCTGACCATCACCAAGGTACATGAAAAGAAACAATCCAAGGTAACGAAACAGAGCGTTTTTCTCTCTGGGAGTATAAAGTTCATTACCATTTTCATCCTTTGCCTCGCCCTTCTCCCAAAACTCATATAACTGACGCATGGTTGACACATCAAGGAAATCAGTCTTGCGGCTTTCCATTTTATTATAGCCAGAATCCTTAAACATCTCCTTTGTGTTTCCCTTTATCAGCTTCCTGTCAATGCAGACATTAACAACAGCTCGAAATGTACGAAGAGAGATTCCGATAGTGGTTATGCACAAACCTTTCTTTTCCATCACTTTTACCCATTTCTGAATGAATTTCTGGTCAATGTCAGAGAATGCAACTTCCTTGCCCATATTACTAATAAAGCGATTTCGTACATCCACATTACAACGAGCAGTTCCAGCCTTGCCTTCATCACGCTTAGCCTGAATGATTTCATCCCATATTTGGTATATACTAGTGTTTTCAACCCTCTTTCCCTGATAGCAGTCTTGAAGTTTTTTGATAGAAAAGCCACCCTCTTCAATGAGTTGATTTGTCATATCCTTGATTTTCTCCATCAATGCTTTCAGCTCATTCCTTTCCGCCAATTGGACTCTACGCCCTGTTTTCTCATATTCACATAGCTGAATCCACTCTTCCATTGTATATTTCTCACCAAGCCTTAGAAAAGACTTCTTCCCTTCATGAGCAATTCTCACAACAACTGGCAGAGGCTGATTATAGTCACCAGCCTTACGAATATCAAGCGTCAACGAGCCATACACACTTCCGTTGGAAGATGTAAACTTTGCAAGACACTTCTCTCCTCGGCTACTTTTAGATATGCCGTTAGAAGACAAATTGAGGCTTTTTGCAGCTTTATTTTTCTCTGATTTCATAACTTTTTTCTTTAAAATCCTCATTTTACGGGGCTACAGACTATAGTCCGTAGGCTTTTTGGGTGACCTTCAGGTGACCTTCAAGTGACCTTTTTGCCTGAAAACTGCTGCAAATTTACGAAATATTCTGCAATCTACAAAATATACAACCACTTTATTTTCTGATATTTAGCATTATTTATAATTTCATGAAATTACCACCAAAAGGACTCATAATCTGGAGGTCCCTGGTTCAAGCCCAGGCTGGTCCACATTGAAAATCAGCAACTTAGAAGAAATTCAAGTTGCTGATTTTTCGTTTTGCGAAAACAATGCGAAAACAATCGGTTTGAGTTTAGTGCCATTTTAAGCAAGTTTTCGCAATCTTGTGAGACTGCGAAAACTTATTCTTATCATAACTATAAATGATTATTGACTGTTTCCCGGAATTAAAAAAGTGGAGAAGATTTGTTTTCTTCAGCTTTAAAAAAGCTCTGAAATATCATAATGATTCAATGCCCAAGCTCTTGACGAACGCTGCTGTGTATTCCTATTATGAACATATTCTGTCATTAGTGGAATTATCTCTTCGACCAATATCTTGTATGGCATAGAGTAATACTCTTGATCATCCTTGAAATTTTCCTCACATTGATGAGAGGATTTAATGAATTTGTTCAGAAATCTCCTAACGACTTTTCTGAACTCCGACTTTTTATTTATTATTAATCTGGATAAATTGCCTAAATCATCTTCTGTATCAGCATCTGAGTATTAGCATAGAAGGGAATATCTGTCTTGCCAAGGA
This sequence comes from uncultured Prevotellaceae bacterium, assembly GCA_900315105.1. The sequence goes on along the minus strand of OMXX01000021.1, from coordinate 25,673 downwards.
TGGTTGCAGGAAGTGTTGCCATTTCTGCCAGATTATCCATCGGAACAAGTACATTCTTTGCACCATTTTCAGATAACATTGACACGCGGTCGTTGAAGTTTAGGGCACGCTCAATAGCACCGCCAATACTAATATTGCCGATGACACCAAGTCCTAATTTCATATTTCGTCCAAACACCGAAGACACAATAGCCGCGAAAACCGCACCGCCAATTCCCTTATGAACACCTACGCCCAACAATACGGTCACTTGAACTGTTACGTCAAGGTGTATCAAGGAGTGTTGCTGGGACAGTAGGGCTCTTTCGTTAGCACGGATATAGTTGTAGGTGTTCTTTATATCCTCTTTGGCTTCTGTTGAACTACTTCCTGTAACCGTCAGTTTACCATTTCCAGGCATTGTTATCACCTCAATCTTTACCAGCGACACCTTATCACCGCCACTTGTCGCAGTATAACAAGTGCCTGGTTGCAATGGAGCATCTTCTATGAGATTCGTGCCACGTTCTTCGGGTACCGACACAAAGAACTCCTCCTGAGTTTCCTTGTCTATGTATGAGAAGTTAGTGTCCCAAAACTCCATACCACCAATGCGTTTTAGTTGTTCTTTTACACGACGACGCATTTCAATAGCCCATATCAGATACTTGCGGACATCCTCTTTCGTAAACTCACCATCAGGATGCATCAATTTGATAAGACCTGATACCGTTTTGCGCACAGGCTTAGTATCACGTTGCTTCATCTGCGCACCAAGCGTGAAATATTTATCAATGGCATCTGTGTAGGTCATTTTCCGCTGAGAATGCAGGAACTCGCTGAAAAAGTCAGTGCTGAAACCAAAATGATTGGTGAAATTAGATGGGGCAAATTTCATTACTTCCCAACCTGGCAAGAAGAATCCGATACGATCCAAGAACGCAGTATCATTACATATCTTATCCGAGAATGGTGAGAAGAGATGTGATGTTTGGAGAACCGTCTCAATGGGCTGGTTAATATTACCATTCAGCACAATAGAAGCATTAGCAGCTTTCTCGCCAGCCTTTCCTGCACGTGAAAAACTACCGCTCTCCATATAGTCCTTCATCAAAGGAACCACCTCTTTATCTTTGAATAATTCATCCGTCGATTCATCGAAACAGATAGCATCCCATCGGCCTACTGCTCCTATCTGTCCACTGGAGTTATTGACGAAGAGCGAAGCAGCCGTACCTTGGCCACCACTCACAAGCATGGAGTATGGCGATAGTTCCTTAAAGACGAAAGATTTTCCAGAAGAACGTGGGCCAAGTTCTGCCATGTTGAAATTCGCTTCAACCAAAGGTATGAAGCGCGAAAGCAATAACATCTTCATTCGCTCGGTCATGCCTTCTGATTCTGGCTCATAACCGCCACTACGCAGTAGGACATTAAGCCATTCTTCGTTGGAGAACATGCTACGTGCTCTTGCAATCCTTTCTTCTTCAAAGTTGGATAGCTGTATTGGACGTACCTTGCTGATAACGAAAGGAAATATCTTTTTCCCTATCATCTGTGTTGAATCATAGTCAACATCGATAATTGCCCAGATACCACCAGTCAACATTTTTTCATGTTGACTGATAATATCTTCCGAAATATTGGCATCACGGATAGCAAGGTTCGACAGTTCTGCCCAGTACTTATCTTTGGAAGGGTCAAGACGAACGCCTATCTTATCTATAATTTTATATGTGCCTTGTTCACGAATCTTTGCTTGCACAAGCGTAGCTTCATCTGGATTGACATAGTGGTCACGAAGAACACGCTTCACGTTTTCTATACCTTCCAGAATCTTTTCTTCATCATCTGTACTGCATGAATTTGCAAGCAAATACTCCAGAACAAAGACAGGGACATTAGCACCTCCTTTTACGGAACGTACCACGTCTTTACGTACCACATAACCCTTGAACTGGTCTAACAATTTTGAATCAAGCTCTATCATGATTTTTGTTGTCTTTTATCGTTAAAACAAGTCATCAATATCTCTTGACAAAGATTTATTGATGGCACAGCTATCAATCTGTGCAGAGGTTTCCTTATCTACAAGCACAACTTTGTCTATGCCATTTGTCATTTCAAACTCCACATTAATGGTTTCACCAGGTTTCATAGAATAAATCATATTTCCTATGACCATCTTGTTTCCTGCATAAAGGAGCAATTTGATTTTTCGCTCACTGCGGAACAAATCCGACTCGCACCCTTCAGCAAGTAATTTCACTGTGAAGTAATTGCCAGTTACTGCTTTCAGCTCCTTCTTATTAGAAATCATCACCCCAAGAGCCATGTCATTTGAATCAATGTTCAACTCGTAGGCTGGGATAATGCACTCTTGCGGAGTGAAACCACCATGAGCATAACCATACGCGCCTTTAGTAACGAACGGTTTGTCAGTCTTCGCATAATATTGGTAGTTACTGTCGAAATAACGTTCCGTTCTCTCTATCAAGTTCGGAGCATTTAATGGTTCTTCCGTTAAGACATATCGTTCATCCAACTTCAGCAGGCTCCCATCTGGACGTGGTTCCTTATCTGCCTCATCCAAGATTCCTGTAAGGACAAAACCGTGGTCGGTAGTAAGAACTATCTTGCGATAACCAAGACGGAACAGCATCGCTATTTTCTCCCTCAACTCCTGTTCATAGTTGTTGATGTCCTTCAATCCATTCAACTGTTTCTTTTCGCCAACCTGATCAATGTCTCCATAGTTCAGCACAAGCCTCTGAGCAGTAGTTCCTTCATTTAGCATGTCGAGCGACATTATAACCACATCGTCATAAACAACTTTTATTGCATTGAATCTGGCTTGCGCATTCATCGTTGGTTCCGAGCATCCAAACAATGCACTCATTCCGTTCTCCGTGACTGATGGCAAAACGGCAAAGGCGGTATTCCGTTCGACTTTCACATTCTTGTCAGTGATGCCACCCACAATAGTTTCTGCTATTTCCAAGCGCAAACCATCGCACACAATAACGGCTGTTCGCTTATCACCTGAAAGTGCTTTTACCACAAGACCTTCCTGTGTCGGTTCGTACTTGCCTTTTACACTATACCAACAGGTCAATAACTCATTGCTCAAAATGGTATAGTGCTCCTGTAAAGGACGAAGAGTCTCTTGGTCATTCAGCCAAGCAACGAATATCTTTCGCATGGCTGTGTCAAGTTTGGCAAAGTGTTGTGCATAATACTTTGCCATCTCCTCATAACTGGTTATACCATTCAGTCCTTTTATGGTAAAAGTGCTGAGTAGCAACACACTTTCCAACCACTCAGGCTTAAATGCTTTCGCTTTTCTGCTTTTTGTCCGCTGTTTGATGAAATCAACGATAGTAAATGTTTCATTGTGGAACTTCATTGCACCACTAAGTAGCTTCATCACTCGGTGATCGAGCGACGAGAAAGGATGGTCATGATGCACCTTCAATGGATCTATGTCATTAGGAAGAGTAAAGTTATCTACGTATTTACGCAGTGTTTCGGCTTTCTCTGTGCTATCTGCCCACTGATAATACACTTCTAGCAATAACCCATCTATGGAGTTGTCTATCAGTCTTTCAAGAATGACATTTACCACTTCCTGTGCCATTGTCTCAGCAGATTGGTCTGTCTGCGGCTTATCAATAAGTCGATAGACTTCTCCTCGGAACACATTCCAAACAGTATCATCCATCTTCTGTCGTGTAGATACTGGCGTATGGAGAAAATTAAGCAGCCAATCCTCGAGTTTCAATGGTTCTGTAATGCCATCTGCTACAGACTGCCACCAATTAAGTCCCTTTCCATCGCTCAGTTTGGCAGCAAGCAATAACTTTTCTCTGCTCAGATGAGTATTCTTGCCTGTCGCTTCAAACAACTTCTGCTTGACGTATGCTTCCATATCATCCAATACTAACAACCCTCCTGTTTGTACGTATTCTTGTAGAAAAGTCAGTTGTACAGCCTTTTTCTTGGCATAGAATAGTATTGGTCTGTCCGCATACTCAGACTCAGCAAGATATTTCGCCTCTATCTCGCTGTACTCATTGCTGATGGAGAGCTGCTTGATGTCTTCTGGAAGATATTTCAACAGGAAACCACCCTCACTATTGGCATCAGTCAGAACCACGTAGCGGTGTTCTCTCAGGATGCGCTCTATGTCTTCTTTGAACCAATTTCCTATCATAGAATTATTGATTGCCTTATTTGTCTTTTCACATTTTATTCATTGAGGAATCGAGATTGACACAATAATAATATTGAAATTGTTGCTTATCAAAGCGTTTTGTGCCAAAACAGGTATCTTTCTCTTTTCCCTTTATCAATTCCAAAATGCTATTTCAACGCATTTTTCTGGAATTGATGATTGTTTTCATTCCACCAGTTCGTATTTTAACCACCTGTTGGAACCAAGCTTGCGAATATGCCCTTCTTCCACTAAAACTTGTAGCTGCTTCCATATTTTCTTTGATGGAATCTCTTCTCCTATTCGTTTCTGAATCTCCGCAGCCGTTGCAACCTTATATATCTTCAAATCCTCTTTAATCAATTCCTTGATACGGTAGTCCTCAATTCGTTTTAAGGATGTTTTTCCCATGAATTGACTGCTCTTCAGCAACAAGGGATTTACCTGATATTCTTTTGATTTAGAATGAACACTTGTTCCGACAACAAGTTCCTTTTCTATCAGCAGACGTAACCACGAGCGGAGTTCATCTGCATCTTTCAAGTTCAGGATCCTTATCAGTTCAGATGCCGTGAGGCTTTCATGCAGAGCAATCAACCCCAGACAGATGAGTTGTTTTTGCTTCACATCATATCGTTGGTCTGCGTGTTGCATAACTTTAATCACCTCTTCGTTGATGATGCGACGGTCAACACGCACGGAAACACTGTCATCACCTTCAGTCACCATAGGGATAGGTTTGCCGTTTGCCAATAGCGTTTCATACATCATGTCATAACCAGACCCTTCACGCTCCATCAAGTGCAGGGCATAGAAGACTGCTGCCATGTGCTCATTTCTTTTCTTGGTAGTGTGAAGAATATTCTTCACCGTAACGCCTAAGGGCAGCCTGCCAGGATTGACCACATCAATATGATCGGGATGGATGTTGATGAAAATGTCACCTCTGACTGTATAGGGTCTATGTACCAGAGAATTGGACAGCAATTCTCGCACAACCTTCTCTGGATATGCCAGAACGTTCCGTCTGAACATACCTTCTGTGATTTCTGAACTTTCTTTCCATTCTGGTACACGCTCCCACACGCTGTTAATCATCTCATAAGGATTCATCGTATAGTCATCCCATAGCCACTTGTTGACCTTCTCACCGTTCTGGTCATACTTGATACACTGTATGACAGGAGCATTCTGTATTCTTCCTCTTTGTGTCTGCTTACCAATAAAGAGCACACCAAGGTTGGTCATTCTGTCGGAATCTGGATCTGTCAGGTAGTAGAAGTCCAAAATCTCTTTAGTTTCTTTCTGCTTGACAAAACTCGAAACACGATCAGATTTCTTCAGCAATTTGATGAAGGATGCCAGTTTCTCTGGATCAGCATCCTGCCAGTTATACTTAGTTTCAGTATCTTCCCAGGAAAGACATCCCTTGTCTTCTGCCAGACGAGAAATGTCCTCTGGTCCTACAGGAACACTATTGTCTGCTATACGCAGGAAGAACTTGCCTGATGTAGTCGCCGATGGCGAATTGGCGTTCCGTACAATATGTAGTTTGATGTACTCCCCACCATTCTCTGCGGTTAAGACTTCAGCCGTAAGAACAACACCTTGTGTCTTGCCACATACCTTGTTGATAATGTCTGTGGCAAGCCCTTCAGGAATCTTCTGTCCTTCTGGTGGCAGCACATCATCATCTTCTATACCGATGTCTATATAACCGCCCTCTGCATTGCTAAATGCTACACAGTCCTTAGCCAATTCATTGAAATCAGCGTTCTTGCCCCACACCGTACGGAGTGATTTCTTGTCGTATATACTGTTTTCTTTCATCTTTCCTTTCTATTTTACCAATCAGCATTGAGATATTTCTTCAGTTGCCCGGCATTGAGCACTTCGTAGCTGAGCATCTTGCGCTTCTGTAGTGGAGCTATATTCTTGCCAACACCATCATCGAGTTTCGGGTCATAGCCGCTGGCAAGAAGGTCATCTATCTTTTGGCAGAACTCTTGCAACTCTGTCAACATGGCTCGCAGTTCGTTGGCTTCCAGTCTGCCTTCGGTGTTGCTGGTGTCAATGGAGTTCAGGCGGTCACGGATAGCTGCTTCGCGGTTGGCGGCATAGATACTGCGCACACGGAACAGCGCATCACGACTCCATTTATAGATGCTGATGTATAGCTCTATGGCATGATGTTCTCCACTAGTCAAATGCCAGATGAATGGAGTCTTAGGCAGATACATGAAGAGATTCAGATGGTCGCTAAGCTGTTGGAAGAATCGCTCTTGCAGATACTTTTCCAATGGACAGCCCAACAGGTGGCACACCTGAGCAAACTGTGCTGCCGTATAGCCACGTTCCATCATCTCACGCTCTATGCGAATAGCCAAACGCTCTTCACCCACTTTGTCACCAAGTGGGATAATGCCATCATCATCCTTTGCAAGGACAGTGCGGATAATATCGGTAATCAGTTCGAATGCCAACACCTGTGTGCGCTGAGGGGGCAACACGTTGGCGTTCTTGAACTGCCACCATGCTTCCACAGGGTTCACATTGCGCTTGATGCAGAACTCTTCCCATTCATTGTTATTCTGATAGAGCGTATCGAAGTCGGTAATCTGAGGCAAATCATCACGCTCTTCCAATGCATCCAAGTGAGCCAACACCTCGTCACTTGGTTTGAATTCGCTTTCTTCTGTCAACCACTTACGGTATGCCCATTTCGCTTCGCGGCTGACAGGAAGGTCGCCAACAGGGATGCCTTCTTTGTCTAAGACCATCTGTTTGTCTATATTAGACAAATAATATATTTCAAATACAATGTTTGTGCAGACAGACTCATTAAGTAGAATTTGAGTTTGGAGAGCATTTTCTATACAATAGAATTTACCGATCCCAGATATAACATCTTCCTTATTGGTTATGGGCGACTCTTCAAAATTATCTTCAATTATAGAATACGAGTTAATAAACTTTTGTATGGATATGCATTGGTCTGCTATTACTCTAATTTGGCTTGCCTGGATTTGCGTGGGTTCTGCAAAGGGTATTCTCGAAATATCACCAACTTGAATATTTACTGTCGGATTTAAACAATTTACAATATAACCACTAATCGGACAATTCAAATAACCAAGTAGGATCTTGTTGTCGTGAATCTCATCTTTGGGAAAAATTGATGCTCCTCCAACATCAAAAACATTCCCTTTCGGCAATAATCTAAATGAAGCTCTACTACCCGTTGCAGAATATGTTACACCTTCTTTAAAATAATAATTTGAGTTACGTAATACTGCTTTGTAATGTTTCAACTCATATCCATCATTCTCCCAAAGCAAACGAAGCCACAAATTTCCATACCATTTCCTTCTTGCTCCGCCCTTTGCATATCCAACCCATTTTGAAGATTCTGAATATACATCTGGATGATTTGGTGTTACCTCCCACCAGAAGCGAAGAAATCTATTGTTATTTGCTGTTGCAGCACCAGAGGAAGGCCTGTATATTTCTTCAATAGAAGCTGACGCAAATTTTTTCCTAAAAGCATCTGATATCCAGTAAATGAAAGGATAGGACTTGATTTGCTTTAATGAATTTTGGTTGAGATGATATACTCTTTGATTAGGTCTCTGACAAATAGTGTCGGTCAAGGCAGTGAGACAGCACTCTTTCTTGTCTCTTTCTACCATACCAGAGTTAATATCAAAAAAGACAGAATAATTGTCTGTTTTGTGTATATCTAACGTGTAAAAAGCAGGAGCACTTGCCTGACCTGTATTTGAAAAAACATTGACTCTATCAAGTCCATGCTCTACGAAAATGTTTATATGAGTGTTTTCAAGTATAAACTTGCGCACATCCTCATATGTCTTAATATACATAAAAGTAAGCGGATGAATCATCCCAACCTTTCCATCACTCTCTGCCAACTCGCAGCACCTTTTAATAAAACAGGCGTAAAGGTTTATATTGAACTTTTGCGGTTTGCGATAATTAGCATCTACAAATTCCTTTAGTTCTACGCCAAAATCTGCACTGTCGGTATAGGGCGGGTTCGCCACCACTACATCGTACTTATGCGCAATGATTTCGAGGAACGAAATAGCATCGTTGGTCTTTGACAGCGTGTAGGAATTGCTACCCTCGCCACTCCACTGGTTTACCTGATTACGCAGTTGCGTAGTGATATTATTCTTGAAGCTGAACATGTTAGCTATCTCCTCCTCACGGAAGAGCGAATGATTCACGTCATCAGGCATGAGACCATCAAGGCGTTCTTCTACGCGAACCAGTGAGCCGAACTTATAGGCATTACACAGGTCACTCCAAATGTCCGCTATAGCCTGCTTCTCTTTCGAAGACCATTCACCAAGAATTTCAAAGGTGTCCTTAATCTTTTCATATTCTGGCAAGAAAAAGTGAGTACTCACCACATTGGTATATTCTGGCCAGTGACTGCGGTGACCTCCAAGAACACGAGCTTTAATGAAAAGCGCTATCTGCGAAAGCTGTACAGCACGTTCGTCCAAATCAACACCAAAGAGGTTGTTCTCTACAATCATCTTTGGAATATCACGACGGCTATATTCACGCCCGTAGTTCTCCATTTGATCTATGTAAAGGTCATAGAACAATGAGAATGCATATATCAAAAAGTTACCAGAACCACAAGCGGGGTCGAGTAGTCGCATCTGCCTTATATCTTTCGGATAGCGTACTTGTTCTTTAGGTACATTGGCAATCTGATATTTCTCCTTGATACGGCTATCTGGGAACATTTCCAGATATGCCTTGCCAAGCGTGTTATCAACCAAGAACTTCACCACCCACTGAGGAGTATAAACCTGACTCTGGAGAGAAACCTTATTGTATTCAGTTTTCTCGCCACTCTGCTTTAATGCATCTTTCTCTACAGCGTTGAAATTCTCGTAGAGCCAGCCCAAAATGTCGTCACCTCGCCATACATCAACACCGCAATCAGAATCATTCTCAACAGCATTGAACTGCTCGATGATTTCATTCAGTTCATCTGCAGTAGGCATCAATGCGTATGGATAGTCTTTACGATAAAGTGGAATATGCTCTCCCAACTTATTGAATTGGTCAGTGAGGAAGTGCTTCAATCCTTCACGCTCGGCATTACGCTCCTCAGGATGTTCCTCCAACCACGCATTGTGTTCAAATGAACGTCCAGCATTCTCCATACGTCGGGTAATGATTTCCGGAAAGAGTTCCTTTGACTCCATCACCTTGATAGCAGCTATGCGGTTGAAGAGCGTGAACACACACTCATTGATAGCAGCCTGACGCGCTAAAGCATAGTCACCCAACTCATTCAGGTGGCTCTGCATAATATCATCCAACTGGCGACGACGTGGCAGTTGGTCTGCCGACAGTTGTTCCACTGGCACAGATTCCGATGCACGAAGTCCCATGCGGGAGAAACGGTTGTCGAATGCCTGTTGTATCAGGCGGCGTATGTCGAGAACGTGATTGATAAGTTTCATTATTTACTTAACTTTTTAAGCATTTGTATTTTATTAGCGACACGTTTGGGAACACGATTTTCATCATGGATGTGGAATGAATGATATTTCCTTTCTACGGCATTCTCTGGAAGTCTATCAAACTTACATCCAGCCTTATATTCCATGTATTTGTTAAAAAAAACATCATAACAATACAGGGTATCGTAGTTCGGCAGTCCTATAGCTTTAGGCAACAATTCTTCTGCATGTTCTCTGGAACATTCCAAAACCGAGACTTCTTCGCCTTTATTATCAGGATGCGCGCCCTTAGCATTTTCTCCATGTTTCTCATTCCATTCATATACTCTCAGTGGCTTATGATGATAGGAAAGCCATTCAAACACATGGGGTATTGACATTGGGAGAGAGTCTACTGGGATAGTGGAATCTTTATTTTTTATTTCCCAGATATACCCCTTATCGCCAAACAAATTTGTAACAATGAGAAAAGAATCTGCTGATGTTGATTCTATTCTTGAGGCTATTTCTGTACGGATTTCATTTTTGACAGTCTCATCGTGAATGCTATATGCTTCAGCTTCAGAAGACACACGATTTCTACGCCAATCTTTCAAACTATATTGTTTGAATATTGATCTAAGTTGTCTTACTCTTGAGGGATAGCATTCAGGAAGTACGTTTACAGCATACAAGTATGCATTTATGTTCATCGAATCATAAATCATACTGCATTCCTCATCATTGAAGAAATCGATAAATATGCCAGTTTCCTTTATCTGTATCTCAAACGTCTTATCATCATATAACTCATCAGTTGTCCAGTCTTTTGAAGTGACCGGATTTCCTGTATCATTATATTCAGGAAACATCAAGGCTATAATATTTTCTGCCATATAATTCGAATAGTTAGAAACCCATTATCGTTCGCATATCAATGTCTATTTGATCAAAGAAGCCTTTCGGAGGATTAGCAACTCTACCATCTTCAAGTATCTCCAACTTGCAAGGTTGAGACGTGTGCTGACTTTCATCACGTTCAAAGTAATATGCTTTAACCAATGGCAGATACTCAGGCTCATTCACAATAGCAACCAACGCACCATTCATAATATGATCACTATGTGTTTCTATGATAATCTGTATTCCTGCCTTCGCAGCTTTCATAAGCAATTTCATGAGTTCAGCCTGGGCGCGAGGATGAATATGCGCTTCAGGGTTTTCTATAAGAAGAATTGCACCAGGAGAGGCACTTAGAACAGCAATAATAATTGGCAGAACGTAAGATATACCATAACCAACATTTACTGCTGACATCGGTTCCGTCATTGTGTTCCCTTCTCTACTGAATTTATAATTTAGTTTGAAGTCATTTCCATTAGGCTCAATATTGATATTTATGCGGGGCGACACTTGTTGCATCCACAATTGAACCTGTGTTGATAAGAGATCATTGTTTTCTTTATCGTACAGCAACTCAGGAATACAATGTATCTTATTTCCGAAATGATTCAAAAAATGTATTGCATATTCACATTGACCGTTAATTTTTGAAATCTGGTTGTGATGCTGAACCACATTTGTATCTCTTTCATATCCTTTCTGTGGACCATATCGAAATGCACTTATATACTGAAAATTAGAAGTAAACAGAGAGCATTTCGATAAATCTTTATTCTGATTCTCAACATTAATTGCAGGCAGATATGTTTCATAACTATCCGTATCTACATAAGAGAACTCGAAATTCAAAGTTTCCGAATCATCTTCCAATTGGATGTTTAATACCCCGTCAGAACAAGAATGACATTCAACATCATTGGCGATACCTAAGTCTGCCAAATCTCCTTTTAAATTTAGTCCGGCTAATGGAGTGATTCCTGTGTATGACTGTCTGAGTAATAGCAGCGACTGTATGACCGATGACTTACCCATACCATTTTGACCTGTGAGTAATGTAATACTACCCAACTGAATATTAAGATTGTTATGAATCTTAAAATCCTTTAATATCAAATTAGTTATCATAGCTAATTACTTGTTTAATAAGTTGCTGAACTTTTGTATGACGATACTCGACCTGAGGGATCTTAGCCGTACCCGAGGTGATTGATTTGATGAAAGTTTCATCCTTGAACAAAGAATATATATCGTTCTGGAATTGATTTCTCTTTTGAACAAGTATATTTTGTTCGTTATCAGTCAGATGAGCTATAGAAACACTTAAGACCTCAAAAATAGCCTTGTTTGTTTTTAAAAAACTATTTGGCTTTTGCGGGTCTGGCCGTTTAAATGCTGTATTCCCAAAAAGTTTGTAACAGATTTGCATTGACCTATCAAAGGATCTTAAGATGGAATCTATTTCTTGTTGTTGCATTTTATTAACCTTCTCCAAAGCATCACCCATGAATTCGTCAAGATTACCATCATAGTCTTTTCTGTAAAGATAGAATGCGACAAAACGGTTAGCGAAGTCACAATCAGTCATTCGTTTTGAAGGTATTTTTCCACCGGTAACCTTACAGAATGAATCCAACTTTACCATACTTTTCAATAGATCTGTAGCCTTCTTGGGGTATAACGCATTGCGCATCTCTTGTGCCGTCAATGGAACTCCTGCGGTGTTAACACGTTGAAATATCACAAGCTTTACTCTTTGAGGGGTATTCTTGCGTAATGTATTAAGAGTTACTTTTAGACTTTTTATCCTTCGAATCTGTGTTCGATCTAATTGGTCATACGTCCATCCTTCTAATCCCGTTAAGAATTGCATTCCTTTTAGCTTGAGCTTCTTTGTGATGCAGAAATCTGTGAACGCACAAAGACGTTGAAGTCCATCAACTACAAGAAGTTTGTTGGTTTCCGGGTCTTCACTAAAATAAAATGATGGTAAAGGGAGGCCTAATAGAACTGATTCAATCAGGCGACTTTTTTTGACTGGTGACCAGACATCGCTCGAACGTTGGAACTCTGGTCGCAAATCAATTTCGTTATATTCAAGTTGCTCCAAGAGAGAACCTAAATTCATAACCGATATATCTACATCTATAGCATTGGGGTCAAATGGTCCCTGAATATCTTCTATGCTATTGTCCTCAGGTTCTATATCGATTTCTTCTTTAATCTGATCATATATATAATCTTCCATAATTCCCTTTTTATTCGTCGAATTTAAGAATGTCGTTTATATCAAATAGGTTGACCATAGCCAACTGCTGTTTCAACCACTGCTTGTATTGAGCAACGCTGAGCTGACCCGATGGCAACTGGCTACGCAACTTTCTCTCCTTAGGCTGGGGCTTAGGTTGTGGTTGCGGCTGTGGATTTGGGGTATCAGGCTGTGGTTGCGGAGCTGGATCCGTGCTACAGATTTCCGTTTCCATTACATCCACATCAACAAGTAACTGACGCAACATTTTTATTGCACTAACGATGTCGCGAAGCTGAAGATGACATCTGGAGCATCGAATATCGTAGTCCTTCAATTGGATTTTCGAAATGATGTATTTTTTGCATACATCTTCCTTCTCTCTAATCTTATAATAGAGACGTATATTCCACCCTTTCGGGTATTTGTCAGCCTCGTTTTTGACCGCATCAATACGATTAAGCAGGTCGCCATAACCGTTAATCATTAGTTCTGCCTGATGTTCCATATTCTGGCAGTAGAGATCCTTGACCTTCTGGTACTCCTGTTTCATCTGCTGATAGTTGCGAACAGGGTCGCTGTCAAGCAACTGCAGATAGGTATCGTGAATCTGGTCGAACTGCTGCATCGGTGTATCAACGAACTCCAGTTCATTCTTCACATCATTGAAGTATTCCTTCTGATATCCAATCTCACGCATGTTGTTGTCGATGAAATGAATGTCGGCTTCAATCTTTTCAACAGCCTTACAGAACTCTTCATTCTCGTTGTCCCCGAGAAACGTTCGAGCTGTATTGAAGTAATTATACTCAGTAACTGTTCCTGCGTATTGACGAAGTACATCCTTGGCAGCAAGAGAGCGACGGAAGATGCGCTCACGCTCATCATCGTTACAAATTCTGTCGTTGACTTTATGAATCTCTGTAATAGCGAGTGATTGGATGGCTGCAACAAGCTCAAAGTCATTCATGTTGTAACTGAGGTTGCCACCAGTCAGTTCCTTATATCGACAATCCTTCAACGTATCAACAATATCGCGTTTCTCGTTGTAAGAAAGACTCATAGTGATGGCTTTGAACGAAGCGCGTTGGAAGTTGCGGCTATTGGCAAATGGTTCTTTTGCGCCATCCTGTTGCCAAGAATGGTATTCATGATTGTTGTACTTGATGATGACCTTACTTGCACGGAACAAAGCTGCCAAGGTAGAGAAAACCGTACCAAAGCTATATCCTGTAGGAGCGGCGGCGAGGTCTCGTTCAAGGTCAGCACCATTCTTGTAAGCAGCAGTCTGAGCCATAATCTCTGTAATAACAGGCAACTGGTCTCCAATAAATTGACCACTGGTATCGAAGAAAAGGAAATCAGGAAGCTGCCCGATGGCATTCTGAAGCTGATTTTGGTTTACCTTCAATAGTTGAAGCGCAATGCTGTCCTTCAAAGATCCACCCAGACGCTTGGTATAGATATTGCCATACATTTTCTGTTCAGCCTCCTTGATAAGCGTAGCAGCATTCTGAGCTGTCAAGATGCTAGTGTTGTAAAGATAGACAAGTACACCACTCGTATATGACTTGATGACAGACTGTTCAAGTTGTGCAGTTTTAGCCTCCAAGGAACTAGCGATCTCATCTACCACCTTCTTCTCTTCTGGTGTCAGGTTCGGCACTTCCATGATGTAGTTGATGCGCAAAATGCTTTCAACTATAGCCTGTATCTCTGAGGCATTATCAGCGGAAGGAATGATACTGATAACATTTTTCTGTGATTGAGTTTCTTCCTTGATATGGTCAACATACTCATTCAGGGAGGGCTTTACGCTAAGAATGTCATGGAAAACGACCTTCATTCCTTGGTCGCTACCCGTGGAGAATGTTTCACCACTATCTGATTGTACGGAAAAACCAATGTTCATGCCGTCAATCGCTATGTTCTGTGCCCCACGAACAAGTGCCATCTGTTTAACTTGTTTGGTAATCTCACCTTTGATACGATATGAGGCAATACCATCATAATTGTTCATCATCTCAAAGATGCGCTGCTGCGTTTCGCTGGTGATTCGATACTCGTCACCCGAAAGGATGAGAATCTCGTCATCAGCCAGTTTCTTACACGCTTTCTTTACTTCATCAAGAACGGTAAAATAATCGTCAGGGCAGTTCACATATGCGCGACTGATATTCTCAGCAGTTGTCTTTGCTCCAGATTCAGTCAGGAAATGAATGGTTTGAAGCATGTCGTGCCCCACAACAAAGCGCAGGTCCATACCTTTTAGATGCTCATCTGCCTGATCGTAACGAATGCGCAGCGACTCAGCTACAGCTTCCTCTGCCTGACGGCAAAGTTGTGAGGCATTGACATGAGTATGGAGGTCTCTGTCTGAAAGAGCTTCTTTCTTCAATACGTCGAAGGCTGAAATCAGCATACCACGGGTTCCGACCTGCGTCTTGACCAGTTTCTGTGTTCCAAACAGGAAGTATTGAAGCATCTTAAACTGATGCTCGTAAAAAGGATAGTAGTCAGCGTACGTCTGTGCATTTGTGGTCTTATTGAGACCAGTTCCGATAATATTGGTAATATCGGAAATCTGACCACTCTTCTTGTTGTAATAATTCTGCAAGAGGTCATCACCTTCTGCTGTTTTAGCAAGAAGTCGTTTGCGGATAATCATGTCAACCTCTTCAGCGGCAATAGGAATACGCTTCTTAAAACGATCGATAATCTTTGTCAACAAACTGCGATTCAAATTTGTACCATTAATCACATCATCAAGTTGCAGCTGTGCGATAGCGATAGTCCACACTTTACGACCGAGAGCAGCGATAGCCTCTGCCATACCTTCAAGGTCCAGAATATTTATCTTTTGCTGTGCAATTGCCTCACTTACTTCGTCTATCATAAAGACAATACGGATGTCTGGATTCTTTTCAAGATAGCGATTCAAGTCATCTTGGAGCTTCGCAGCATCATAGTCCTGAATACGCAGTTTGGCTGCATCACGCATTTCATCGTATGCACTCTCAGAACAGAATCCGTCGAGCATGGTATCTTCCAGCGTGTCATAGACCTCATCCATGTTTTTGCGACGCTTTAGCCATGACTCGCCAAACTTTTGCTGCACTTTGTCGCAGAATGCCTGGTAACGCCCGCTCATAAGCAGGTTGAACTCGATGATACCCACCCAGTCGTCATTAAGATTTAGGGATTTGAGGAACGCTCCCATCATCATATAACTGATGCCGTGATTACCCGTTGTCTTGGCAGCATCAAATAGGACAACATGATTCTCTGTTCGTCCCAATTCGTTAATGCTGTTCTGGAGAAGACCTGCATTCGGCAAACCAATCAGTTTGTTTTTAAATCGTTCACGTATAGACGTTCCCTTAATAGTGGGATTCTTCAAGAGGAAACCTATCATCTTGGAGAAATAAGACTTACCCGAACCATAAAAGCCGCTTAGCCATAGACCAGGCTGTGCAGTGTTGGAGGTAAAGAAGTCGCAAAAGTCGGCCAAATGCTTAGCCAAACTCTCGGTCAAAATGAAACCATCTAACTCGTCGATGATACTTTGATCATCCTGCTGGTTGAGATCAATCACACTCTTGATATCATCTTCAAGACGTATAGAAAGTATATCTTTTATCTTTGTCATAATCGTAAATTTATCAAAGTTATATGACTACCACACAGCGATACTTGGAGGCTGGCTGTTGGTCGAGAAAAAATATCGTTTCATTTCTTAATACTGCAGGATAGAAAAATACCAGCGGCTTCTGGAACTTCATCACATTATGATCTTCCATAATGTTCTGGTTGGAGAATCCCATTTTATAGATAACTCCTGTATGAATCAAGATTGGAGAAACGCCTCTTTCTGCCGCATTGACAATTCGTTGCATAAGGAAGCTGTAAAACGTTCCCTCTGTGTAGTTCTGACTAACGAACACCTCTGTACCCATGTTCTTGAACTGACGCTTGAACTTATCAAGTCCCTTTGAATCGACAAATTCAACGAACAATTGGCGAAGGTCTATAAACTCATACCCCTCAGTATATCTGCGTTTCGCCTCTTCTATATACTTTTCTTCATCGACAGGAGGATATACGAATAAGATACTCCTTCCCCCATTCGCATCAGAAGATAAATGGGCAAGGTCACGCCCAAGCGCAGCAGTTAGATCGCCGAACAATCGGTTATGCTCTTGTATGTAAGTAGATGCCATATTATTTCAAGTCTATCGTTATTTCGTTTCCAATTTGTGACACATCCCAATATGGAATGTTTTCTATCCGCTTCAATCGGCTAATCAGATTCTGCTCTTCATTGAACGAGAAGATGATGAAAGGATTGTGCAGAGTTTTGTCATCTGATACAGCTTGGATGAAGCGAATGAAATAAACAAAGAGGTTATTTGTAATGACCGGGTGAACTATACTCTTCTTAATAGCCCCATCCGCAAGACCTAGCTTCTTCATAATGGTGAGATACTTGCTTCCAGAAATCTTAATGGTATCTTCGCTCCAATCTAATTCTCCCTTCTCTGTTTCTTTTATGTAGCGGAGAAAACTTGTTATTTCTTCTGCTGTAATAGTGATCCTTCCGGCATAGACAGCCTTCATGAACACATCAGCCGTAATTTTGGCAAAGAGAAGATTGGAATAAGTCAACTGCCAGAAAAGGATAACTAATCTTTCCTGTAAAGAGAAATCCTTATTGGCTAAAGCATCAAAGAACAATTTCCTGTGAATGTCACTCTTGAACTTAAGAACGCAAGACTCAATGGCAGAAATGAACCGATGTAAAGACTTCTCTGTCCTAAACTCAAAGGCACCAGTACTTCCTTCTGTGATACCATAAGTATCACTGATGTAGTCAAGCATCACATTGTAGTCTGGAACGCTACCCATAATGTTGACTCCAGAATCATATTTTCCGCTATTCTTCCTCGCCATGAATACGCTTAATTCTTACAAGTTCTGTATAATCCACTTTTAAGGCTTCAGCTATTTTGCCCAACATGTCCAATGACGGTTGGGAAGAATTTGTACACCATTTGCTGACTGTTGCAGCATTAACTCCAAGTTGTTCTGCCAGCCATTTGTTGGTACGTTTCTTTTCTGCCAGCATTACCTTAATACGATTCAAATCTCTATTCTCTACCATTTTAATCGTTTTTATTGGGTACAAAGATACAGAAAATAATTCATTTCGCAATCAATAAAGTGTAAAATAATAAATTATAACGTCAAAAATTGAATTATTTTCAATTTTATGATGTTTAGATGATTATAAAGAGACTGGTAGATGAGGAAGATGAGGTGGTG
The DNA here is from genome assembly GCA_900315105.1 of uncultured Prevotellaceae bacterium. The sequence goes on along the minus strand of OMXX01000021.1, from coordinate 7,525 downwards.
GGCGATTTCCCCACCAGCTTTGGAGTTAAGTCGACTGCAGTTATTAACGAGTCTGGCATATATGCCCTTGTCCTTGCATTTAAACTCCTTCAGGCAAAAGCCTTCATGCGCTGGGTTGTAAGAACTAACGCGATGCGATCGGCAAGCACGTTGACAAAGAGGATAAGGGAGTCGCGAAATGCGATACCCTTAGAGGTAACCGGAATTTGACCATTATTAACGAAAGCACGCAAAACTCAATACAAAGATGCCCTACAAGCGAACAAAGGGGGTGTTCATTCAACACCTCCTTCGTAAAATGCGAATGTGATTAGAACTCTCAGTAATGAGTAATGCATCTATTGTATAGCATCAAACAAATGGTATACAAGGCACTTTACAGACCGTTTTAGGAAAATGGGCAAAAACGGTCTCTAAACAATTTTATAGTATGATTTTTGCCTAATTATCATACTCACCTCTTAAACTAATTGAAAAAATGGCAATTGGAGAACTATTTTTCTCTGCAATCCTATAATAGTGTATAACTTTGCAGTACCAAACGAGGTGGAATCTTCCATAACCTTGTGAGAATCTACAAAATTCGCGCAACCCACCTCAAAAAGAGTCAGCACAACAAGAAAAAATAGTAACATAAAAAAATAAAGAAAAAATGACAAATGAAAATTCAATCTTAGGCAACCAACTGGTTGTGATGAGCAGGGCCGATCTTGACGCTCTGGTTGAGAAGATGGCAAGCAATATGGCTGCCATGAAAGTTGAGGACAAAAGCACTCGCGAAGGTGATGCCTGTCTCGTAGTGCATGACGATGAGCGTTTCATCACTCGTGAAGAAACGGCCAAACTGCTCCATGTGGATTACTCCACATTGTGGCGATGGAACAAGTTGGGAATTCTTCGCCCCAACAAGGTTGGACCACGTCGCGTCATGTACAAATACAGCGATGTGCTGAAGAAACTCAATGGAGAAGGATTACAGAAGGAAGTGCAGAAAGAAGAACAGAAAGGAGAAGGCGATGCAGAAAGATGCTAACACCATATTGCTTTTCACCGAGCATCGAGCAGCCATCGATTATCTTTCAGACGAAGATGCGGGCAAACTCATCAAGGCTCTCTTTGCATACGCAGATGAAGGCACTTTGCCTGATTTCAATGGACCGATGATGTCACTTTTCACGGTAATCGGCACTCAGATAGATCGTAGCAGAGAGGCATACAAGGCGAAATGCGAGAAGAACCGTTCAAACTCGATGAAGCGAAAGGTCATGCAGAGTAACTTCAAAGAGACATCGTTGGATAGCGAACGTAATCCATCGTTATCGACCGATAACGACCGATGTCCAACGACAAAGACGGTTATCCATCCTAATCCTACTCCCAATCCTACTCCAAGACCGAATCCAGACATTGATGATGGTGCTGACACACACATCATCAATGACGCAGAGGTGACAGAGGATGAAGAACATTCCTTTGATGAGATTTGGGAGATGTACGGGAAGCCTACCGGCGATGTTGAGCAACTACGCCAACGATGGCAGCAACTTTCTTTCGATGAAAAGAAGAAGATCTTTGAGTATATACCCAAGTATGTCATGGCTCGCCCTGACAGCAAATACCGCAAGGACTTTTCCAACTTCCTTACATACCGTACTTGGGAAACAGAACCATTAACACCAAACATTTCTTACAATGGGAGCAACAATCAGCACAATACTTCAACAAATGGAGCGAAACGGGCAGCTGCCTTGCAAAACACCCGGCAACTCGTCTCGCAATTCCTTGCCGGAAACAACGAACCTGCCGTCAGCTTTGGCGAAGGTGAAGGATAGGTTTCCGACCATTACAGAATTTATGGTCGCGGTGAACCCAGATAGGCAACTGCAGATTAGTGAGCATCCCGAAGAATGTTATTTCGGACAGTCTCCGACTTTGGCCTCTCTGAATGTCATCTATGGACATGGGGCTGCCGAGGCTTGGCTGTTACCTGAAGTTCAGGATATCTGTCTGTTCATGGGCATAAAGGAAATGCCAGACAACTACCAAGCAGCAAAGCTGGTCAAGATAATCGTTCAACAATTTGGTTACTTGAAGGTTGATGAAGTGCAGCTTTTCTTCTTTAATTTTTGCGCTGCTCGCTATCGCCATTTCTATAACACCTTTGATCCCTCCATCATCATTCTTAGCCTTCACGACTTCTTGCGTGACAGGAGTCGGGCTTACGAAGAAAGGGAACAAAGGGAAAGAGAAAGAGAGTGTGAAGAGTGGAGAAAGAATGCAATTACGTATGATGAGTATCTGGCACGTCAGGAAAATCTTCACAAACATGAATAAACGGCATTGCGCTTGCGCATGCCACATTTTTCAAGTATCGGGAAGCTCATTACCCGTTTCGATTTTCATCGAACGGTGAACTGGCCACACAAAATCTGCAAGCAGAGGTCACAATATCTGGCATGGAGTTTGTTCTCAAACGAGGTCGGTCATGAATCCTGGTGCCGATGCCAAGGAAAATATATTGAGTCAGTCTGATCGGCTTGCCGATGCCACATTTTTCAAGTATCGGGAAGCCTAATTCCCCAACCGACCATAATCGTTGGGAGGCATGCCACTTCAAAAGCAAGCTACATCACATGTATGACATAATTCCTAAAGCACAAAATGGCATCTCAAAATGTGGCAAACGAGGTGTCATATATTAAAGTAACAAGTTTGTTACATAACAAACTTGTTAGTAAGAAGCTTTTACTTATCACGAATAGGAAAACAACATCACACGGATGCATTTATCTAACCCAAAAGTTAAAAAACGCATTGCATACTTTATTTTTCTTACAAAAATTACCATATTTGGGAATTTCTTGTTACCTTTGCAGCGTCAAAGTACAAAATTTCATCGCATGAAAGTAATTTTTAAAGACAATGCGTTATCTGAATTGTACGAGACAGGCAAAACCAAGGACAGAAAATACAAGCAAATATGTAAGAACAAGAAACTAATTGAAGGCTATATCAGGGCTGTGGGCATCATGTATGATGTAGATTCTACGGACGATTTAAAGCCCTTTAGTTTTCTTCACTACGAAAAATTAAAATATCAACGTGACGAATCGAAAAGCTCTGTGAGACTTGTAAACGGAATGGTTGAGCGCCTGATGTTTGTAGAAACAGATGACGGCATAGAAGTAGAATTAATAGAAATTGATAGTACACATTATGGCAACAAGAAGTAACAGATTAGTTCCTGCCAGGGCAATCCACCCAGGAGAAATCTTGCGTGAAGAGTTGCAGGAGCGTGGTATCAAACAAAAGGATTTTGCCCAAGTGATTGGTGTGCAATCAACCCATCTTAATGAATTCATAAAAGGTAAGCGTAACCTGAATGAAGAATTAGCCATGAAATTGGAAAAGCATTTAGGTATTCCCTTTAAAACATGGATGAATCTGCACAATGGCTATGTGTATGATTGCAAGGCATTGGAAGAAAGACAGACAGAAGAACAGCAGGCATTTGCCTTTGAGAAAGCATGTTCGGAAATCTTTAACTTGAAACTATTGTACAAGAGATTAGGAATGTCTATTCTTCCCTGTCTTGAACGAGTTAAGAGAGTAAAGGAAATGTTTTCTTTCGACTTGTTGTCTTCTGGCGAATTGAAACTACAGGTGGCAGGGTTATATAAGCATAGTGAGAAAGTACAGATTGATGAGAAGAATATGCAGACCTGGTTACTCTTGAATTGGCTTGAGACTTCAAAAGCGGAAGTACAGAAGGACTATGAGAGGGGAGATGGACTAAAAGCTGCCAATGCCATTGCAAAAATGGCAAACAATCGTACTCTTTCCATTCAAACAATGAAGGAGTGTTTAAATAATTATGGCATTTTGTATGTAGAGGTTGAAAAATTGGACAAAGTCCCCGTTGATGCCTATAGTACCTATGTTGATGGTCATCCTGCCGTGACGGTGACATATCGTTATAATGATATGGATAAGTTGGCTTTCGATGTCCTTCACGAACTATGCCATATTGAAAAACATCTCTCCGAAGAGCAAAAGGCCTTTATTTCTATAGAAGGAACTTTATACTCCACTGACCCAAGAGAAAAGGAAGCAAATGATTTTGCTCGTCAACAACTTATTCCCGACAATGTATGGACCGCAATTTTGCGAGTAGGCAGTAGTAGTCTTTCTCCGCATAAAATTGTAAAGACAATAGCTCAAGAAGCAGGCAATCGTGGAATCAGTCCCTCAATTGCAATATCAAGATTTAAACATGATACCAACTGGTACAACACTTCGGCATACAGGTCACCCAAAATACGATGATTTGGCAAGAGTATAATAATCTAAAAAGCGAGGACATCCTCGCTTTTTCTTATTCACTTCTCCATCAGTTCCGTGAGCAACGCAGCCATTTCCGCCTTGCTCATTTTCTTGATGTCCTTTTTCGTTATAGTTTGAGTCGGGTTCAAGTTTAGGAGTTTGGAGTTATACTCCATCTGCTTTTCCAATGGATAGTTGGCAATATAACGGTCGGTGACTGACTGAGATTGTGAATGGCCCATACTTTCCTGAATATACGACCGCTCCACACCAGCATGGGTGAGGTTGGTAGCAAATGAGTGACGCGCCCATGTTCCCGAAGGACGAACTTCCCAGTGAAGCACGTCTTTGCAGATTTTTATGACACGATCTTGGACATTTGAATTCTCGCCAGATACTCGCTTACGGATATCACGCTCATGGGTGGCTCCTTCAAGTACGTGAGGAAACACATAGGCGTTGAGCTTTGGAGGAGCCGCAATGTCGTCAAGTATGCGCTGCAAGGGTTCTGTGATAGGAATGATGACTTCCGAGCCATTGGTGCTACGTCCACACGTTTTCTTACGATAGAACTTGAAAGCCTTACGCTCTGTATCGAAATAATATTGCGAGTAAGTCAACTGTCCCACGTCAACGAGATTGAACCCGTTGCCAAGATATTGCACCAAGAACAGTCCAAGTGAGTAGTGAGCTCGCTCGGTATATCCTTCTTTCCACGTGCTGGGGTAGTTCTTGTTGATGAATACCTGATAAAGTTGGGTCATTCTTTCCACGTCAAGGTATTCTTCTTTGCGCGATGCTGGAGCAGGGATGGCAATTAAGCCTTTCTTGACATTCGAGAATGGGTATTCGTTCTGCAACAGATAGCCACGGCGACGACATTCGTTCCATACGGCACGACAATGACGGAGATTGATGCTACGTGTGGTAATACTGATAGGCTTCAGTTCTTCTCCGTTAGGACCGACAGCACCATTTATCATACCATACTCCCATTTCTTAAGATGTTCCAAATTAACCTCAAAGCCTTTGATGTCTTCCTTCCAAAGAAACTTCTGGAACGACTTCAAGGAGGATTCGTATGGTTCAGCAGTGGTATATCTGGCTCCGTTGTTTTCTGTCCGTAGATTGTGGATAATCTCTTCCCAGATGCCAATAAACGACTCGTTGGTTTGAGAGGCGACCTTACCCTCTACAACCATACGGACAGCATCCAATGTCAACTCGTGACCAGGGTTGAGATTAACTAGCATCTCCTTGTATTTGTCCACTGTCTCTAGCAGACGTTTCTTCTCCTCATACTTAGGCGACTTGCTCTTTTGAACGTTGCAGATTTCTGAGAAGTCTTGCTTCGAGTAACTGCCACCAATAGGATAGTAGTAGGAACGGCGGTCTATCGTGAAACGTGCCTTCACGGGGTATTCCGTTACGTCCTTTCGGTTGCTGCGGATATCCAGAACGATTGCCATTGTACACTGGCGCTCTTTGAAACCAGTTAGCGAGGTTGTGAGTTTCTTTGTCATAGTTTTTACTATTTTGTTTTCGCGAGAACATTCAGCCAACAGACTCGTAGCCTGTCGCTGTGAAATCGCCTGTTATGTTTGTTCTATTTCTTATAATTTACTGTTTGTTTTCGCGAAAACATTTAGCCCAACAGAACCATCGTCAGCCACCGTGAAATCGCCTAAATCTTGTTCAATTTCATGCAATTTTCTGAAACCTCCAGACCCAAGTCTGATGTCTTTTCGCAGAATTTTCGCGAAAACAATGCGAAAACAATCGGTTTGAGTTAAGGGTTTTTTTAACATTTCGTTTGATGGTGCAAATTTACTAAATATCTGTGTATCAGCCAAATTCAAACAAAGAAAATTTCATAAAATTGCATTCTCTCAGACTCATAATCTGGAGGTCCCTGGTTCAAGCCCAGGCTGGTCCACACTAAAAATCAAGGAGTTACGCAAATCGCGCAACTCCTTTTTTCATGTCTGCGTAAACAATGCGTAAACAAACTATTTCAAAAGTACTAAGTTATAGGATAAACAAGAAATCCCCCAACCTTTGCATATTCTCAACGCAGAGACGCAAAGACACAGAGTTTCTTCTTTTTTACGAACACGGAATGCACGAAAGAAACGGAAGTTTTTCGCATAAATTGCTTTCGCCATTTAGAAAAACCAATTAAAACAAAAGAACACAAAATAAAACATTTGTTTTTATATGTTTTTATTGGTTTTGTACTGTTTTTTTAGATGGCGAAAGCAAGAAAATACGACTTGCGTCGGGGTCTGAAAGTAAATTATCAGAAAATTAAACCAGTAAATTCTTTCAGATAAATCTGTTTCTTCTTTTTTACGAACACGGAATGCACGAAAGAAACGGAAGTTTTTCGCATAAGTTGCTTTCGCCATTTAGAAAAACCAATTAAAACAAAAGAAAACAAAGTAAAACATTTTGTTTTTATCTGTTTTTATTGGTTTTGTCCTGTTTTTTAGATAGCGAAAGCAAATTTTTCAAACGCAAAGTCGCTGAGACGCAGAGTTTTTCTTTTTTCGAACACAGATTACACAGATTTAACGGATAGTCTCGCTTGCGCTCGTGATTAATATCCCTAAAATCCTGAAAATCTGTGGTTAATATAAAACATGAACACGAAATGCACGGATGGAACGAAAGCCTTCGTTTATTCTGTGTCTTCCGTGTTCAGATTAAATTCTCTGCGTCTTTGCGCCTCTGCGTTTAGTTACTTACATGCAGCTTTCCACGCCGAGGGTTGTCGCAATAGCGGTAAGAATTGCCGCTAAAGTCTGAAGAATGAATTTCCAAGTTTCGTTTTTCATTACTGAAAGCAAATTAAAGGGTTGATAAATTCTCTGCTTGCGCAGAGGGTTGAGTTTCTGCTTGCGCAGAAGGTGGGGTGGAAAGTAAATTAGAAGAAAATTATAGTCAGTAAATTGCCTGGAAGGCAACACTATGAGTAACCGAGGTGCATACTCGACGAAGGAGAGGATGCCCTCGGATAGATAATGCCTGCTATCCTTAACAGCCTGGAAGGCTGTACCTGATTGGCTTTCACGCATAACCTCTCGCGATGTACTGCCCTCCGGGCAGTATTGGGGGTGTGGGTTGTAAATCCCCGCACATCCTCGTTTCACTCGTATGTACGGGGTTACTCATAGTACTGTCTTCCAGACAGTTCGTGCCT
>OMXX01000060.1 GCA_900315105.1 uncultured Prevotellaceae bacterium | reverse complement strand
TATATTTGCCGATATAGGGGGAATGAGGTCTGTAGGACCGACACCTATTGTATTTATCTATGTTTTTAGGTGTCGCACTTACAGCGCTCCTTTAATCACTCATCTACCGAATAACAGCCCTTACGGACTGCCCTATTAGGTGTCGGGCTTTCAGCCCTCGCGGTCTTGAATTCGTCGAACTCACGTTATGTTAACGTCAGTTCTACGAAAATAAACGCTGCGCTTGGCTACATGACTTGCTTCTGCTTGATGAGCTTCAGCGAATAATTTCCATGAATTATCGCGACTTGCGTAGCTTGATGAGCCTTGCGAAGAACTGCGAAGCTGGTGAGCTTGCGAACAATTTATCGTTAATTTTTATCCCGACTTGCGTAGCTTGTTGAGCTTCACCGAAAAATAATTCGAATATTCGAAAAATCGGGACAGAGAAAAAATAATTCGTGGAAAAATTATTCGCAAGGCTCATCAAGCTTCGCAAGTTCTTCGCAAGGCTCATCAAACTGAAGCAAGTCGTCGAATTGACGTTAGATATACAAAAAAAATCACCGCGACATGATGCCGCGGTGAAATTTTATGTCTAAAGGTTGAGGGCTAAAGTCTTTAGCCTTTCGCCTTTTTGGCTTAGATAGAGAATGGGTTCTCACCTGGATAGAGCTGACCTGCTGGGAGAGGAGTGTTGATATCCTCAACGCCGAGCAGACGGAGAGCCTCGAAGAGAACCTTTCCACAATGATCGAATGCGTAAGCACCGTGGTGTGGGAAGCGCTTGCCAACGAGTACGTGACGATAGAAGCGTGCGAATCCAGGGATAGCGTGGATACCGATACCACCGAATGAGCATGGATCAACGTCAAGGAACTCACCCTGAGCGATGTAAGAAACGAGCTTAGAGTCAGAGTTAGACTGGATACGGAACATTGTTGACTTGCCTGGAGCAATCTGTCCCTCGAGAGTACCCTTTGTGATATCTGGACTCATGAGACGAGCCTGGATGAGCTGATACTTGATTTCGCAGCTCTTCATGCAAGAAGAACATGTGTTACCACAGTGGAAGCCCATGTAGAGGTCCTTGAGATCAGCACCTGCGAGGTTTGCACCAGCAGGGATAACGTCAGCAGGAACTGAGTTGTTGATATCGAGGAGAGTAGCTGGCTTCTCTGTTGCGCATTCAGCCATGAACTCAGAGAGAGCACCATAGAGGTCAACCTCACATGCTACAGGAATACCACGGCCTGTGAGGCGTGAGTTAACGTAGCAAGGCTCGAACTCGAAGATTGGCTGCCATGCAGGCCAGCACTTGTTAGCGAATACAGCGAACTTTGAGCCACCCTTGTTGTTGTCATACCAATCAAGGAGGGTAACCTCAAGCTGTGCCATCTTGTTGATGATTTCTGGATACTTGTTGCCCTTGCCAAGCTCTGCTTCCATATCCTTAGCAACAGCCTCAATCTCTGCCTGCTTACCTGCCTTGCTTGTGATCTCGTTGAATGCCTTATAGAGGTCGAGCTCAGAGTTCTCCTGAACCTCGATGCCGAGATCGTACATTGGCTGGATAGGAGCGTTACAAGCGAGGAAGTCCCAAGGACGTGGACCGAAGCCGATAACCTTGAGGTTCTTAACACCGATTACTACGCGAGCGATGTTGCGGAAATCAGCGAGTTCCTTAACGCCCTCCTCTGGAGTTACGTTTGGATACTCAGGGATATATACCTTGAGGCGACGGAGACCTACGTTGTAAGAGAAGTTGAGGACACCGCAGAGAGCGTCACCACGATCATTAGCGAGGTTAGCCTTGCCTTCCTCCTTAGCAGCGATAACCATTGCAGGACCATCGAACTTCTGAACGAAGAGAGTTGTAGGACCCTCTGGACCGAAGTTGCCGAGGAACATACATACAGCGTTGATGCCATTTGCCTTAGCCCAGTCAAGAGCCTTGTAAGTGTCAACGTCGTTCTCGATAACTACTGGACAATCATATACTTCTGGAAGAGCTGCCTTCTTAACCTCTGCCATGAGGGCAGCGAGACGAGCCTTTGTAAGGGAAGCTGGGAAACAGTCGCGGCTAACGCCTACGATACCAAGCTTTACTACTGGTTGATTAATCATACTGTTTTTTTGTTGAATTTTTTGTTATAAGTCGTTAATGTTTAATTATAGGCTAATAAAAATCCACGGTCCCGAAAAACCGAGGTTGGATGCAAAAGTACATAATTCCCTTGAAATAACAAAACTTTTCGGGATTTTTTATGAAAAAATTACAAAAAAAATTTTTCTTCACTATTATACTTAACTTTTTTTGCGAAAAGATATAAGAATGTTTTGCAGTCTCAGGAAAAATCGTTACTTTTGCAATCACAGTCCTCCTTGCGGGGAATTGACAGATACTAAACAATAAAATAAACACGCCTATAGCGAATGAGGTTTCAGCATTTGATTCGAAAAAACTGAATGAAAATCGTTTTCGCGCTCCGGTTTCCTCCCTACGGGTGAGGGGCGGTGGATAGGCCACTATATACTATGAAACTACTATGAAGTGGATTACATATACACTTATTCTCCTGTCCTTAGCTATTAATGTTGCGGCAAAACCAAAGAAAGTAGTACGTGTAGGATGGTATGAATCCGCCTACAATAGTACAGACCGCTTCGGGCATCGTTCAGGTTATGCCTATGAATACCAGCAAAAGATAGCGGCATATACAGGATGGAAATATGAATATGTGGAGGGCAACTGGGTTACCCTGCTGGAAATGCTACAGAAGGGGGAGATTGATCTTCTCTCAGATGTCTCTTATACTCCCGAGCGTGCAAAGAACATGCTCTTCTCAACCCAACCTATGGGCTGTGAGGAATACTATATCCTTATAGACAATGCCAATACGGCGATAAATCCGGAGAATATCACTACTCTCAACGGCAAGAGAATCGGTGTTAATGCCGGCAGTATTCAGCAGTCTATCTATGAGCGATGGGCAAAGGATAACGGTATTAAAGCCAAGGTTGTAGAGATTGACGGTCAGGAAAGGGACTTTGCCGAATATATGTTGAATGGCGAGCTTGATGCCGTGGTGAGCGTATCGGCCATTGACCATAACCTCAACCATTGCATTCCGGTAACCGTTATTGGGGCATCGGATTTCTATTTCGTGATTAACAAGAACCGTCAGGATCTGAAAGCAGACCTTGACAATGCCATGAAGCAGATTCTCCACAATAATATGTATTATAACCGTCTGCTCTATGAGAAGTATATGGTTAACTCCGGCAGTTTCCGTAGTCTCTCGGGAAGGGAGGCTGAATGGATTAGGCATCATGGGGCTATACGTGTGGGGTATCGTGACGGGTATCTTCCTTTCTGCGGAACAAACAAGAACACAGGTGAGGTTGACGGTCTTCTCAAGGATTTCATTGCTGTAAGTTCCAATGTGGTGAGAAATGCCGACATACGTTTTGAGACAACGCCTTATCCTAATACCGATGCGTTGATAAAAGCCTTGAAGAACAAGGAGATAGACTGCATATTCCCAGTAAGTTTAGATCTTTATGATGCAGAGGAAATGGGAATACTCCTTACGGATCCGGTTATGGAGATTGAGGAGCTGCTTGTGGTGAGGAAGTCGGAAATCGAGGATTTTGACATGTCGGAGTCTAAGCGTATAGCTGTTAATGGCAAGAATATGAGCCATGCAGCTATTGTCAGGGAACAATATCCTGATTGGGATCCTGTGTCTTTCAATACCCCTGAAGAATGTATTCTGGCGGTGGCAGACGGCAGGGCCGATTGTATGCTCGTCAGCAACTACCGATATGGTGTAATGCATAGGCAATTCGAGAAGCATGATCTTGTGACCATTTCAACAGGCATAACAATGAATCACATGTTTGCTGTGCTGCCTGATGATTTCTGTCTATATTCCATCATCGGTCGTCTCACTAATATGATGTCGTCGGCTGAGATACATTCATCATTGACCAAGCATACCCAGACGGATTCTCAGATGACCATGAGTGATTTCATCAGGGCAAATATAGGTTATATCGTCTTGTTCTTTGCTGTTATCATTGCTATTATAAGCGTTCTCTTTGTCAAGAGCCTGTCATCTATGAAGAAGACTAAGCAGCTCAACAGCGAGCTCAAGATACACCAGGCACAGCTTTCTGAAGCATACGAAGACCAGAAAGATCACCTTGAGGAGATAGCCTTGCTCAACACCGAACTTGAATGGGCTAAGACACAGGCTGAGGCTGCAAGTAGTGCCAAGACATCGTTCCTCTTCAATATGTCGCACGATATCCGTACGCCTATGAATGCTATTATGGGATTCCGTGACCTGCTTGAGAAGCATATCGACGAACCGGAGCGTCGTGCCGACTATCTCCGTAAAATCAAGGATGCAAGCAAGGTGCTGCTGTCAATTATAAATAATGTCCTTGAGATGGCACGAATAGAGAAGGGAACAGTAGTCGTAGAGGAGGTTGCTATTAATACGAAGAACTTTGGCGTATCAATTTTCAACGTATTCTCCGAGATGATGGCAGAGAAGAACATCGAGTTCACCCATGATGATCTCGTTGTTCATCATAATGTGTATTGTGACCCTACAAAAATGCGAGAGGTGTTCATGAACCTGCTGTCGAATGCCTACAAATATACAAAACCCGGTGGCAAGGTGCATGTGCGTCTTCGTGAGTTGCCATCCAACCGTGAGGGATATGCGTTCTTTGAGACTTCTGTGTCAGATACGGGCGTAGGAATGTCTGCGGAGTTTCTTGCGCATATCTTCGAGGAGTTCTCACGCGAGAATACATCTACAGCCAATAAGATTGAGGGCACAGGACTCGGTATGCCTATCGTGAAGCGACTTGTGGAATTGATGGGCGGAAAAATCCGCGTTTCCAGCGAGAAGGGTGTGGGAACTACTTTTGTTGTCACCTTGCCTCATCGCATAGCGGATGAAATAGAAGACGCTGAGCCTGAGAATGTTGTGGCTGACGAAACTGTATTCGAGGGAAAGAGGATTCTCCTTGCAGAAGATAATGACCTCAATGCTGAGATTGCAGAGGAAATCCTCACGTCGGCTGGTTTCATGATAGAGAGAGCGGAGGATGGCGCTATCTGCTATGAAAAGATTGTGTCTTCCGAAACCGGTTATTATGACCTTGTGCTTATGGATATTCAGATGCCTAATATGGACGGCTATCAGGCTACAAGGGCTATACGTGCGCTTGCCGATAAGGAAAAAGCCAATATCCCGATTATTGCCATGACTGCCAATGCCTTCGAGGAAGACAGGAGCAAGGCCGTAAATGTGGGTATGAACGGGCATATAGCAAAGCCTATTGATGTTACGGAACTTCTAAGGGAACTCGCCAAAGTCCTTGCCCACAAATAACGTTTGTGTTTCCAAGCAAGTCCGTTGCAAGTCCGTTGCAAGTCCGATGTAAGTCCGTTGATCCTTCGCTCTTCCTCCGTACCAAAGTCGGTGCAAAGTCGGTGCAAAGTCGGTGGGAGAGCGAAGGATCATCGAGTTTAGTTCCTTTCCATAACGGAGGAAAGGCGAATTATCAGATATCCTTGTCTATGATTTTATTGATCTGCCATTTGCCGTTGTTCTTCTTCAGAATGAGCCTATGGGTGGTCTTTGGAGTCAGTTGTGGCTCTTTGCCGAGAGAGTCCATTTGATAGATATTGGTTAGCTTGAGAGTTACATCGGCAAGGTCTGCTTCCTTGATTTCTACACTATCGACGGAAAAGCCGGGAGTCTCTGCGCTCTTGGTAAGAACGTCGATGTCTTTCTGGTTGACGTTGCTGCTTAGGAAACGGAGGAATCGGGTAAATTCCTCATCCGAGAATCGGGCAGCATCCTTGAATCTCCAAGTATAGTATTTTGTTGCAAAACTATCGGTAACGGAAAGGATTTCCATCTCGTCCTTGTTCTCCTTGTTTTCTGAAGAACAGCTGGAAAAGATGCAAATAAAGAGCAATATGAAAGCAGAAAATGGTATTTTCATATAATAAATTTTAAAATATTGACAAAGGTAGTAAAAAAAATTTGGAAAATCAATACTTTTTCGTTACTTTTGCATAAAATATTAATCAAAATGCTGAAATTTATATCATTCGGCAGCGGAAGTAGCGGAAACTGCTACTATTTCTCGGCCGGATCTGAAGGACTATTGATAGATGCAGGTATCGGGATGAGAACACTGAAGAAGTACCTGCATGACTACAATATAAAACTGGATGAGATAAAGAACATCCTTGTGACGCACGACCACGCAGACCATATCAAGGCTGTTGGTGTGCTGAGTACTGACTATAATATGCCTGTCTATGCAACCAAGGAGGTTCACAATGGCATAATGCGTAACTATTGTGTGCACAAGAAGATTCCTTCTGCAAACACCAAGGTTATAGAGAAGAATGTCAGGATAAAGGTTGGGGATTTGTATATAACTCCCTTTACAGTTCCTCATGACAGCTCGGATAATGTAGGTTACTGCATAGAGTCGGACGGCATAGTGTTCTGCCTGATGACTGATGTCGGGCATGTGACGGATGAAATGAAGAAATACATCTCAATGTCGGACTATCTCGTGCTTGAGGCCAACTATGATGAGGAAATGCTGCGTGTCGGCAATTATCCTCAGTATCTGAAGGATAGGATAGCCAGTGACCGCGGACATCTGTCGAACAAGGATTGCGGTGAGGCTCTTGCCAACAATGCTACGGAGAAGCTGAAGAAGGTTTGGCTATGCCATCTTTCTGAAGAGAACAACCATCCGGTGCTTGCGCAGAAGACTGTTGAGCAGGTGTTGCGTTCATACGGCATCGTGGCGGGCAAGGATTTCCAACTGGAGATACTGAAGAGAAAATCAGCCTCCGAGTTGTTTGAAATTGATGATATCATTTAAACAATAACGCTATTAACATATCAGGAAACTAAAGTTTAAAAAAGAAGGATTATGAAGAAAATATTTTCAATCGTATGCATGCTCATGATTAGCATGGCTATGATGGCTCAGGCACAGATCAAGTTTGATAAGACTGCACACGACTTTGGAAACTTCTCAGAAGAGAATCCTATCGTGAAGTGTACTTTTACATTCACTAATACTGGTGACAAGCCTCTTGTAATCAATCAGGCAGTTGCAAGTTGCGGTTGTACGGTTCCTACATACACAAAGACTCCTGTTCAGCCAGGTGAGAGCGGAACTATCAACGTGACATACAACGGCACGGGTAAATTCCCTGGTCACTTCAGAAAGACTATCACAATCCGCAGTAATGCGAAGACAGAGATGGTTCGTTTGACTATCGAGGGAAATATGCAGGAAGAGGAGAAGAAGTAGGAGCCTAACCCGTCCTTCCCAAAGGGAAGGCTCCACCCCCCTCACCCCCTCCAGGGGGAGTAGTTAGTATTTTTAATTAAAAAAATAAAAACAAGCCTTTTGCCTTCCGGCTCCCTCCCTACGGGGGAGGGCGGGGGGAGAGGCCGTTTTTTTATTAGCTTTATAATACTATGGAGAGAATCAGCATACTACGTTCGGAATTAAAGAGTAAGATCGGTGACTCTCTCCTCCCTGGTGATGAAGCCAAGATACAGAATATACTTGGTCAGGCTATAAATGATAAGCAGATCAAGTTTGATGTATTCGGCT
This sequence comes from uncultured Prevotellaceae bacterium, assembly GCA_900315105.1. The sequence goes on along the minus strand of OMXX01000060.1, from coordinate 14,648 downwards.
TTAATCCCATTGTAATGGCGTTGCAGACGGCTCTCATCGCTGTTGACGAGATAGGTCTGCGTCGTGATGGCGTTATCGCTATCATACTCTACAATAGTGTCATTAATGGTTATACCACCATGGAGGAGGTGCGTAATGACTTTGGTGATGGCGTTGCGACTATCATCAAGGGATTGGTGCGCCTTTATCATCTCTATGAGAAGACCCCTGTGATTGAGACAGAGAACTTCCGTAACCTTATTGTTTCGTTTGCAGAGGATATGCGCGTCATACTCATCATGATTGCCGATCGTGTGAATATGATGCGAGAACTTCGTGACACCATAAACGAGGAGGCGCGTCATCGCGTTGCGGAGGAGGCAAGCTATCTCTATGCTCCTTTGGCTCATAAGCTGGGCTTGTATAAACTCAAGAGCGAACTTGAGGACCTTTCGCTGAAATATCTTGAGCACGACGCTTATTACCATATCAAGGAGAAACTGAATGAGACAAAGGCTTCACGCGACAAGTATATCGTGGATTTCATAGGTCCTGTGCAGAAGAAACTGGAGGAGGCAGGACTGAAGTTCCATATCAAGGGGCGCACGAAGAGCATCCACTCCATCTGGCAGAAGATGAAGAAGCAGAAATGCGCCTTCGAGGGCGTTTATGACCTCTTCGCTATCCGTATCATTCTTGACTCTGCCCCTGAGCGTGAGAAGATGGAATGCTGGCAGGTTTACAGCATCGTGACGGATATGTATCAGCCTAACCCTAAGCGCCTGCGCGACTGGCTCAGCGTGCCTAAGACCAACGGCTACGAGAGTCTCCACATCACGGTTCTCGGTCCTGAGAAGAAATGGGTTGAGGTGCAGATTCGCACGGAGCGAATGGATGAGATTGCGGAGCACGGACTTGCCGCCCACTGGCGCTACAAGGGCGTGAAGAGTAGCGAGGGCGGTATGGAGTCTTGGCTTGCAAGCATCCGCGCGGCTCTTGAGGCCGGCGATGATCTTCAGGTCATGGATCAGTTCCGTATGGATCTCTATGATCAGGAGGTGTATGTGTTCTCTCCAAAGGGCGACATACTCAAATTCCCTAAGGGCGCTACGGTTCTCGATTTCGCATATCATATCCATAGTAACATAGGAAGCCATTGCGTAGGTGCGAAGATAAACGGCAGGAACGTGACTCTGCGCGAACAGCTTTCGAGCGGTGATACCGTGGAGATTCTGACGAGCACCAAGCAGTATCCGAAGCAGGAATGGCTCAATATCGTCAAGACATCGCGAGGAAAGGCGAAGGTGCGTCAGGCTTTGCGTGAAACTCAGATGAGCACGGGAGTCTATGCCAAGGAGCTCATTGAACGTAAGTTCCGCAACAGGAAAATCGATATCGACGAGAGCATCCTCATGCGTCTTGTAAAGAAGATGGGCTATAAGGAAACGGCAGATTTCTACAAGGACATCGTGGATGAGACTCTCGACATGAACACCGTGATAGAGCGTTACATCGATATGAAGCAGCACGAGGAGAATCCGCAGGCAACGGCTGTTCCCGCGCGTTCTGCTGAGGAGTTCCAGTTGCTGCCCGATACGAAGCATGTGCCTCAGACAACCGACGATACGCTTGTCATCGACCAGGGCATGAAGGGCATTGACTACACGCTTGCCCGTTGCTGTCAGCCTATCTATGGAGACCCTATCTTCGGTTTTGTGACGGTGAACGGAGGTATCAAGATTCATCATCAGAATTGTCCTAACGCTAATGACCTGAAATCACGCTTCGGCTATCGAATTGTGAAGGCAAGGTGGAGTGGCAAGGGACAGACGCAGTATAGCGTGACGCTCCGTGTTGTGGGAAATGATGACCTTGGCATTGTGAACAATATCACCAGTATCATCTCAAAGGAGGAAAAACTGCTTTTGAGAAGCATTTCCATCAATTCCGATGATGGTCTTTTCTCAGGAAACCTCACGGTTCAGATTGACGATACCCATCGTTTGGAAGCTCTGATAAAGAAACTTAGAGGCGTGAAAGGAGTGAGGGCTGTGACTAGGTTGTAAAAGCTCCTTCTTCCGTAAAAGGGCAAGGTTGAAAGTTTGTGTGCAGATTTGAAGTGAACCCCGAAAGTTTTCTGTCTAACTTTCGGGGTTCACTTCATTATAGGACACCGATATAATAAACCGATATAATAATAAGGAGTGAAAGTCCTATTAATCATTGTAATATTGGTATTGTCCAAAGTTTTCCGTTCTATATTATTCGGAGAATTGGATTGCATCTGTTTGTTCGAGCAATTCTTTCACCCTATTGTGATCAAAGGGCATAGGATGCATGGAGAGATCTGGGATGTTGTACGATTTTAGATACATATCGTCGTGGCTTGGATCGGCTTGTGGCAGAACAAGCGGTTTTGAGAGAGTACCATCTGAGTTTACGTGTACCAGATATACTCGGCTATATTGTGTGTCGTATTCTTTGCTGGCAAAGACAATCCATTTTGAGTTGTGGCTCCATGTGTGATATGTTCCATGTATCTTTGTTCTATCTATAATGGTTGTTGGCTGTTGGGCCGGTGTCAGGATAATGCGAGTATCCATGTGCCATATTGGGAAAGTTCCATATTTGTTTTCACAATAGGTGAGCCATAGTCCATCGGGCGAAAATCGTGGAAAATGTATAGATGAACTATCGGTGGCTGCTACTACTGTTTCGATAGGTCCCACAAAACGACCATTTGCTTCGTCAAAGCTGATACGTTTCAGACTGTAGTGAATCTGTTTTACTAAATTCTGCATATCCTCAGGCTTAGGGATTGTATCGCCACAGGGATTAGGGGCAGAACAGTAATATATGGTTTTGCCATCTGCCGAGAAGGTTGGGAATGTTTCCAAAGTGTTGTCTGTTTGGCTGACCAATGGAGAAGTAATCATTCTCTGTGTTTCGAAATCGGCAATGCAGAGATCAGAACGGGTGTCATAAACTTCTAGCCTGTTTGCAGGATCGGAATGGAATGCGGGTATGATGAGGTTTGTACTGAAAACCCCATAACGCCCTGTTGGATGCCAGCCTCCATAGACGGTGCTGCCATTTGTCTTATTTGTGTTGAGCGCAAATTTCTCGAACTTGTTATTTCTGTTGACAAAAGTACCGCCCTTGTCGCCTCTTATATAGAAATAGCTATATTGCCCTTCGTTACCACCATGTGTATGGCAGTTCATGCATCTATTACCTAACTGTTTGCCATCGGCCAATGTACGTGTATCGAATGATTCTATGCATCGTTCTTCAATCTCAACTTCATGCCAAATCTCGTAGCCTGGTTCGATAAGTCGATAGGTAATATATGAATCCACGCTATCAGGCGATATATACCACTTTAGATCGTCAAACTGTAACCATTTCCCGTTTATGCAGGCTGTTACTTGGACGTTGAGAGTATCGCCAACGTGTTTGCTTATCAACTGCTTCCATGCTGCCTGATCCCATTGTACCTTGTTGCCTTCGTTTAGCAGGCTTATTCCTTCCACTTCTGCTTGTACCGCCTCAACACCATCATTCCTCACAAGGAAATTGAGTGGTGCAATGTTGCACGGTATAGAGATGTTATCATATTCAGGGTATATTTCAAGCGTATCGCTGGTCTTGGTAATATCATGTGGGGTGTTGGCACAACTGTAGATGAACGCGAGTAGGCATCCATAGAGGTATTTTGTTTTTTTCATACGTTTCTTTGTATATACTTATAATAGTACCAATAGGTATTTCGGAAATGGTGAATCTGAGCCCTTCTGGTAGGATCTTGCATGATTTGTGTGAATCGTACAAAACTCTGGTAAGTCCATTCATCAACATAGTCTTTCCATTCTGTTCGCAGTTTTGGGTGATTCATCATTACAATCAGAATACCCTCTTGAAAAAGCACGCTTTTGTTTGGAAGACCGTAACGTGTAATATCCTCTCTGAATGATGTAAGATCCTTTAGAAGTAGATCGAGGCAAAGAAGATATTCGAGCGCTATTTTGTTGTCGGGATTCTGGTCCAGGATAGAGCGGAGCATCAAATCGTATTGTGGCCCGAGTCTGAGAGTGTCGGAATGATGGCAAGCGTTCTGGGGAACGATATCTGTTGGTACGTCTTCTCCGTCTGCTTCAAGTATGCGTCTATATTTTGCGGCAGCCTTTTCATTGCCCGAGGCCATATTTATTTGGTAGAGTCGTTTTAGGTGGCGAGCATCCTTATGCTCTGGAGTACCAATCATACCAATGATAGTAGCATGTTCTGCCATGGTAAGGTCACCAAGATACCACCATACTTCTCCTGCAGCGGTAGTGGTGAAAGCGCTACTCTTGTCTTTAATTGGGTAGAATAACGCATTTTCAAAAGGTGTGTAATGGTGCATCAGACTGTCAGCCAATAACCCTTTGTGAGCAAATGCCAAATTACGATAATATGTTTGAAAATCATCTCCCCAGCAGTTGACCGTGAGTTCTATGACACGATCCCAATCTTCTTCTGCTGCGGCATTATCTATGCTAATTGCTAAATCTCTTGCCATTTCTGCAGGGGAAGTTTTGTGGCAACTTGTCCATACTAATGGCATTATAGCGAGTAGGCAGTATTTGAATAGTTTATTTATACGTATCACTTTAGTATAGGTTGTTATAATAATGATTCTACATGGAAAGTTCTTGATGTCACTCTATTTTCTTTGACAAAACTGCGTAATAGCAATGTCGTACAAACAAGAAATCGTTTACACAATATGCACAGGTCTTGTGGGATGTGTATTGCAAAGTTATGAAGAATTCTTCATTTGCGCAAATTTTATCATATAAAAATGTTGTTCTGCAAATATTTTTTAGACATATTGTCTGTTGCTTCTTACTTTTTTCAATTGGCAGCTTATATTATTTCGCTAAAGATATTTGTGGAAGTTGTCGTTTTACTATCAAAATTATATGTAATTGCTATTCTTATTCTTCATTTTTCAATATTCAATTGCTTGTATTCGAAGCCTTCCACAATCTCCGGATGAAACTCCTTGTTCTCTGCCTTTATCTTCAGGTTCTCGAAGGTGAAGTTGCTGAGTCGATAGACTTCATCCTGTTTCTGAACATTGAAGAAGGTGTTACACTCGCAATCGCAGTTGCGCATCACGATGTGGTCGGAATAGGAGAGGGGAGTGTCCTTCCTGCCCTTGAGGTCATAGAACTGCTTCCAAGGGGCTATGAGGAGAAAATTGCGAACAGGACCTGTGATATTCTCTATGGTAATGTATTCGTAGCGCTGAGGGGTGTCTGGACGCATTTTTAACCATAGCAGATTGTTAGCCTGAGAGGAGATTTTTATCCTTCGGAGAATAATGTTATGGTCAAAGACGGACTCAGAACCTAACGTGAGGCATCCGTGACAGAAGCCATACTCACAATCTTCGATGATGATATTTCTATTCTCGCCATTTCCGACACTCTCAGACGGTATCTCCACTCCAGGATATTCTTTCATGAAGGCATCGGCATAAGGACCTTTGCCGCCCTTTATCGCCACGGCATCATCATTTACGGACATATAGCAGTTCTTTATCAACACGTTTTTTACCACGTCAAGGTCTATGGCATCCGTGGAAGGACCTTTGGAATCGTCGGGTTTGCCAAGGCTGTATATCCTGCATCCGAGGAATTTCACGTTCTCGGAGTTATAGATGTGGTTTGTCCAGAAAGCTGAGTTTTGGAGGTTCACTCCTTCAATCTGAACATTCTTACAGTTGGATATATAGACGAGGCGGGGACGCTGTTCATCCTTGTTTGTACAGTTTTTGTTCCAAGTGCGACGAAGCCAGAACTGCTGATGATATCTTAATCCGTTGCCGTCGATGGTACCTTCGCCTGAGATGGTGAAGCCGTCAAGTCCGTCGGCATTTATGAGAGCCCCGAAATAGGTGCAGGTTTCGCCCTCTATGCGTGTCTTGCCGAGGGGATAGTCGCCTATGAAGTCAGAACCCATGAGCATGCCGCCCTTGCGGATATGCAGGTGTGTGCCTTGACGAAAGTGCAGCCCTCCAGTCATGTATATTCCTTCGGGAACTACTATCACACCACCACCTTCTGCAGCAGCCTTGTCTATGAGAGCCTGAATCTCGGAGGTGTGTATGCGTCCGTCGGCAAAGATGCGGTAGTCGGTAAGGACATACAGTTTTCCAAGTTTAGAAATATCAATGTGCGAAGTGTCCTTGAACCAAGCCTCAATCTGAGTGCCGTCAGGCCATAAATCGGCTTGTGGCTTCTGTTTATTTGCTGCAGAAGACGAAAGAGATAATAGAAATATAATGAGTGTGGTTAGGATAGTAGATTTCTTCATATTTCGTGTTATTAGATGTTCGCGTAAAAACAAGAAAAGTGAAAAATGAAAGTCTGTTTGAGTCCTTCATTTTTCACTTTCTTATTTAAATTAGATTGATTGCTCTACGTTCCAGACGAACGCCCTGAGACCGAGCATAGGGTTGTCAGCGTCAAGTTTCTTTAGGCGTGTGAGGAGAGGCTCAACCTTGCTGTCATCGCATATTGTGAGTACAGCCTCGTTCATTGCTGGCCATGCGTGTGAGCCAAGGTGAGGGTCGCCAGATACGCTTCCCTTGCCTGCCACCTCTGTTAGAAGTGTATATCCACGGCAGAGGGAAGAGGACAATGCCTCTACCACTCCGTCATGATGTGCCTGATCGTATGTTATGAATACTGTTTTCATTGCTTAATGCTTGTTACGTTTTTCAATATCGTGACTTACGGAATGCAGACGCTGGGTAGCCAGACGCTCTGCCTTTGTCTCTTCCCAGTACTTATCCAGTTCGCGCTGTTCCTTCAAGGCCTTACGCTGACGCTTGATACCGATGCTTCCGAAGATACAGAACATAGATGGAACGTAGATAAGGGTGAGGATTGTACTAACCAACAGACCGCCGATGATACTGATACCCAGAGGACGCCACATCTCAGCACCTACACCCTGGCTGATAGCCATAGGGAACATACCGAGGATGGTGGTCATCGTGGTCATAAGGATAGGACGCAGACGGGAACGGGCTGCTATCGTAGCAGAACGTGTAAGTGAGTTACCACGCTCACGCATCAGGTTGGTGTAGTCGATAAGCACGATACCATTCTTTACTACGATACCAATCAGCATGATACCACCAAGCATTGACATGATGTTGAGGTTGGTGCCTGTGATGAGCAATGCGAGGATGATACCTGAGAATGCGAATGGCACAGAGAGCATGATGATGAATGGGTATGTGAGTGACTCGAACTGAGCAGCCATTACGATGAACACAAGGATGATGATAAGGATACCGAGTGTTCCGAGGTCACGGTTAGAATCCTGCTGATCCTCATAAGAACCGGCTACCTGAACGGTGACACCTGCTGGAATTTCCATCTTCTCGTAGATTGACTGACCAAGCTCAACACCGTCAGAAAGTGCATATCCGTCCTTGAGTACAGCACTTACGGTAACGTAACGCTCACGGTCCTTACGCTCGATGGTTGGAGGGATGGCACTCTCCTTTACAGTACCGATATCGCAGATACGGATGTTCTGTCCACGGCCGTTTGGAATCACCATGTTCTCGATGTCCTCCATAGAGATACGTGCAGTAGGCTCATAACGAACCTTGATATCGTACTCCTGACCATCCTCACGGAAATATGAAAGCTGAGAACCTGTGATGATGTTGCGGACATATCCTGCAGCTGTTGACAAGCCGAGACCTTGCTGAGCAAGTTTCTCGCGGTCGAACTCAACAACGATTTCCGGCTGATAGTCAGAACGTGAGATAACGGTCTGGGCAACCATTTCGTTCTCACTCAGTTTGGTAGAGAGTTCGTCGGCAATCCTACGTGTTGCGTCAAGATCATAGCCGTAGATCTCGAATGTGGCAGTTGACTGACCACCCATTGCAGCTGCTTGCTGACCACCGAGCATTACGCGGTATTTTGCCAGTTCAGGTATAGCCTTCAAGTCGGCACGCATCTCGTCACAGATAGCAGCCAGGCCCTTGTCACGCTCGTTGGATGGCACCATCATGATGTTGAATGAGATGATGTGTGAACCGTTATCGGAAAGTGAAGCAAAGGTATTGTTGTCACCAGCCTGACCTACTGTGAAGTTACATGACTGTATATCATCGCCGTATCTGTCCTGCCACTTCTTGACGAGGCTCTTGGCAAGGTCTTCGGAAATCTCTACACGAGTACCGATAGGCAACTGTACAGAAACACCGATACGACCAGAGTCGTTGGCAGGGAAGAACTCTGACTTGATACCGAATATAGAGGCAAGGCTGATAGATACTACAAAGAGGCATAGACAAGAGATGATAACCGTTGCACGATGACGTACAGCCCAGTTGATGCGTCTCTCATACCAGTCGTCAAGATTATCGAGACCGTTGCTGATAGGTGTGTATATCTTCTTGAACAGACCGCTCTGGCGCTTCTTCAACCTAAGCATCAAAGAACATAGCATAGGGGTGAAGGTGAGAGCTGAGATCGTAGAGATGGTCATGATGATACACATCATCCAACCCAGCTGCTTGAAGAGCACACCTGCCATACCCGTTACCATCGTCAATGGGAAGAACACGGCTATCATGGTCAATGTAGAAGCGACAACTGAGATAGCAACCTCCTGTGTGGCATGAACGGCAGCCTGTTTTGGAGAAGAGCCTCGCTCGATATGCGTCGTCACGTTCTCAAGCACTACGATGGCATCATCCACCACGTTACCGATAGCGATTGAGAGACATGACAGGGAAATCATGTTGAGCGAACCGCCCGTTGCATACAGATATATGAACGACGCTATCAGAGACATTGGGATGGTGATGACGATAATCATTGTAGCACGCCATCTGCCGAGGAATATGAATACCACAAGAGCCACGAAGAGCATAGCGTAGGCTATGGTTTCCTCAAGAGAACCGATAGTATTCAGAATGTTGTCTGAGGTGTTAACGATGATACCCAGCTTAACATCTGGTGGAAGGTTCTTCTGCAGTTCAGGAATCTTCTGCATCACAGCATCAGAGATAGCCACAGAGTTGGCACCTGACTGCTTCTGAACGATAATCATAGCACCCTGAACACCGTTGGTGAATGTCTTCTGAGAACGCTCCTGAAGGTTATCCACAATACGTGCCACATCCTTCAGATATACGTTTACGCCATTGTGAGAGCCCACGATAACGTTGTTCATCTCACTTGGGTCGCTGAACTCACCCTCTACGCGGACGGTAAATGTCTGTGTACCTACATCCACCGTACCGTTGGTGATATTGCGGTTCTCTGCGCTGATGGCTGAACTTACCTGCAGAGGAGAGAGACCGTAAGCCTCCATCTTGCGAGGGTCGAGGTATATGTTGATCTCACGCTCAGGAGCACCAGAGATACTTACAGAACCTACACCATCGATACGTGCCAATGGGTTTGCTACACCATCGTCCAGAATCTTATAGAGAGCCTGCTGTGATTCCTTTGCCTGCACAGAGAGCATCATGATAGGAATCATATCGGTAGAGAACTTGAACAGGACAGGCTTCTGCGCCTCGTCAGGAAGCGAGTTGGATACCATGTCAAGTTTGTCTCGCACGTTGTTTGTCAACGCATCAATATCATATCCGTACTCAAACTGAAGTGTGATTACAGATACGTTCTCACGAGAGTTACTTGTGATATGCTTCAGATGCTCCACTGAGTTCAATGTGTTCTCAAGCGGGCGTGTAACGTTATTCTCAATATCATTAGCCGACGCACCGTTGTAGTACGTCATGACCATGATCGTGTTGGTATCAATATCCGGATAAAGGTCAATAGGGAGCTTTATCAAGGAGAAGATACCGAAAATGATGACTGCCGCAAAGCAGAGGCTTGTCATAATCGGTCGTTTGACCGCGCCTTCGTATAATGTCATATAAATTTTAATTACGGCCTCTCCCTCCGCCCTCCCCCGTAGGGAGGGAACCGGAAGGTGAAAGGCTTTCTGATTTTTTTACGATTTGCTTTTGATTACTCCGGCTCCCTCCCTACGGGGGAGGGCGGGGGAAGAGGCCACCTCTATTTTACCACCTTAACTTTCTTGCCTTCAGCAAGACGAGCCTGACCTGCTACTACTACCTGCTGACCGTCCTCTACACCTGAGAGAATCTCATAGCTTGTGCCGATATGCTTGCCGAGCACAACCTTATTATATGAAACTGTGCTTGTGCTTGGATTATAGACATACACGTAACGGTCGCCAGCACCAATCTGCTTTACGAGAGAGAGGTCTGGAACAAGTACGTGGTTCTGGTTGCCATAGTTAACGGTCACGCGGGCGAACATACCCGGACGTACCTTCTGCTTTGGGTTGTTGATAGTAACCTCAACTGGGAAGGTATGTGTAGCTATGTCGATAGAAGGAGAAACTGTTGTAATCTTACCTGTGAAGGTCTCGCCCTCGTATGAGTCAAGTGTAAGGTTTACTGACTGTCCCTTCTTAACATCCTTGTAGTGTATCTCAGATACGTTCATCACAACCTTTACTGGGTTTGTCTTCTCGATTGTGAGGATAGGAGCACCACCATACATATCGCCGTTGTCATAGTTACGTGCTGTTACCACACCGCTCATAGGTGCATAAAGCTGGGTGTTGCGTGACATCTGGTTGTACTGTGACTCCATAACCTCGATCTGCATCTTGGCATTGTCATACTCTGCCTTTGACGCACCACCTACCTTGTAAAGCTCACTTGTGCGGTTGAACTCTACCTTCTGGTTGTCAATCTGAAGCTTCAACTGATTGAGGCTTGAAGCGTCGAGCTGAACGAGCAACTGTCCCTTGCTAACCTGATCGCCTACGTCAACGAGAATTCTCTCGATACGGTAAGCCATGTTAGGAGAGATGTTGTTCTTCAGGTCACTCTCTACTGTTGCTGTGTATTCCTCTGTCTGGGCAATACTCTCGCACTTTACTGTTGCGAGCTTAACTTCAACAGCCATATCGGCTGCTTTCTTATCATCTTTCTTTTCTCCGCATGAGCAGACAAATGCTGCTGCAAAAATCGGTATGATATATTTGAATTTCATATTATATAATTTTCTATTCTCAATTGTCTCTTGCTTTGGCTTGATGAGCTTCAGCGAATAATTGTCAACTTTCAGTTTACTCTCTTCCTAAAGTATAGTCAAGATCTGCCTTGTTTGTGAGATAGTCATAGATGCTCTGGCGATAAGTCAACTCTGCCTGTGTGAGAGCTGTCTCGCTCTGGTTGAGCTCAAGAATAGTGCCACGACCTACATCGTATCTCTTGGCTGATATTGTAACTGCCTTGTCTGCCTTCTTCACAGCCTCGCGATCTGACTCCAGCTTGGAGATAGTCGTGAGCATGTTCTGACGATAGCTCTGTGCTGCCATTGAAAGCTGACGTATAGTGTTTGTGCGTGTATCTGCCAACTTCTCTATCTGGACCTTGTTACTCTTCAGCTTCGTCCAGTTGCTTGCCTGGAAGATAGGAACTGTAACGGAAAGGGCAAGTGTTGAACTTGGAGAATACCTATATTTGAACACATTCCAATTCTCGTTAGAGTATGATGTGTAAGAGCCCTGAAGCTGCATACCGACTGTAGGAAGGAAGTTTGTCTTGAGCAGTTTGTTTGAACGCTCAAGCATGTTCTGGTTCATGTCAAGCTGACGAACTGAGGTGTTGTTTGAAAGCTCATTCTCGTTGACTTCTGCCTTGGCAAGTGTAAGATTCTTCTCGTATGCCTTGAGAGAGTCCTTGATGTTTATGTCAATATTGGTTGTTACGCCCATGAGAACCTTCAGACGAAGAAGCGCGAGGTTGAGGCCTGTCTCAGCACTTGTCACGCTTGAACCCATAGAGCGCATCTGAACCTCTGCTGTAATCTTGTCGTATTCGCTCACCTTGCCGACTTGGAATTTCTTGTCAACAACCTCGTAGTTCTCCTTGGCAACATTGTAGCTGCGCTGGATTACGTCACGGCTGTCCTTTGAGAGAAGGGCTGCGTAGTATGCCTTTGTAACCTGATTGATGAGGTCAAGGCGTGAGGAACGTGCCTTTTCCTGAGCAAGAAGGATGTCCTCCTTGGTCAGTTTCATGTTCTGATAAACTGCAGGGGCATAGATAGGCAAAGTCATAGTAAGACCACCAGTAGCGGTCGTAGTACCATCAGAACCCATCTTGAATTCTCCCATAGCTGTCTTGATTGCAGCCACCTGAATACTGTGCGAGAGTGAAAGACTTGCACTTACAGAAGGCAGAAGTGCCTGCCATGCTTCCTTATCGGCAATCTCTTTTAATTGAATGTCTTTGTCGGCTACTTTTATCGTCGGATTCTCTGCAAGTGCTATCTCTATAGCTTTCTTGAGGTCGAGATCCATATTACCGACAGATGCTGCTCTGTTTCCTTGCGCGTATGAGATGTTCGGCGTAACAAGCGAAACAAGGGCAGAGACAATAAGTGTCATGCACTTTTTGTTCATTTTGTCTATAATAATCTTTGGTTTAACTAAAAAACTTTGTGCAAAGGTAGAGTTTTTCCGCCACATATCGGTCATGTTATAATATTATTAATATTATTTAACAGATACAGATTGCCGAAATCGGTAAAAATGACTATTTTTGCACATTATGCGGTATAAATCATTCATAATTTCGTATTTCTTCTTGCTCTTTTGCCTTGCTGTTGAGGCGAAGGATGCAACCCCAAAGTCTGGAACTCCGACGGCGACTGAGCTTTTTAATAAGGTGTACAATCTCGTCTTCGGTCCTCAAGGCTCGGCTCTGTCGTATAAGGTCAATATCATAGGCCTCTACAAGACTGAGGGAAACATCATCTACAAGGGCAAGAAATTACAATATTCCGAGGCCCGATACATGGCTTGGGAGGATGGCATAACCGCCTATATGGTTGACAAAAAGAAGAAACAGGTGAATATCTACCGTTTTGATGATGACAACAAGGACAAGTACCTTTCCAAGTTCAAGTATGATGTCAAGAATTTCGATTACTCCTATGTTACGGAAGGCGATTTCTATCTTGTAACGGCAAAGGTCAAGAATCCGAGTCTCTTCGGCATAAGGTCGGTTACGGCAAAGGTTCGCAAAGATAACTTGCATCCTGTGAGCCTGACTATCAAATTAGCTCTTCTTCGCACTACTGTTCAGATATCAAATTTCCGCAGCGGTAAGATTGCCGACAGCAATTTCGTCTTCCCGAAAGAGAAATTCAAGGGCTATGAGTTTATTGACCATAGGAATGAGAAGTGATTCCGTTGCAGGTCCGTTATAGGTCCGTTGCAAATCGTTGTAAGTCCGTTCATTCTATAGTCCATAGAACGGAGCCAGAGCGAAGGCATAACGAAGGCAGAGCGAAGGATGAACGAACACTTATCGAACAAAAGACTTGATTTCTTTGAAATCACCATTGACTATATTTCGGTCAATTTACTGGAAATTCCCTTGACTTGAAGAATTCCACATCGGTATCTTTGTCCTTCATTATGTAGTAATTCTCATATCCACCTTTGGGTTTGGCAATCATCACCCCTGCTTCTTTATTGAAATAGATAATGTCGTAATAGTCTTTTCCACTCCCTCCACCTTTGTGCATTATTAAATAATATCCTTTTGTTCCTGTACCAACCTTAGAGTGGTCAAAAAAGCCAGCTATGGTCTTTGACAGGTAGTAAGGAAAAGTGTGAGTACCTCCCTCATAGTGCCAGATATATTTATCTTGGGTAAATTCTTTATATTCCTTCGATTTAGTCTTATAGCCTGCTTCTGATATCCACTTTGTTCCATTTAAATCTGAAGTGGAAATCGAAACGACTGATGGTTCTGCCTTGAAAATTTTTCCATTATTATCTACATAGATTTCCACGCTTGCCGTTGGAAGGAAAGACCCTATGAACTCATGCCAGGAACCAAATGAAACGTGATATTGATTTACCTTTGGAATACGGCGGATTGAAACGCCTCTATACGAGTTGCAATAGATACGAACAAAAGGTTCATCCGTTTCTGACTCTTTCCATACTTGATATAATGAATCCGTACAAAAGATCTTGACAAGAGCATCTCTTGACTGGCTATTATGAAAGTATGCCTTGTAAAACTTCTCCAAATCAGCAGAGTTGTTGATTGTCTGTGCTGATGCAAGATTGGAAAAGAAGAACAGGAATGCCGTTAATGATATTGTGTATAATAACTTTCTCATATATTTTCGTTTGTTGTATGCAAAATTACGCAATCTTTTTGATAACTCCAAATGTATTTGTAAAATTCTTCTTTTGAAACTATCTCTTTCTTGGCTTTTCTTTAGCCCTTCCTCCTAAGATCCTCCATCAGTCCTCCATCGTTAGTCCATCGATACTCCATCGAAACGATGGACCATCGATGGAGTATCGATGGAGCATCGATGGAGTATCTACGGACTTAAGACGGAGAAATAACGGTTTTTGTGCTATATAATAGCGGTTTGACGGATAGATGTTCATTTATGTTTTTTTTTTATTACTGTCCGATAAACCTTTGTAACTTACCTTCCATCAAGAAATTGAATCTTGGTAAGCCTATGAATAATACAAAAACAATAAAAACCCCTTAATGT
>OMXX01000044.1 GCA_900315105.1 uncultured Prevotellaceae bacterium | reverse complement strand
TTCCAACCCTCGCAGAGGGGAATGGATTGGTTGGATGAAAGACTGGAAGCCCCAAAGGCTTACAAAGGCTTTCAGACAAGCAATACATTATGAAGGCTGCAAGCCTTTTATAACATAAATGTTTTTTTCTGGTTTTTGTTTTTACCGGACAGCAATAGTTTTATTATTATGAAGATAGAAATAAAGCGCTTATGCCGTAGTCGCTATGCGATAGATGGCGAACTTAAGATATCAGGAATGAAGGTGTGTGATACGGCGGAGAATGTCAACTGCCATCTTCCTCCCGGAACATATCCGATACGCCTCACCACCTGTAGGCACTATCACCGGAAGATGCCATGTATCATCACCGACGAGTCTGACTGCTCTTCTTGTCCCAAACTCGGCTCGATTTCCTGCAATACCATCTTACCCAAGGTCTGTCCGCAGATAAAAATCGGCAACGGGGTAAACAATCGTGAGGATGGCTCAATAATCATTGGCGAACGAATAGTCAGCGGGGCTATGGCTCATCCAGCCGAACACTTCAACCGACTGATTGACCGTTTGGAGAAAGCTGTCAAAAGGAAAGAAGAAATCACACTAAGCATTCGGTGAAGAGAACAAGGATACTCAAGAAACGAAAATCCGCAACACCATTAAATTGGTGCTGCGGATTCATTTTCCGTTATTTTTTCGAAATTATAGTTTAACGTGAGTTCGATGAATTGTTTTGTCGGCTTGCGCCCTGAAGGGGCAAAGTTTGCTCTTAGCCCAGGGCAACGCCCTGTGGTATTGGTTCAATAGATAGACTACGCCCTGGGCGAAATTGACAAACTTCAATGTACCTAGGGCGATGCCCTAGGCTATTAGCTTGTTAGCCTTGCAGGCTGTTTCAGCAATTTGGTCGAACTCACGTTAGTTTAGATGAGCATTCAGTATCCATGTTATTTCAGTTCAAGGATTCCATCCACCTCATGTTCTACGAACGGTCCTTCCTTGCACTCAAAAATGACGGACCCAGCCTCTAACGACTCCAATGTGTGCCATACGCCTTTAGGGATATTCACGCCATACTGTCCATTATCAGGACAGAGCAGCACGCTATCTATGACAGCACCATCATCACTATGAGTCGTTACCTTCACCTTCCCCCGAAGGATTACAAACGTCTCATCCTTCGTAGGATGTTTATGTATTGGCACTATAGTTCCAGGTTCCACAGCGTTAAGGAAACGATGACATTTTTCATCCAGACTCTTATGAAAATTATAATTCATCCTCAGTCGAGGTGACACCTTAGCCTTTTCGCTTACGCTATCAAGCAACTCCTTATTTATTCTCTCCATTCTTATCTTTTGACTCTAACCCCTAACCCTAACCACTAACCTCTTGGCTCTACCCTCTACGCTATAACCTCTAACCAGAAATTCAATCTTACAGTTCTTACAGATTACAGTTTTAAGGAAACGCCACTTCATTATCTGTTACCCGTTTATATTCATCATAACTTTTAAAAAAACAATCCGCAGCACCATTACAATGGTATTGTGGATTGTATTTCCAGTTTAGAGAAAGGGTTATTAAAGCAAAACTACTTCCACCCATGCATTACTCTCCATAGTCTCTGTTTGACTGTGAAATAAGGTCCCCATATCACTTCACTTGGATACTGTATTAGGAAGCGTGAGAATCTTTTCTGTCTTCTAATGAATCTCTTCAAATAGCTCTCATGTGCATCAATGACATTCCTTTCGTCATAGAAGCCGAAATTACCTGCAAGCATGATTTCATTTAACAAAAAACGACCTCGTCTTTCATCAGGAGACCATAGAAGATACTCATCAGGCATAGCAAAAACCGTCTGAAGTACATACATCACAGCAGCTGCAAATCGCTTCATGCCAAAGCTCTCAACCACACGCATTATCTCAAACCTATCATCTCTAACCTTACGAAGCACAAAGTAATAGTCAAGCAACTGCCTCAAACCTATTCCCTCATTAAACAAATGTCTATATATATGCACTAACTGATACACCACATTGAACGAAACAGGAGCTGTAATGATTCCCAAGTCATCCTCTATTGGATAGACAGTTCCTCGCCACCATTTCTGAAACCGCCAATTATACCATGGACTATTAAAATATGATGGTCTGAAATGAATCTCAACAATCCCTCCCTGGTATTCCCAGTCAACATGGTGGTATAGCACCTCAATCTTTTCCCCCTTCATAACTTCAGGCGATATAGAATGAGCATATCTTATGACATCCATATAGCCCTTCATCGAATCCTTCGGCCAGCAAAGCACATCTATATCACCTGCGGTACGAGATTCTCTCAATTTCTCCGGGTAATTAGCAAGATTCGATTGTCCTTTCAATATACAGGAATAGAAACCATCACGGTCTAAAATCTTACATACTTCATGACATCTTTTGCTTAGCAATTCGTTTCTATCCTTCGCCACTTGAGCATCATGCACCCATTCCGCAAGCACATCAAAAGGAGGATATTGCTCTTTCGGCAGCCTCTCTACACCCGCAAACGCAATACCCAACAATGCCTGTTTCTCACAGATACCATACATAGAAGCCCACTCTTCATCAGTCAGTTGACGAGTGAGAGTCTTTCTATTTCCTATTGCGACTTGCAATAATTCAAAAAACAGACCGTTCATTTTTCCTAGGTTAGGGGGGAGAGGTAAGGGTGTAGAGTCGGGAGGTTAGGGGTTAGGGGTTAGGGATTAGAAGTTAGGGAGGATGAATCCAAACGTGCGAAATAAGTACGGAGACCTGATATCAAACTTGCCACCTTGTTACACATAATTTCAAATTTACAAAATTCTTCTTCTGTAATATATCCCAAATCCAAGGCTATATCCATTTGGCTCAGCACTTCCATCAATGAAGCATAACTGATTTCCAGAAAATGAATTTTCTCCTTAGACGAAGAACGTCCACTTCCTTCAGCAATATTTGATGTTATAGAAACCGCAGCTCTACGTAACTGGTCACAAAGTGCGTATTGCTCTTCTTTGGGGAACTTCCTCAAAAGGCCATACACCTCCTTGACAAGTTCTTTAGACTCCTTGTAAGCTTCTAAATCCCGGAACGAATTTCTTTTCATCTCTATAACCTATTATCTCTAACCACTAACCTCTCAACCCTCAACCCTAACCTCTCAACCCTAACCTCTAACCACTAAACTCTAACCTCTAACCATTCGCCATAGGCGATATATACAATACCCTATCATTCCACCAATAATATTATTCATCACATCATTGGTATCGCAACAACCTTTGGACAGTATATACTGAGACAATTCAATAGTGCAGGATAGAGATGCAGACAGCAATAATGTCTTCAACCACTTTGAGTATCTAAGGAATACAGAAGTACAGAATCCTACAGGAATAAAGATGGCTATATTGAGCAAGGCATCCTTCAACAAACCCATATCACCATTAAAATAGTCCTTGAAAAGCATGAACTTAATGCCAATAGGGCGCGCTAAATCACGGAACACTACGGTAGAGCAAAACAGAAGTACAAGATACTCCAAAAACATCACCTTCAAGAGTCTCCTCAATTGAAAGCGAAGTAGCCCTTTGCGTGAGAATATGATAATAGCCATAATGGATAGCACCAGCAACAGCACCACTAACATCCATTCTGGAACTGATTTTGATATATTTTCAGAGAAATAGTTCATTTCTTAGTTTTGTCCTTCGTATTTTACGTCAATTCGATGATGATATAAAAAGCTTGCGCTTTGCTTTGAAACATTAATTTAGACGGGGATTTGCTTTAGCTTGGTGAGCCCTTGAGAAGAACTGTGAAGCTGGTGAGTTTGCGAACAATTATTGCTACTTACGTAGCATTGAGAACCACCGAGTTTTTTATTAACCACAGATTTTAAGGATCTCACAGATATCTGTGGTCTTTAACCACTAACCTCTCAACCCAAATTCCTAAACTCTAACCTCTCCACTCTCCCCCCTAAACTGACCACTAAACACTAACCTCTCCACTCTTCCCCCCTCACCTCTAACCACCCTCCCCCTACGCAGGGGGATCGAGGGGGCTGCTCTCCTCTCAACTCTAACCAAGTCTCCCTATGTAGGGAGATTTAGAGGGTCTCTCCCCCAATTCCTCTCACCTCATCCTCACTAAGCCCAATTGCTTCTGCAATTTGGGCATCAGTCAATACGCCCATTGCTTTCAGGGACTTAGCCGTTGAAATCTGACGATTGCGGTCGCCTTTTCTCTCTGCCGTCTCCAACACGCTATTGAGATCCCAGAAATCCTTCTGGCTCTCACGATAGTCGTGCAATTCTTCCTTGTTGAAAGCAGCTATCTCCGCTTGCTCAAACAGACGTTTGAAAACAGCCTCTTGTAAGGCAACAGGACGCTCCATGAGCGAAGACAGATTCTTGATAGCATAGAGCCATTTGTCGAGCAGGGTGACGAGTTCTGCCTCTGTCTTCCTGAACTTCGGCATTTCAAGATACAGATATGTCAGTTTATCGAAGAACACCTCCTTGGTGCGGATATCCATCAACTTCACCTCATGATGCATATAGTCATCACTATTCTTGTCGAATACGAAATTGAGAATACCGATGGTATATATGCGCTGGAGTTCAAAGTTCCATTTGCCTCTTGGAGCCTGCTCCTGAATAGGGAACGAACTGTAATATATGCTTCTGTCCTTGAAATAATCTTGTTCAGCCTTCTGCATCTCGATAAGGAACTTCTCACCTTGTTCATTCTCGCAATAAACATCAAACACCGCTTTGCGTTCTGATGCCACATGACCGAGATGCTCTCCATTGAGATACTTCAAATCTTTAATCACTTCCCTCCCATCGAAAAGGGAATTAAGGAAACTGATCAACAATTCCTTGTTGACCTCTGTTCCAAACAGTTTCTTAAAAGCGAAATCCGTATAGAAATTTACGTATCTTTCCTGTGAAGCAGATATTCCCATAATCGTTATATTTGTTCTTTGGGGCAAAGATAGTAATTATTCTTTAAATATCCAAATTCTATGCACAAATTCACTTGTATTCCCTCAAAACTCTAATCACTAAACACTAAACTCTACCCCCTAATCCTCTTATATAATTCAAAGAATATCTCTGTAGGATACTGGGTGAAGAATGGGCGGTTGCGCTTTATCCAATAAAGATAATGCCCTAATCTGCCAAGATGGCTGAGCGTCCTTGTACGCTCAATATGTCGGGTATATTCACCTGCAAGCGTTAGCATTTTCAATACGAAACTGCCATGTCGAGCATCAGCATCGCAAATCAGATATTCATCTGGCATTCCGAATACTGTCTGCAACACGTACATCACAGCTCCGGCGAATTTCTTCATGCCAAGGTTTGCAATCACGCGCATAACCTCTAACCTCTCACCTCTAACCTCTAACCTTCCGTCTTTAACCTCTCCCCCTACGCAGGGGGACTGAGGGGGTCTGCTAACCTCTAAACCCTCATCTTTTAACTCACGAAGCGT
This sequence comes from uncultured Prevotellaceae bacterium, assembly GCA_900315105.1. The sequence continues at coordinate 25,235 of OMXX01000044.1, read as the reverse complement.
ATAATAATACTCCACCAGATGCCCAAACCTTATACCCTCGCAGAACAGTTTCTTGTAAAGATGCAACAGCTGATATACCACATAGAACTCAACGGGAAGCTCACACGAATCCGATTTAGAGGACCGTTCCACCATCTCCTCAATCCAAGCCTCATATCGTTTGTTATACCAAGGGCAGTTAAGGTAGTCCGATTTGAAATGCACCTCTAAAGGAATATTCCCTGACGCGAAATTCACATGATGACGCACCACCTTCGGTTTGATATGCTTAGTAGAGGCTACATACATGAAGTTGACATACTCCACTATCGTTCTCTTTCCATCCTTCTTGTCCTTCGACCAACAAAGAATGTCAATATCCTTAGGATCACCTCCTCTAACCTCTAACCTCTCATCTCTAGACTCTAAACTCTCATCTCCAACCTGCGCAAGTCTCGGCATCAACACACATGAATAGAATCCGTTTCTCTCATGCGTCTCACATGCCCTTCTGCATATCTCACTTCCCCTTTTCCATCTTTCATTCTCAATCAGAGCCACTTTCTGCCATTTAGCCAACAGCTCAGCAGGAGGCATCTGTTCCTCAGGCAGTTTCTGAATACCAGAAAAGGTGAAGCCGAGAACCAACTGCGTCTCGCACGCAGAATACAAGTTCTCCCACTCATCAATAGTTAATTGACGAGTAAGTTCCTTGCGATTATCTAAAACTATTTGTATTAACTCAAATATATAGTTTTCCAAATCAGATGGATTTCAAAGTTAGCACCTGTTCAATAACAGGAGCCATATCATAATATTTATATTGTCCAAGACGACCACCGAAGATAACACTTACTTCCTTCTCAGCTAATTTGCGGTACTCTTCCGCCAACGAATTATTGCGTTCGTCATTTACAGGATAGTATGGTTCCATTCCTTCCCTATATTCTGTTGAATATTCTTCGGACACGACCGTCTTCGTACAGCCATATACATCCTGACCAAACATCTCAAAATGTTTGTGTTCAATAACACGAGTATAAGGCTCGTCATGGCTTGTATAGTTTACAACAGCATTACCTTGATAGTTTGGAGTATTCTCAATGCGAGTTTTGAAACTAACGGTACGCCAATCAAGTTTTCCTAACTTATAACCAAAATATTCATCAATAGCACCGGTATAAACTAATTTATCTGCGTACTTCTTCCAGTCCTTATATTCAGAATTGAAGAAATCTACATTTGTCTTACATTCAACACCCTCTAGCAGCCCATCAATCAGTTTATTGTACCCACCAATAGGGATTCCCTGATATTTGTCATTGAAATAGTTATTGTCAAATATCATACGAACAGGAAGACGCTTGATAATGAAAGCAGGAAGTTCCTTGCACTCACGTCCCCATTGTTTCTCTGTATATTCTTTAATCAACTTACAGAATATGTCCTTTCCAACAAGACACAGAGCCTGCTCCTCGAGATTCTGTGGTTCACGCCCTCCAAGTGCAGCAACAGCTTCTGCTTTCTGCTCATCAATCTTCGCTTTTGCTTCTGCAGGGGTGCGCACCTCAGGCCACATTCTATTGAATGTATTCATGTTGAAAGGTAAGTTGTATAACTCCCCTTTATAGTTTGCAACAGGACAATTGGTATAGCGATTAAACTCAACTATTGAGTTCACAAAATCCCAAACATCCTTATTTGATGTATGGAATATATGTGCACCATACTTATGAACATTTATGCCTACTACAGACTCACAATAAACATTTCCTCCAATATGTGGACGTTTATCTATAACAAGACATTTTTTCCCCGACAGCTTTGCACGATATGCAAATGTTGCTCCATAAAGACCAGAGCCAACAATGAGATAATCGTATTTAATCATTTTTCTACAAGTTATCTTGATTGTGAATATTTTCTCCCAAAGTATTTTGCCATTAAGAAACCATATATTTTCTTTGGCCAATTCTCCTTACCCATTTGGACAAAACCTATCTCCTTGTAATCCAGATGATTTGACTCAATCCATACATCCAACAACAACTCACTCACACGCCCATATAAACGAGCATCAAAACTAGACAGTCCTTTTGTATCAATACGTTCTTCCAACCTATACAAAAGAGGGAAAAGCCATTCGCAATATGCATCAGCTACAGACTTCTTCATAATAAACATATTGAACATATGACACCACGTTCTATGCATTACTTTGTCAAAAGCAGGAAGGTAATCTCTACACATCTCTCCAATAATGGCTCTTGTACGTACCAAATGAGCAATATCATGTGTATGACGATAGTGATCCCAGACAGTTTCTATAAAATAATTCCTTCGTTGAGGTAAAATCACATCATACTGCTCACACAATTTTTCTGCTTGCTTCTTAGTTAAGATTAAAGTGTATTTTTCATCATCCGAAGGCTCCTTCATTAGAATGTTTTTTAACCAATTACCAGACTCTGAAAAATAGCGTCTATAATGTGATAATCCGATATAATCGCACTTCAGGTTTTTCCACCCCCAATATACAGCCGTCAATTCACAGAAATTTGCATTTTTGTGAGAAATATTGTCACCTGCATCATCGCCTTGATATCCGAAATCATCCTCTGATGCAGCATTATTAACTCTTACAGGCAAGTAAATATCATCAGAAGGCATTTGATATTGACGATGTGTAGCAATTAAAATTTTTATATTCATAATTTTTTCTCTTATCTTCTTTGACTTAGTGTTTTACGGTATATTAAATTATTAATTATTCATTAAACCATCTTTTTAGAGTTTCCGCAACTATCGAAGCATTTCCTCTTCTTAAAGGTTTGAACTCATAACTCATAACCATAGATAATGCCTTATCTAATTTTTCGTATGTTTTATGAGCATAAATAGATAACACATCAGGATGTTTTCTAAATTCATCTTCTGGAAGTTCTGCTCCATACTCTGTAGCATACACCCCGAGGACACATCCTATCTCTTCCATTTTGTGAGTGACTTGGCCTTGATCATGAATATGTTCTGGACCATTTATCCTTGGAATCACGATGGTTCTTTTCCCCATATCTACGGCTTCACACATTCCCCCCCATCCTCCTTGCAGGACAAGGACATCAGCCCATGCCATTAATTCTGCCATCTTTTCCTTCGGACAAAAGTTAAACTGTTCTTTAATACCGCAGATTTCATAATTGGTATATCCTGTCTGTACAACCATTTCATGTTGTGGATGTTTTTGAGCATACTCTTCAATAGCCATTGCCATACGCGTAAAATCCTGCGTATGTGTTCCAAGCGAAAACAATATTCTCATAACACACCTATATATTTAGCATTAGGAAAAACTTTTTTCATCTCTTCCCATTGAACACAAAACAAATCAGAATGTTTATATGCAACCTTGGGAGTCCTTGAAGGAGATGTCACATCAGCAGCAGAACAAATAAATATTACCTTAGCACGAAAAAATAGTTTACCAAAGTAAATACTTGGATAAGCCATACCACTTCCTGTTGATATTATAGCATCAGGTCGTTCCAAAAGCAGGAACCATAAACTTTGAAACGCATTTATCGCCCATGTCCATTTCCTGTTTGGATTTACATTTATGACATAATGATGTCGTTTGTCATTAAGAAAGTTCATTAAATGTGGACTTTTGAATGTCAACCAATATATGTCATAGTCATCCTCCACGATATCCTTTGTTGCCAATCGCAATTCTGCAAAATGTCCCCCTGGGCAACATGCCATACAGATTCGAGGTTTTCTTTTCATAATGTCAAAATCTCCTAAATAGTAAAAAAACAAGATCCGACTTTAGATTCTATAACAATTTATTATACAAATCTATCAGAGTATTGAATACCGTCTCAGGCAAGAAAGGCTTTACCAACTCTTCGCTCCCTTTACCATGCAATTCAACAGCTTTTGGATTTTCAATATAATAGTCAAGACTGTTTTTTATTGCAGTCAAGTCTCCTGGTTTAATCAACTTACCATTCACATCAGTCTTTACAACTACAGGTATGCCACCAACATCTGTTGAAATAATTGGCATACCATAACTCATTGCCTCAAGAATTGCTATCGGCAAACCTTCATTGTAAGATGGCAATATGAATATATCAGCCCAGTTCAAATCATTTATCTTCTTCTCTCCCTTTACAAATCCCTCAAAAAACACGAAATCACCTATTCCATATGAAGCTATGGTAGCTTTTATCTTTTCTTCTTCACAATTACCACCGATACGTAATTGAATATTCTTCCGATAATAGTCAGAGTCTTGACTTAACACCTTTAAAAGATCATATACCCCTTTCCTTTGTCCAATAATACCAAGATATAATAATTTTATCTTCTCTTCATCTTTCTCCACGACAATCTTTGTTGGAGGTGCTATAGTATTATTCAATACCACAATGATTTCGTGCTTGACACCGATACTTTCAAAATAATCTCTCCATTGATCGCTAAGAACAAAAAACATATCACAGGTATTGATAGTGTTCAATATACGTTCTTTATGATTTGAAGGCTCATAATATGGTGCAAATTCAGCACAATGCATATGCATGATTACTTTCTTGCCCATCTTCTTCCCCAAATGCACAAAGAACATATTTCTCTCAAAAGAGGCAAAAGCTGCCCCTTGAATATGAATGATTCGAATATCTTTGTCAAACAACATCTTCCATACGAACACAATATAACTATAGATAGCATATATAATCTTTGTCAACATGCTTCCAGCCTTCCATGTTGGTATGAATTTCATATCATCAAAGTATAGGTCATAGCTTGCCAAAACAGCAGCCATACCTCCAGGGGCACTGTTCTTGAAGTACTCACCTATCATAAGTACCTTCTTGGATAGGTCTTTCTTTACAATTTTCATGTTATCGAAATCCATTAATCGCAGGGCGTTAGTCTTGAATCACTTTCAATATCTGTTCAACTGACTCTTCTATCGTACCAGTATTATCCACAACATGCACATCAGGTTTCTCCATCAGTTTCTGATAGAGTTCAAAACGAGCAGGGAAATCAGGATTCGCATGATTCTCCACACGACAATCCAGCACAGCTTGACGATCACGCTTTACCACAAACTGAAAACTTCCTTTGGGCAGTATGCTATGGAATTTATCATACCATTCAGAATCCAGCAAATCCATCATCCTACCCTCAGCTCCCAAATCAATGAGGATATCATTAATCCAACGGTCACATATTACGTATTCCGTCTTAAGTGCCATCACCTTCCTACGAGCAATTTTATTGTCAAGATAAGAACATCGCACGTATAGTTTGCAGAACCAAGGCATCTTATAGAGCCGATGTTCCCATACATTGCCCATTTCGTTATGAACCTTAACTGAGATACCAAGTATTCTTGCCAAGGCGTTCATAGCCTTCACTGTATAGTGACTATATCGCATCCAAATATACGAAACACTCTTTCCCTGTTTCTCCAGTTCCTCCTGAAGTGCATTGATTACTGTTGTTTTTCCACTACCATCAATGCCTGATATAATTATGTATTTTGTCATTAAAATTTATCTATAAGATTTTCATCCAAGCCTCACCTACTTCCTTCCAGTTCGGATGTTTACTCATTATTTTATTTGCTTCAACCGCAAGCGTATCTCTGGTTTCAGGCTTATTCCACAACTCACAAAGAGCTTTCTCCAAGGCTTTTTTGCCCACTCCCTTCGTCTGCATTATACCCTTAGCCAAATACTCTGTAGTACCAGCATTAGGAAAACTGATAACAGGCGTTCCGCAACTCATCACTTCATAATATGTAAGAGGAATCTCTGCAGGAATACATATAAACGGCAATACCACAGCATATGCCGTTTCAAAATAAGCTTTAAGTTGAGCTACAGACAACTTTTCCTTCAATATTACAATCTGATCTATATGCTTCAAAGTTCCTAATACTCGGAAAAGAGCTTCATACTCACCGCCAACATCCCAACGTGTTAAGAACACCAACTTTGCATCTTTCTGTTTCTCTGCCAACATATCAAATGCCTTTAGCATAATAGCCCCTCCACGTGAAGGAGCAGGTCCACCAGTAAAAAGAAAGAATTTTTCACCCTTCAAACCATTATTCTCCACCATGGAAAAGTCACTTTCCATGTTCTCAAAGCTATCCTTACCAGGATAGATTGTATGTGCTTTCAGGACACCCTCAACCTTCCTTCTTGTATAGTCTGTTAAACCTATAATATCCGTGAATCCTACTCTATGAAGTTTCTTGCCTATAAGGCATTTGGGCGTAAAAGCCTCAAGCACCCAAGCCTTAGCATACATACCATACATACGCATCATCCATAGAGCATTTGCTTTTGGAGCTATCCCAGATGGAACGTAAGCAATCTTTCTGCATTTCATCTCTCCAAATCCACATAGATTCTTCAATCCCTCACGTATGGTACAGGCGAAATAGAATGCATCATAACCTCGCTCATTCACCCATTTACTCAACAAGCTAAAGTCACGAGGACACTGCACAACGGGCACTGTCTCCCAAGCGAAATCAGCAACTTTCTTTTCTGACACGCTTGAATTGATTACATCAGCCTCCCAGCCATTTTCACGCATAACCTTAGCGACCTCCAACACTGTACGGAATGGCATCAGTCGCTCGCGACCAGGAAACAAATCTACCGTATGTAATGCTACTTTCATTTATTCAGATGTGCAGAAATGAACATATTCTTAAACTCATCGAATGACATGAGCGTACTATAATAACTTGGTGCCTCATTCAAAATATCCTTAAACACAATAGGCACTTCATTCTTTGACATTACATTATATGAATGCTTCATTGTGAACACATACATATCCAACGGATATCCTTTGAAGAATGCCCTTGTGCGCTCACCAACAGCCCATAGCGTACACATCCAAAAATTACATTCGCCCCTCTTAGGTATAAAACGAATATCAATATCAGACGAAGGATGCCATTTGCCTGTAGAAAGAGAACCGTAGCTTATTGCAGCATCCATATACTTGCATTTATCCAATCTTTCCTTCATAGCCACAGTTCCATCATAAAACTGCTGAGCAGTCAGATTACCAGCTCTTATATGATAGAACACGCAAATTGCCTGACCATTGATACAATAGTTGATAGTATGAGCTATCAGCAGAGCTACCCACCAAGGCAACCCAACACCCCAAAGAGCAAGAGTTATAACTACATCAATCAAAATCTTTATAACATTATCCCTCCAATTGGCATACAACATACCTTGAAGCATAAAACTCGTTATAAATGTGACGTAACCATAACTCATCCATTCATCAAACCAAGTACCAGTCAAGGCCTTTGGCAGATGTTTCTTCTTGTGTTTTTTAAAAAGAGCCTCAAAATACCTATTCATAAAACTATATAATTTCTATGGAAGCATAAGAGAGTCCCCTTCAATGCCTCAGCAGCATTAAAAGGGGCAAATCTATTTGCTTATAATTTCGTTCTGATTGTCATTTGACTTTTCATTTCCTTACAGTCCGCCGCCACCTTCATCACCACCACCGGAAGGGGTTGAGCCACCATCGCCTGCGCTACCAGTAGCGGTGCCGTCAGGAGAGAGGAAAGCCGAGATGCTCTGTCCGTAGCTTGAGGATGCGAGGGTGTAGGCTGCATCGCCCTGATAGTCAGAGAGGATGCTGTTGGCGTCGATGAGCGTCTGTGAAGAGACGAGCGTCTTGCCGTTTGACGACTTGCGGGAGTGCACCCAGCAATACACGCAGTCGCCATCGTTGCCCGAGTGTCCGAGCTTGCCGTCAACAGAAGCGAAGCCGTGTGAACCGCCAACAGCGTCCGTGAGATTCGCGTCGTTAGCTGCGTCGAGAAGCACCTTGACAGCCGCGAACTGACAGTAAGGGATGCCCGTGTCCGCGTTCACCTGCTGCTGGATGATGAAGAACGAAATCTGGTCGCCGTACTTGTAGTCAACGTTGTTGCTGACCACCGCCTGAGCGAAATCCGCCACGGTTGTGCTGCTTGTGATGCTCGCACCAGCAAGACGGATATCAGTCATGACCGACTGCCCTGTGCCCGTTGTCACGATAGCGGGGAGCGAGCCCTGAGTAATCTGATACGGAGCCGCCACGCACGCGCCACCAGCCACCTGCTGCTTGGTGAGATAGACGGGAGTCTGCTGCATGTTCACCTTAACGAACATGTTATAGTCATTCACGCCCTGCGGTTTTGACTCGAAACCATAGTCGATAAGCGGACGGATGCCCTTATACATCTGCACCACGTTAGCCCACTTGGTGCGATGTCGCTGCTGCAGTTCGGTGCGTGACACCCTGACGTCGGTCACCTTCTCCGAAACGATAGTCCTGCCTGCCGAGCGGCGGAACGTAAGGCTGCCTGCCGAGCCTTTCAGCTTTGATGCGATGCCATTGAGAATTGCCATATTGCCCCCCTTCTGTCCCCCCGAGGGGGATGTTTTTATATAGCATTGATTGCTCAATACCATAACCGCCGAGAGGGATTGCGGGGATAAAGGTTAGTAACTGAAGTTTTCGCATCGTCGACACAAGCAATTGCCGTCGTAGTCCACAGACTATTTCTCTGTTCTCCCTCTGCTTTGAGAGCAGAGCCATAACGGAGGATGAACGAAGGCAGAGCAGAGGATGCTCGTATATTCTATGCTACTGCAAAGTTACTATCTTTTTCCCATTCTCGCAATGGTTGTCCGCTGACTCGTGAATCTTACAGTTAGACAGGAAGCATATGTATTAACATAGATATAAGCCCATATCAACATGTGCTTAATACTCATCATACACTTTGGAGAATCCCTCTATCATCTGCTGGATGCTAAACTTCTCTGCAACTATCTTTTTTCCTCGATCTCCCATCTGCTTGCGGAGTCCTTCATCAGCAAGGAGAACAAGTATATGCTCAGAAAAGGCTTTGTCATCATGATACTCAGTAAGGAAACCGCTCTTACCGTCTTCCACGACCTCGGCCGTACCCACATAAGGTCCTTTAGTTGAAACTATAGGTTTTCCTATAGCCATACCTTCCATTATTGCATTGCTCACTCCTTCGATTGCAGTTGCAAGCACCACCACATCACTTGCATTATATACAGATTCTACATCAGTAACCCGACCAACAAAAAGAACACGATCTTTATTCTGTGGCTCGATTAATGCCTCATAAGAAGCAGACTCTCCGCTACCCATTGCAATGAATGTCACATCAGGATTTTGCGTCAAAACACGATTGGCAGCACGCACAAACAGAGGATAATCCTTACGATGAGAATACTCACCAGCCATTGCAACAATATATTTTGTCTTGAGATTCCAACGCTTACGTATTTCTTCTGAAGAAGTCTTTATTCTCAAACGCTCAGGATTAAAGCCATTGTATATGCATATAGCTTTATCATCAGGCACTTCATTTATAACAAATGCCTGCATTGAGTTGGAAAGAATCTTGTCATAGAAATGATACGTAAACTTATTCAACCAGAACTTATCGCCTCCTTGTTTTCGTGCACTAGTGATGGAAGAACAGATAATTGGAATATGAAGAAGATAATGAGCAGGTGCTAAAATGTAGCCATATACAAGAGCAGCCCATAGATGTAGGATATCAAACCGTTCTTTCTTACATAATTTATAGATTTGTACTATCAACTGTCTTCTGTTGTACTGTCCCAGATAAGTAATTTTTACAGGACACTCCAGAATATCTTTATAGGCAATAGAAGATTCATCCTTCCCCTCAAGCAAAATAATATGGAACTGATACCTCGGATTCTTTGAAAGAACCTTCATCAGTTCCACCATTCTTCGTTCCTTTCCACCCGAAAGAAGGTGGTCGGTAATCATTGCTATTTTCATTGGCATATTTGGTAAACCAGTATTTTTATTCAATCGATATTTTTAAATCATTAGCGATAAAACTCGCTACGCATATACCTATAAATGGATAAAATTGTATTTGATTATATGTAAAGGTGGTAACACACATCATCAAAAACACACAGAATCCAACAAATAGCACAAACGAAGTCGTCGTTTTTTGTTTACGATATATTGAAAATAGTTTCTTAAAAATAATTCCAATAAAAGAAAAAAACAAATATCCACCCAATATACCTCCCTCTGCTACATGAACAACATATTCACTATGCGCAGGCCATGGTATATGATTGTAATATCGAAAATTGTGATATCCTATTCCCAAGAAAGGATGGTCTATGAAATTGTGATATCCAAGATAATAGTATAAGCCTCTATCACCTAACAAATCGAGCCATGTTCCCGTCCTATAAGATTCATCTTGCATCTGTGCCTGCTCCTCTGTATTGAGCAATCTTTCTCCTACATATGTATTATCAAGTAAATAATTGACAGCAACATAGCTCACTAAAATAATAGCAACAGAAAAAACAATATTCTTGACATTTAATTTAAACTTGCAAACATAAGGAGTCAATATCAAAATACCAATGGACATAAGCAATCCTAAAAGACCATTTCTTGAACCTGCAATTAAAATCGCATATATTGGTATCATAGAGAAAAAAAACATATACCCCCAAGATATTTTCATAAAATAGCGCATATAGACAATTAAAATCAACGCAAATCCTGCCATTTGTCCTAATTGCGTAGAATGTGCTCCCAATCCATTTAGACGCTCACCTTCATCATATTCACTAATCTCTATCTGCCCCCCCCTAACAGACAAAAATAAGAATATCAAATATCCCGCTATTGTAAAACAAACAGTTTTTGAGGGATTCTTTAAGAAAAGATAGCAACACATAACTAAAAGGAAATAGCATTTAAATTGCTCCCGAAAATAGGCCGTAAAGTTGTCCACAACGGGCACGTCATGCAAAGCAGAACTAATGGCATAGTATATGACTATCAGCAGAAATAAAACATTTACCTTATATGACACTACTGCCCTAAACAATTCATCACTGTTATAGAGATATAGACATGTTAATATCTCTATTAATAATATAAGGTAACCTGCACGATCAAATCCAAGAAATGTACCTGCAAGTGTCATATATGAAAATGCGATAGGAACTAACCAATATAAATATACCTTGTTTTCCACACTTAAATTATATAGAAATCAAATAAGAATCAGTCAAGCAAATGTTTAAATCACAGAATAGATCATTTAAATATCATAAAGGAATCATTATAATACAAATAAGAATAACACCAGTTACAAATTAGTTAATGAAATCATATTGCCAAATTCCAAATCTAATGTTGAAGGGCAGAATTTCGTTAAGCCACTTCTCTGAAAAAAAGTCAATTCTCCGAAGTATAATTTATTATTTATAATATAAAAATCGGTTCTTAGGAATGGGGAAACTTGAGAAAAAATTCTAGCAAAATGTAACATTTGTTCAAGATTAGCGGGTCTTTCTATCTCCACACTAGGGTTGTTCCTGAATCCAATAGCATAAGGTAGAATATTCCAATTTGTATCATAGATGTTACGAAAATGATCTGTAAATCGTCCGCTATCAACTTCTATATAGGTTGGAACTCCATTAAAATTCAGTATTTTATAATCTTTCAGTTCACATCCACTCTCGTCAACCATATATTTTTCTGCAAATATTTTTGCCGTAACATTTTTATAAGGCCATTCCACACGAGTCTTATATATGTTTTGGTTTAATAACACTCTTAGTTCTCTTTTTGTCTTTACAATATCTAGTTGAGATTTATCTTTACAAATAATAACATTTCCGCCACCACCTTGTGAAGTCTTTAAAACAAACTGGTTGGGTAAAGAATCAAAATCGATATCTTCTATTTTATTCCATATTCCAATAACAGGAATAACAGAATCATGCCCCATTATCTTTGCTGCATATTCTTTCACTGCAAGTTTGTCTACCATCATGGTATATTCTTCTTTTCTGTTATGTAGTTTAAGCCACTGTAACTTTTCGCAAAATGTTTTAGGATGCGTAAGATTTGGCCAATATCCCATTTCTATTCTAAACAATAAATATAAATGTAAAGAGTCAGGCAGATAGTGAGCCGTCTTCATAAATATATAATATGCCGTTTCCTTTGGACGCTTTAAATAATAAGAAAAATCTCTCATATCTACAAAAATCTATTAATAAAATTCCTTACTTTACTAACGAAAGACCACACTATGTCTTTTTCCTCTGTTTTCATTCTTAATACAAGATGAGCAGGAAAAGTAGCTATACAAATTCGTGTTTTTCCAATAAATTGACCACATCTTATATTGGATGACATGGGATATCTAACTATCCTTTTATAGGAGTTGCCTATATTGTCATAAAACCTGGCATTATCTGCAGAAGCAATAGTTGATGCCAAATAACCTGCCTCTTGAACTATCCGTAATGAAGTATCATTATACCCACCTCCTGGCCAACAAAGAATGGTAATCTTTTTATTCAGTTCATTCTCGAGTATCCGTTTACTTTCAAAAAGTTCATAACGGTATCTTTTCTCCATTTCTTCATCTGTTTCATAATGACCAGGATGAGTTCTTAGGAAATCATTAAGTTGCTCTATTATTTTATCTTTGCTTACGCCATTTTCATAAAGTTCTTCAGATAAACTTATAAGATCCTCATCTGGAAAATATCTCCGAAGTCCTAATGCTCGATAATACTCAAATACTGGATAACCTTTCTTTGTAAAATCACCTTGGTGTTCCAACTGCCAGAAAGCTTTTCTTTCTGGTCTGTTTATCCAAGCTAACCAATGATATTTGTCACTACCATCATGAATATCAATAAGTTTGTCGGATTTAAAATAGAAATTATGAGACATACTATGTGACTGTATGTCAAATTCAGATGTTTTGTCAAGAAACTTTATTTCATCCCAATTCAAGAAACCTAATGTTTGATATTTGTTGCCTTCTAAGGTTCTAATACCAGTAGAAGGATCGACAAACTCAGGATTAATAAATATGGTACCCTTTATTCCATATTTTTCCATAATAGGATATGCAATCAACAAATTATCAAGATATCCATCATCAAAAGTAAGATATAAATCCTTGGAATCTAATCCTTTATCTACATTATCATACCAATGATCAAGATAATGCGTTCTGTATTTGTGATTATGCAAATATCTACATAAATATTCAAACTGTTTTGTCTCGATTGACAGCCATGCCTCTTTCCATCCAGAATGGATGCTGCCAACACTATGCATCATTATAACATTTCGCATTTTATTTATAGTTTAAAAATTCTAAAACTTGTGATATATGTGTTGTATAAGAATAGTTCTTTTCATAAAATTCCTTTGCATTAGAACCAAGTCGAGTCGCCAGTTCGTCATCAACAATCACCCGCTCCAAGACCTTTGCCAAAACGGCATCATCATCCTTTGGAAATAACAAGCCGGTATCGTTATCTTTTATCATATTGTTTATACCTTGAACATTGGTTCCTATACAACAACACTCTTTGCTCATTGCTTCCAATAAAGAGACTGAAGTTCCCTCAAACCATGAAGGTATGCAATAGAAATCGGCAATTGTAAACAACTCACAAACCTTATCATTTGGTACACGACCAAGGAATATGATGGAATCTGAGTTGTATTTGCTTTCTAATTCTTTTCTGAGAGGACCATCACCAGCAAACACAAGGCAAGTTCTCAATTTAACATCTATACTTAGAGATGAATATGCCTTTAGTAAAACTTCTGGTGCTTTTAAAGGTTTTATGCTTCCTACATACAATATTACTTTTTCATACTTTTCAACACGATATGCTTTTTTTAAATCTATAATACTAGCTGATATTTTTTTGAACTCAACAAGTGGCGGTAAATACTCCAAATTGTATCCTAGCCTCCTACTATACTCTAGTCTCAATGCCTCAGAAACAGCAGCTTTATGAGAAGCCAAATCAAAAAATTTTTTTTGAAGATTATAATATTTCCATGGTTTTGCCCCCCCGCCATGACAATGTATGGAATAGTCAAAACCAAATATCTTATGGAAGAAAAGTATAGGCCAAACACACAAGCCAGAACTGCTAGTATATGGAATCATAACACATTTCCATTCTCTTATTTTTACCCTCGAAGAAAACAAGCAACATATAAGCATCGAGAACATGCCCAATCCCCAACGTCTAGAAATAAAAAGTCTATTAGTGACATGAATTATATTCTTATTAAACTTGCATGATGGATCAGTCGTTATCATTATGATGTCATCAAAATCTCCATTCAGTAATCTATTTGATAGATGATAATCATAAACTTCCATACCTCCAGTGACAGTAGGATATAGTTTTGGGAAAAATAATACAGTTTTCATAAGATGAACTTTAATAAGAATTATCGAATAAGATAAGCGTGACTTGTTTTTATTATCTTTTTCAACACCATAAATCGTTGTTTTCGACTCAAACTGGTATTAAACAAGCATTTCCATTCAACTAAAGGAAATGTATCTCTCCACATCCTTTTACCATATAGTGTTTTTACATCAAGATGTAGTTTACATATTAATTTCAACCAGTTGATGCTTGATTTAAATATGTTATAATCCTTTTGGGCTTTATAAAATGACTCAACAATTTTTACGTTGTCATAAGTTTGCGAAAAACGTCTTACTGACGCATTCTCATCCTTAATATTGGTTATTGATTCCTCGTTTGTATAATAATAATACAAGGGTTTCTGAATATGTTTTATTATATTACAGAAATAGACCCATTGCAAAACGATAGCCATATCTTCTCCCATATTTTGGGTAGGATATGTTATCATTCCAAATAAGTTATGTCGTCGAAACATTTTATTCCATAATACCCAATGCGATTTTTGTGTCATTATATTTTTTATAAATTCATCCCGATTCTCCTCTACATGTTCACGCATTAGTCTTATAACTTTTTCTCCAGTATGACATTGGTAATCACAAGATACAACATCTGCATTGAATTCCGTTGCTGTTTTATACATAATTTCATACATCTCTTTGTCAACCCAATCATCCGAATCACAATGAATTATATAATCACCTGTTGCTACTTCAATACCAGTTCGCCTAGCATACGCACTCCCTTTGTTTACTTCGTGGTTCAATATTAGTGTTTTGTGAAAACGATTTGGATATTCATTTAGAACACGTTTCAAGATAGCAATTGAGCGATCATTTGTACAGTCATTTACAAATATAAACTCTATATCATCAAGAGTCTGTTCAAAGAGACTACGTGCACATCGTTCTATGTGTTTTTCTACTCCATAGATAGGAATGACAACACTTACTTTCGGCATAACATTTAACTTTAGAGCCAATCTGGATAGCATTATTTTGAGGAAATCAAATCATTTCTATTATTGGAAATTACACATAACCTACTGATAAAATGACTCACATATATCTTTTCCTTGCTATTACACATAACATAATACAACAAAACAATTCCAATAACAATATCCGCAATTACAACATAAATAAATCTAACAAATGACATGTCATTTGAAATATGCAAATAGTATGGAATAATCGGCAAACAAATTATGTATATAAGACATGGCAAACACACGTTCTTCAGATACTCAAATATACTCAAAGGAAACATTTTACTAAGAACATACACACATACGATTTGGTTTAAGAAGGAAAATATGATGGTACAAACAAACACACTAGTAGCATTATATCCGAACATCAAACAAAGATAAGAAACCGGGATAAGACACAGATTTACAATAGAAGTCGTAACTTGATACCTTTTTATTGTTCCTACAGCATATGCAACTTGCGTGCAGGGAGTGTTTAAAGTACATATAAGCATATCAACTAGAACTAAGTCTGTAAACAATTCCGTATATTCAGGAATTGCATTTCCAATCCAAATATTCAATAGAAATTTTAATTCCATAATTACAGGAACAATAAGCAAAGCAATTAAAAAAAAACAAGCTTTAGATTCTGTAATCATTAAGCGTTTTGTCCTTTCAATATTATTTTTTGCAAATGCATCAACCAACTGAGGTCTAAATGCTGTGGATATATTTCCAGAGAAACCATTTATTGCTCCATTGATTTGGAAAGCAAGTCCTCTTGCAGCATTTATAATAGGACCAAAAAAGGCATTAAGCAAAAGGTTAAGTCCCTGTCCTTTCAGCATGAATGCAAATGTACCAATGAGATTCCAAGTAGAAAAAGACAAAATAGATTTAAAAAGAGTTTTATCCCAACTTGTTCTATTAAAAATATCTGAGATTTTTATTTTGCAATATACAAAATATGCAATAAAGTTAATAACACTAATAGAAAGTAAAAGCGAACCATATATTATAAGTTTGTCAAAAGGAAAATATGGTAAAACTAATACAATAATTAACTTTAGGATAACATCACCAATACTTACTAAAGCATAATAATTCATATGTTCAAAAGCCATGATTGCCCCCATATATGGTATGGAAAGGATAACAAACAATAATGACAAGATTGATGTTTGATAAAGAATATTTGCAGATAATAGTCTATCAGCTGGTAATATCATAATATTATTAACGTACCATATTCCAAATGACTCAAGAATTATTAATATTGCAAAACCCAACGCTAAATGTATGACCAATCCACTTTTATACACTTTTGAAACACCAACCACACCTCTTTTCCCTAATTCAAAATTATAGAATCGTTGCATACTAGATGATAATGTTGAATTAAGGAATCCGAACAACATTACAAAACCTCCAACAACATTGTAAATACCATAATTTTCTATTCCCAACGTATTAAGAACGACTCGAGCTGTGTAAAGAGCGACAATCAACACCAAAGCCATTCTACCATATAGAAAAAAAGTGTTCTTCGCAATTTTGTTATTATCAGCTTTTATACTATCCATTATATTTTAAATGTGATTCTATGATTTTTATGCAGAATTAAATAATAAACTAGTATAGATACTATATTGATAGAGTCTAAATTATATATAGCACGTGCTTTTGCATCTAACAGGGAATACATATTCACCGAATATCATTACCTCCGAATTTCTTATATACCCTATTATCCTCAAGTTTAGTTTCTTTTATCATCTTTGCTGGTATCCCACCAACAACACAATTAGAACTTACATTTTTGGTCACAACAGAATTTGCTGCAACAAAAACATTATTTCCAATTGTTATTCTGCCATAAGCTTTTGCTCCAGGTCCAAATGCCACATAATCACCAATCACAGGACGTGTGTCGCCAGGACCATTCGTCCCCACTAAGCACCCTGCATTAAAAGCACAATAATTTCCAATTTTCTTTGCACCCAAACGAACACCTCCACCTCCAGACAAATGCATAATTCGCAATCCGTATCCACATTCGTTAGGATGAATACTGATATGTAATTTAAACCCTAATCTTGTTTGACGTATTTTATAATAAAAATAAAAAAACTTATGAAAAATAGTTTTATTATTATAATAATACTCTACATGTCTCAATAATTTTAGATATTTAAAAACATATGCATTTTCATTGCCAATCAACAAACCAACTATATATGCAAAATATCTTTTATAATATCCATTTCTTTTTGCATCCTCCTGAATGTAGTATTTTAGATCTTTTCTTGTTTTAATCATATTCTTGTAGTTTGGCGCTCATTTTATAACACATGGTCAATTTATAAACTATAACTGTTCACCAATATATTACAATATAGGGGTACATTTAGCGCATAAATATTTATTATTTTGTTCGGTTTTTATAATATATATGATATGGAATAAAACACATTGTATCTGAACTGTCAGAAAACTAAAACTTCTTACCACACGTCCTCCAACGCAGACATCTTAACAAAGATATTTTAGGAATTCTTTACCCTATTTCTAGCACTTTCTCTGGGATTCGAGATTGCAGATGCCGGCTTTAAATGGAACGAGATTAAATGATGTCAATTATCAATCATTATCGTCTTTATCTTCAGTTGGAAGTGATTCCCTTCTATCTGCAGGTGGAAGATAGTCGGATGCTTTTTCCTTGGATATGACAGAATGGCCGATTTGTTCTTCAAGTTTTTTACGAGCTTCGCCTGCTATTTTCCCTCCGCTATGAGCTATATCTGCACTTTGCTTAAAACCTTTCGGATTACGAGCCTTGCTTATCTCGGCGGTTGAAGCTTCGGCAAATATGTTCAACGCCAACTCCATGTTGGTCATATTGTCACGGAGAGATTCCTTGTGAAGTCCTTTGAATTTCTTGTATTGCTTTGTGGTTTTACCGCTCCATTCTTGCGTGATGATATCTGTCAGGGATGCATATTGTAATCCTTCCTTAACTCCTGCCCTATTCCACTCATCGGTCAAAGCCTTGCGTATTTCGATACTTTTTAGTCGTTGATTGATCCATTTGTCAGAATAGCCCAGTCTGCGATAATCTGAATAGGCCTGTTCGAAGTTCAGCTCTGGATCTTGCATCTGATTAAGTCGCTCTGCCGCAACTTGAGCCATCCATTGCTTAAAAGGCTCTGCTTTCTTAGACGGTATGGATTGGATGATGCGAAATAGTTCCTGAGGGGTGGCAACATCGGTCAGACGTTTTTTCCCATCTTTTGCCGTTAATTTCAACTGGTGACAATTTGTCACCGGTTCAAAGCCTTCCTCTCTTAATCTCTGCTTGAGTTTGTTCCAATACTTTCGTGCTTTGTCATAATCGGGCTGATCTGTGAGCACACCACATACATCAACAATGGAGAAATACCATTCTTCCTTTTCTTCATCCCAAACGCTACGAACCTTTTGTTCTTGAAATATCTTTATTTGCTCTTGCAGACTCATAGACACCAGTATTGAGGTGGATATATATTATAAAGAATGGTTCTTTTGCTCTTAAAGATTATTCCTATCGAAAAGATGGAATTTGCATTTTTTGCAATTTCCTTTCATTATTCTATCTCAACCACAGATTGCACAAATTTAAGGGATTATCTCGCTTACGCTTAGACCCTCTAAATCCCCCTGCATAGGGGGACTCTTACCTGTGGCATCCGTTTATTCCGTGCTTCCGTGGTCTCTAAACTCTAACCTCTAACCACCAACCTCTTGGCTCTAACCCAATCAATTCTGATGGAAAATGTTTACCTTACCTCCCGAAAATATCCGAGTGAGTACCAGTCTGCAAGAAAAGCAGCGTGAGCTCATTATCGTTTTGCTCCCACGTCATCAGCCAATTGGGGTCGATGTGGCACTCCCACTGCCCCTTGTGATCGCCCTTTAATAGGTGCGGCTTATACTCAGCAGGGAGGAAGCCTGTAGCCTCGAGCAAATCCATGGCGTCTGTAATTAACTTCATGTCAAACCCACGCTTTATACAGCGCTTAAAGTCTTTTTTAAAACGCGTAGATACCCTTACTGTATATGCCATACGTCAGAGTCCCATTTCTTTGTAGAAATCCTTCAGCGAAGCATACTCTGTCACACGCCCATACTTGATGTCATCCATTGCCTCCTTATAACCTGCCGTCTGGGTGATATCCTCGTTCTTGGATTTGGGCTTGCGTTGCACCTTTACTGATGCCACGCCCTTAAGCAACTGGCATGCTTTCTTGATTTGCGTGAGCAGGGTCTCATCCTGCACATCTAATACTATCGTTGCCATAACTTTTATTTACTTACACAATTCTGCCATATCAACACGAGCAACATGACTGATTCGAACCTCATAGATTTGCATAATTCTCGCACACCTGGCCTATCAGTTCATCGAAGTATTCATCTACTGACATTGTACTTGCCATTATTCTCTCACGAGTGGACGAGTCCTTCGCAAGAGAATGCTGACTTTTGTCGACTGATGTCTTTGTTGCTACTGTTGATATCATACATTCCTATATCTTTTGGGCAAAGACACAAATTCTTATTGTATTATCCAAATAATTGGATGTAAATAGTTAATGACTTGTTCTTTTCGCACAAATCTCTAACCACTAATCCTTACTTTTTTCGAACACAGATTAAAAGGATTATTGGGATTTGTCGCTTACGCTTGTGATTTGCATCTGTGAGATCCCAGATATCTGTGGTCTATTTTTTCCGAACTCAGATTGCACAGATTTAAGGGATTGGCTCGCTTACGCTCGGAATTTCTCTAATTACTAATCCCATAAACTGACATCAATTCTGATGGAAGAAGTCAGAGATGATTTTTCCGATGGTCTTTTTGTTGTTGATGAAGGCTTCGAGGACTTTCACAGACCCTCTCTTATCTCCCTTAAAGGGAGAGGATTGTGATTCTTCGTTATTTATTGGGATGATGTCGTAATCGGCGATCGAAGCTGGCATGAGACAGGAGTTGCCTTCGGGAACGGTTACTTCATAGCCGGTGGAACGGACTTTGAGTTTACAATCGCCATTCAATACCATGAGGATGATGAAGGAGTCGTACTTGATCATGTTGCGATGGAACGGCTCTGTGGTCTCGATTACCTTGATTGAGAAGAATGGGGTATTGAGGATCTCGTTGGCTGTACCTATGTCCTCGGTATGTTCCGTGCGGTACTCAGGATAGACCTTATAGTCAATGGCTTGTGAGGCGAGTTCTGTGTGGAGTTCTCGTGGTTTTCCATCGAGTCCTGGACGGTTGTAGTCATAGATGCGGTAGGTGACGTCAGAGGATTGCTGTACCTCTGCGAGTTTTATGCCTCCGCAGATGGCATGTACGCGTCCGGCTGGGAGATAGAACACATCACCATTGTGTACCTCATGCTTGGCGAGGACCTCGCAGATAGTGCCGTTAGCAACGCGTTCCTTGTATTCCTCTGGCGTTATCTGCTGCTTGAAGCCGGCATAGAGATAGGAGCCCGGTTTTGCATCGAGGATGTACCACATCTCGGATTTTCCGAGTTTGTTGTGCTCTCGCTTTGCCATCTCATCATTAGGATGCACCTGAATGGAGAGGTCTTTGTGGGCATCAATGATCTTTGTGAGGAGTGGCAGTTGGTTGTTGTATTTCTTTGCTACTTGCTTTCCGAGGATTTCCTCTGGTCTCCTACTGATAACCTCCGTTAGGTTATAGCGTGCCCATGTTCCGTTCTCCACCTCTGACTCGGAGTTTGGCACTCCTGATACGGTCCAGTCCTCTGTTCCCCATACGAGTGTCTTGCGGTTCTGCTTGAAAAGCATCGGGTAGAGTTTGTTTCGTGAAGACTCGATAACGCATCCGATGGTCATGATACGGCAATCGGTCCTTGCCTTCATCTCATGACTGGTGCATTTATCCACATAGACGAAGGTGTCCCTGGTGCAGAGGGTGTGCTTGCCATCGAGTACGACTTCTACCTCACCTTCCATCACATAGAATGCCTCCTGCATATCTGGATGGATATGTGCGGTTGCGATTTCTCCTTCCTTGAGGGTGGTGACTGCTATCTGGGTGAGTGAGCAGCCAGCCTCGCTACTTGAGAGGAGAACGCGTTTCTGTCCCACTCCGTGGGAGGTGAGGACGGGGGATATGTCGTTGAGGTTTCTGATCATAATTAAGCCGAACAGGGATAACTACGTTAATCTTTTACCTTAATATTTAGGGGCGAACACAGATAACACAAATCTAAGGGATTATCTCGCTTACGCTCGGGATGAGTATCTGGGAGACCGCTATTTTTTTATTTTGAACACGGATTGCACGAATTAATCGAATATGCTCGCTTGCGCTCGGGATGAGCATCTGTGAGACTACTATTTATTTTATTTCGAACACAGATAGCACAGATTCAAGAGATTATATCGCTTACGCTCGGGATTGACATCTGTGAGACCACGAATATTTTTTACGAACACAGATTACACAGATTAACAGGATATACTCGCTTGCGCCAAGAATTGACATCTGTGAGATCCCGGATATCTGTGGTTGTTTTTCGAACACAGATTACACAGATTAACAGGATATACTCGCTTACGCTCGGGATGAGTATCTGTGATTTCTATTTTACTTTTCGTTCGTATTCAAGGCCTTCTGCTGCACCAAAATTAAAAAGAAGGGCGACTTTATATCCTGTAGCTTTTAGATAGTTGAACACTTGAGCACGATGGGAATCATCCAGTTTGGATACAGCTTTTAATTCTACTATGATATTGTCATAACATACAAAGTCTGCTTTATATGTTTGTTTCAAAATATTACCATCGTAATCAATACTCAGCTCTTTCTCTCGTTCGTATGGAATACCTCTTCTTTGGAATTCCATCTCTAATGCTTCTTGATATACGGCTTCAAGAAATCCATGTCCAAGAATATTATATACATGCATTGCTGCACCATTAATATTGTATGTTTCCTGCTTTTGGTAGAACATATGAACACAGATTAGATTATGATTAACATCTGTAAGATCTCAGATATCTGGGGTTGTTTTATTTCGAACACAGATCACACAGATTTAAGGGATGTTTCGCTTGCGCTCGGGATGGGAATCTGTGAGATCCCGAATATCTGTGGTTATATTTTTTTTGAACACAGATAAAACAGATTAACAGGATGTACTCGCTTGCGCTCGGGATGAGTATCTGTGGAATCCCGGATATCTGGGGTTATATTTTTTTGAACACAGATAAAACAGATTAACAGGATGTACTCGCTTGCGCTCGGGATGAGTATCTGTGGAATCCCGGATATCTGGGGTTATATTTTTTTCGAACACAGATAAAACAGACTAATAGGATATACTCGCTTGCGCTCGGGATGGGAATCTGTGAGATCCCGGATATCTGTGGTTATATTTTTTCGAACACAGATTACACAGATTTAAGGGTTGTTTCTCTTGCGCTCTGGATGAGTATCTGTGGAATCCCGAATATCTGTGGTTATGTTTTTTCGAACACAGATTACACAGATTTAAGGGATGTTTCGCTTACGCTATGGATTAACATCTGTGAAATCCCGGATATCTGTGGTTATATTTTTTTCGAACACAGACCACACAGATTTAAGGGATATGTTCGCTTACACTAGAAATTGACATCTGGGATATCTGTGGTCAAACTATAACTCAACGAAAATATGCAGTTAATACGCGTTGCCTTTCTCGCCTCCGAGGGCGTTGGTGATGGTTTTAAGGATAATCTTGATGTCGAGAAGGAGACTCCAGTTTTCTACATACCAGATGTCTTTCTTGATACGTTCTTCCATCATCCATAGTTCTGAGGTTTCACCTCGTGAACCTGTGACTTGTGCCCAACCTGTTATTCCTGGCTTGGTGTAATGACGAACCATGTATTTATCAACTAAGGCTCCATATTCCTCTGTGTGCTTAACCATGTGCGGACGAGGTCCAACAATACTCATATCGCCCAAAAGGACGTTGATGAACTGTGGAAGTTCGTCGATATTGGTCTTGCGCATGATGTTACCCCACTTGGTCTTACGTGGGTCATTCTTTGTAGCCTGTACCTTGTCGGCATCAGCATTTACACGCATAGAACGGAACTTGAGACAAGTGAACTCATCTCCGTTGATACCATTACGCTTCTGTCGGAAGAAGACCGGTCCAGGCATCGTGATCTTGGTGATAAGAGCAACTATGGCTGCAATCCACCAAAAGCAAGTGACAAGGAACGTGAGAGAAACAATGACATCGAATAAGCGCTTGATGATGCGGTTGAATGGATTGAGCAATGGCTCACTACGCAAGGTGAGGACAGGAACATCATCCACGTACTCGACTGTCATGGCGCGATGAACATAGTTGCGTACATTTGGTACTGAATAGAATCGGATGAGGTGGTTCTCACAGTAGTTCATTATCTTCAGAATCTCTTCAGATCTTGATGATGAGAGATTGCAGAAGAGCATATCGACATGATTGTTGTCGAGATAGCTGGTAACCTGACTTACGGTTCCAAGTCGCTGGAGTGTCTCAGGAAGGTGTGTGGATGGCTGATCCTCAAAATAGCCAATGACGTTGTAGCCAGTGGAGAGATCGAGTGCCATTCGGTCATATAAAGCTCTGAGATTCACACCTGCTCCTGCAAATACGACTGTTCTACGATCCTTGCCCCTTCTTCGTGTGGCTCTCAGCAGGAGTCGGCAGGTGACACGTGAAACGGAGACGGTAAGGAGGAGGACAATGATATTGATAGCTAAAATTGACCAATGGAAATCAAAAAGACGTGCCAGACAGATGAGGACGGAATAGGCCACAGCCATAAGGAGGGCTGTACCTATAGCCTTTGAGATAATCTGCTCTGCCTTAACGAAACGATTCTGGGCAATTGGAGCATTAAGAATTACGGATATGAGATATGCCATATTCCACAGCATCTGTGCCATGTGGGTGGTGGGCTTCATTCCGATATGAGAGCCCAAAGCAAATACGGCATTTAAAAGCAGCAAATCGACTACTATTACCATCCAACGGGCAAGCCCCGCCCTATCCGAAATTTGTACTTGCATTTATTGGTTGTTTTCCGATGTGTTATTTGATGACTTCCTAATTTCCAAGACTGATACAGAGTTTGCAATATTTATCCAAAGAACATTGATGAAGAATCTGTGGATATGGCATGACACAAAAAATCCTCCCAAAGGAATTGTATTCTTTTGGGAAATAGGGCATTAGGAGCCAAGAACCACGAACTTGGGAATTTTCAAGATTCACATCTCTTTTCCCAAAATCGCGAACAAAGGTAGCGATTTTTTATGAATATTGCAAGCTTTTTGTTCGATATTTCGATTTTTGTCTATATATTTGAGAATGTTCTGATAAAAAAGTACAGGAATAGTGCGAAATCGATTTACAGATATGCAACATATCATTGTTGTAATAACATATCAGTTCTGTTAGAAAAAAACAAGCAAAACAACGTGGGTTCGACGAACAGACATTATGACATAATTTGTTTCGTCGAACCCACGTTAAAAAGCTACATCTGACAGGATATCTCGCGATACAAATTGATAGGATTATTTCACTACTGATTTGATGACATCTACATATTTCTGTGTACCGACTTCACGAGTCAGATTCTGCATAACGAATTTACGACCATTCTGACCATATTCCTTGCAGAGGTCACGATTCTCATACAGCTTGATGATAGCGGCCTTGAATGCGTCCTTATCACCAGCCTTAGTGAATATACCACAATTATTATCAGAAAGAATCGATTTTATCTCGTTCTCGTCAAAGTTGGCAAGTACTGGACGTGAGGCAGACATAATGCTCCATGTC
>OMXX01000286.1 GCA_900315105.1 uncultured Prevotellaceae bacterium | reverse complement strand
ACAACGACGAGGATTCGGCAGACATCTGGTCCGCAAACCTCGGCTATCGCTTCGATGCGAAGAACCGTCTCTGGGGTTCCTATGCAAACAACTCCAAGGCTGACTATCAGGACAACGCTTGGCAGGTCGAGTATGACTATGGCAACTATGTCCCGGCGAACAAGGGTTCTTGGAGCGCATACGCTGCATACCGTCGCATGGGCCAGAACGCTTCGCTGTTCGGCACGTACGATGGCGTTCTGAAGGGTGCCAAGGGTGTCGAAGTCGGCGTTTCCTACGCTCTCTTCAAGAACGTCGGCCTGCTCGCCAAATACTTCAACGGCGATCAGATCGACAACGGCAAAGATGCAGAGAAGCTCTTCACCGAAGCCGAGCATAAGCCAATATTTGTTGTATTGTATTCTTTATCCATTGAGGCATAACTGTCAAATCATGCTTGATGGTATCCTCTTCTGGATACTTTTGTAGCAAACTACCAATCACCCCCAATTCCTCTTTAGTAATATTTCTCTCACCAATTGCCTTCATCGCCTGAACCAGCAGTCGCATCATCTGTCCTTTGACGGCAAAGTTCTTTGGCACTCCACGTTTGAATGTAATAATTTTATTACCACACTTAATCTTTCTTGCAGATCCACTAGTTAAAAAGACAGGATTCATAGGAAGTTGAGTTGATAGACCAAGAATGTTCAATGCAGCACTACCTGTAGGCAAGACTTCTGCATTGTCACGTTCGGCTATGGCCTTTGCAATTTCCTCAGTTGTAGGATACACAAGACCAAACTTTGTTTTAGCAGCTTTAAGATAAACACCTCGTGATAAACGATGAATAACTTCTTGTTTGACAAGGTCAGAGAGCACCTTGCCAACATATTCGTCATCGTAATCAGGAAAACTGTTATTAAAAAACAGAGTTCCATTTTCTGCACGGTCGATATATTCTCTTATAATATCAACTATTTTGTCATGCTCAACCATATTTTAACATTTATTAGGTCGGTAACTTTTGCAAAATTACCGATATTTTTTCTGTTCACCAAATAATTTCAAAAGAAAATATGTATTTGTGATGAAATTTTGTTGTTTTTAATGTTTGAAGCCATATTTTATGGTATTTGGTAATTAAATTTTTCACAAATCCCGAACAGAAACATTGAGGCAAACACGATTTCTTAAACTATGGCTTCTGGGATATTATATAAATAATATCCCAGGCGATTGCTAACTGACATATAACTATGTTATATGTCAGTTAGCAGCGCGCGTGCGTGAAATACATTTTATACTATGTATAAAATAGAGAGGCCGTATTAGACCGTGTTTGCAAGAGCAATAATATTACTTCCTACTAGGCTTAATACCATCAAGCCGCAAGAGCCGATAAACTGTTGATTTTGACCGCTTAATTTTGGTGTAAAGATACAAATTATAAAGATACAAATTATTTTTTAGAATTCCGCCATTTGGCCAAAATTTATTCCGCCATTTGGCCAATTTTTATTCGGGCGTTTGGCCAGGTTTCACTCGGGCATTTGGCCAAGTTCTATCCACGTTTGTGTACCAGACCGTTTAAACATTTGAAGAAAAATGCGTTATTTTACTACGGCAACTCACTTTTTTGAGGGGTTACCGTAGTGCTATCCGCATATCCGTTGTCTTATATATCTATATAAAGTCGTTTTGCTTATCCCTGTTGGAATCATACATTTTCAAAGCAAGTTTTATCTTAGATTCATCTTTGGGTGGGCGACCACCATTGCGACCTCTTGCACGGGCTGCCTGTAATCCCTCCATCGTTCTTTGATGGATTATATCGCGTTCAAATTGACTGATACCGGCAAACATCGTAAAGAGAAGCTTACCCTGCGGAGTTGTCGTGTCTATCCAAGACTCCTTCAAAGACTTAATATCAGCTCCTGCAAGATGGACTTTATCTACTATGTCAAACAAGTCCTTCACAGACCTGCTCAATCGAGTTAATTCTGTAATAACTACAACATCTCCTTCCCGTAAGGCGTCCATCATACGGTTAAGCTCATTTCTGTCTCTTTTGCCGCCAGATGCCTTCTCCTCATAAATTCTCTCACACCCATATTCCTTCAACTGGTCAATTTGTCTGAAGGTATGTTGATCCTGCGTACTAACGCGAGCATATCCAATTATCATAAGCAAGTGCCAAAACTGATTAAACCATAGTTTATAATACTTTGATAAAAGTACTAATTTTGGCACAAAAATACGAATAATATCCGAGAAAACTCTCATTCATTTAAAAAAGGTGCCAAAAACCGAGGTTTTATAAACACATACAGAAGAGAATTACGTCAAATGGGCGAACGATTATTCGTCAAATGGGTGAATAGAACTTGGACAAACAACCAAATGAATACTTACCAAATAACCAAATGAAAACTTACCAAACGACCAAATTGTGATTGGGAATGACTTTCGAGTTCTGCCTGTTCTATTTTTATAAATAGAGACTTTATTTCTGCAAAAAAAATCCAGCCGCAAAGATGAAAAAAGTCTTATACGGCTGAATAATTTTCGCTGTCTTTCAATTATTCTAGGAGGTCACTCTTGGTAGAAATAGTCTCTCAACATACTCTTTCTGCTTTTCAAAGGGCATCTTAATACCTCCATTTTCCATGATAGCAGGATATT
>OMXX01000135.1 GCA_900315105.1 uncultured Prevotellaceae bacterium | reverse complement strand
CAGAGGTCTTGCGCAGGACCTGAAGATCAGCGTCATCACCACCATGAAGGCCTACGAAGAGCTCTCGGCTGAGGGACTTGTTACGGCTTCTAAGGGCAAGGGGTATTTCGTCAACGCTCAGGATCAGAAGATGCTGGCTGAACAGCATATGCGTCAGCTGGAAACTCACCTGACAGACGCCATACACTCAGCTAAGATCGCCGGTCTTACGGCAGATGAGGTCTGCGAGACTCTCAGGACACTGTGGGACATCGACGGATAAGGAAAGGAGAACAGAGTATGAGCTCTGGCTTTATCATATTTCTGCTGCTTTTTGTAGTGCTCTCTTCCCATGGAACAAATTACTACAGGCGGCTGAAGGCTTATAAAAAAAACAAAATAAATGGAGAGATAGATATGAATGAGCTTATAAAGAACTACATCGACAAAGAGTGCCTTATCTGGCTGAGCTGGTCAAGCACTATCACAGGAACTATCCTGGACGCCTATACCTGTTATTTATGGACACGCTCAAAGTGACCTACACCGATAATACAATGAATAACAGTTATATGGCTACTCTCCGTGTGTTGGAGGGAAAGAAAGGACGTACCATTATGATTGATGCGATGTACAATTACAGACAGGGCGAAATCCACTCTGCCGAGTTCTCTGATGAGTTCAACAAGCTCTGTATACCGTTTGAAGATTCGCTGAGTGAGGAGCAAATCGATGTATTCCACAAGATACTGGACTGCGTGAGCGAGACAGCCGCCGCTGAGATGAGAGCTGCATACAAGGCAGGTTTCAAGGACGGTGCGACTATGATGCAGGAGATTCAGGAATGATTGAATAGACGGAAATCGCAGAAACAGTCTTATCCCTATGTGTTTGGATAAGACTGTTTTTTAGTAATTTACTTTTTCAGTGGGGTTTAGTCCATTGGCTTACTCATATTCCATTTCACATAAGTTCTATTCGATATTAAGGTGCGTGTCATATCAGGCAGATACTCCTATGACAAAAAAATCTGACGCTGATAGACGATTTGCCGCTGTTTCTCAGCGTTTGCTTCTGTTTGGAGGCGATATGATACGAAAATTGTAGATAGTTGTCCTTATATTTAGCATTAGTGTGTTGCTTTGTGTCGTTTGTGTCGTTTTGATTAAAATCGTCTCGAAATCTATTGCTTTTTTTGACAAGTTGTGGTATAATATAAAAGAGTATAGTCTGCCATAATGAGGGTAGATAAACAATAAGTCATGATTCTGGTTTTCTTGTAGATCATCCAATAGGGAGATGTGAATATATATGAGCCAAGTATACCCCGATAGCCCCAAATCTGTCATGCAGGTGTTGGCAGATGAGACTGGTGGAAAAAGTTATAAAGCACATAAGTATGGTCTTGATCATGCTGAAAGACCTTTTATCGACTATAGTGAAGATACTATAATATGGGAAAGAACGGCAGAGACCAATCCAACCAAGAACTACGTTTCTCTTGAAAAGCAGGCACTTGATCTTGCCCTTCGTGAAGAACAATACTTAACTTACTTCCTTGACGGATCACGCAGAGTATACAAGGTTGATGATCATGCCTATATAGCTTCGGGGGGAAGAAGCGTTATCTATCCGATAGTTGCTGGACAGATTGGTGTAGGTTGCTGTAAGCGGGAGAATAAAATCATTAAGCCTGAACGCTTCATGAGAGAGATAGTTATATCAGTTCCCGATATTGCAGATGCGGATGGAAGACCAGGTTATTTCAAAGCTATGGCAATGAAATTAAGCGAACTACCTGTTTTGAAAAGAATGGGCATCGAGATAAAACACATCATTCCTTACTCTACAAAGACTGATCCTGAAAAATTTGAGGACAGAGGAACTGCCAAGATACAAGATGAAATGATACAGTGCGAGAAGGATATGGTCGCAGAGCTTGTAAAAAAAGGAATGCTCGATTCAGAGCATTACTTAGTAAAGGATGGATCTCTTGAATATAGACCTACTAAAGATATAATAGCAGATAAACGCAAAAGCATGATATTCAAAAATAATTACAATTATGTTCTTGGCGTGTCTAAAAATTTCAATCCTGAAATATGTAGGGATGTCAATGGAAAACCCAATCCTGGATACATAGCAGAGCTTCCGCTGTATCATAGAACACCTGTAGCGTGTTATAGACCAAATTATAAAGGTGTTGAAAGTGATATTCGATTTGCTGTTTGGTATATAAGATTAAGAGATAGGTCAAGAACAAGGACAGCATTTGACGGAGTTATAAAGGTTGAAAAGATGCTTGTAACTCAGGAAGAAAATGAATATGGTATTGATAGTGACTTAGTTAATATGTTGAGCGCTTTACTAATAAATGAGAGAAACCCCGTGTGCTATGGTACTGATTTGCGTTGGGCAAATCACTTGTATCCTGTCTATTTAACCGAAAAATATGTAAAATCAAAATATCTTAGTGCAGAGAGTTTTCTGCATTTATTTTAGGAGGTAACAACGGTGAACAAACTAATTGGTAGAGTAATAGCCACAGAAAAATGGCCAACAACAATGGATAAATTCACCTTCTGGACAGATTGCAATTTGAAGCTCCATGCCTTTGATATTGTAAAGATCGAACATATTGAAGGCTCTTACTCATATGGAGTAATTGAGAATATTTCACACATCACCGATGCTGAGAGTTTCTTGACGAGTTTTATTTCAAGTGATTTTGGTAATGCAGAAGTTGAAGCACCAACTCTGCGTGTTGGAATGAACTATGTTGAGGCATCTATTTCGTTCAATGATAAAAACCTGTACACTCCAGTTCATAGCGGTGCCAAAGTCTATTTAGCATCTCCAGATGAAGTTACGAAAGCATTAGGGCTTAATAATATTCAAAATCCTCTTGTATGCGGATTCTTAAAAATGTATGAGGATACTGATGCTGAGATAACATTGCCCGTACAATTGAACTCGAAGTTTATTTTAGGGCCGGAAGGCGCACATTTGAACATTTCCGGAATCTCCGGATTAGCATCCAAGACCTCCTATGCAATGTTCCTTATGAAAGCAATACAAGAGCAATTCATGACAGGCAGTCAAGGTGATGACGAAAGCGTTGCATTTGTTATTTTTAATGTTAAAGGCAAGGACTTAATGGCGATTGACACAGCAAATGACTTTGAAGATGATGGAGAGGAAGAACGACAGAGAGTTTTGGAAGAGTACGCATCGCTCGGATTATCTGGTCAGCCATTTAGGCAAGTACACTATTACATTCCATATTATAGCAACATGACAGAGAAGAGATCAACATATCTCTCAAAAGAAGATGTTGAGGATTATATTCGTGACGGTATACTTCATAAATTCAAGTATTCCTATGTCGATGATAAGGAAAGTTTAGAAATGCTGTTTGCTGATATTGACGATCCACAGCAAACGATGGAAGCCATTATCAGCAAGATAATAGATGCTAATGATCCTGATTTTGGTGGTATTTCCACGTGGGAAGAGTTTAGAGATAAAGTTGATGAGTTGTCTCAGCGTTCACAGCCCTCTGGAAGAGGTCAGCAAAGAGCATCTAATGAAATCTCAGTACTAAGCTGGAGAAAATTCAAGAGAATAATCAATAAAGCCACAAAGAACGATGAAATGTTTGCTAATAGAGCAAATGTAAATAATAGTGAATGTAGATTAGCTGATGCATTAAAGCATATTTCTGCAAATGATGTTTGTGTGATTGATGTTGCGAAGCTCCCAGAAGAAAAACAGGCGTTTGTGTTCGGTGATGCCGTCAGAACAATTTACAATCTGAAATTAGGAGAATATGACGGCGAGAGTGGTGTGAATCCTCCTACTCGTATTATCATATTTATTGATGAGCTTAATAAATATGCTTCTAAGGATACACCCAAGTCTTCGCCTATTCTACGAGAAATACTTGATGTAACTGAGCGTGGACGTTCTCTCGGAGTTGTTCTATTTGGTGCTGAGCAGTTCAGGTCTAATATTCATCAAAGAGTAACCGGAAACTGCTCTACTCACGCTTATGGCAGAACAAACACCATAGAAACGGCAACTAAGGATTATGGCAGCTTACCTTCGACTTACAAAAATATGTTGACTCGATTAGAACAAGGTGATTACTTGATTCAGAATCCTATTTTCCGTTCGTTATTGAAGATAAAGTTCCCTAAGCCTATATATAAGCAATTCAAGAAATAGGAGTACCTTTATGGATAGTATTATTTTTGGCGCAAATATACTTGAAAATATTACAACCGGAATGTATAAGGATTCTAAGGTAAGTTATAGAGAGTATATTCAGAACGCCTGTGATCAGATAGATAAAGCCGTCGAAATAGGTTTATTATCTGACCGTAAAGACGGTGAAATTAACATTTGGCTTATGCCTGAAGACAGAACCATTAGCATTGAAGATAATGCAACAGGCATTCCGCAGCATTTATTTGAGCCAACACTTGCCAATATAGCAGATTCAGATAAAAAAATTGGTGCAGATAAGGGTTTTAGAGGTATTGGCAGATTATGTGGATTAGCATATTGTCAGGAGCTTGTCTTTGAATCTACAGCTGTAGGTGAAGATACAGTTTCTACAATGATATGCAATGCTAAGAAAATGCGTGAACTTTTGAATCGTAATATTAATGGGGAGAAGTTCACAGCAACTGAAGTATTAAAAGAGATTTTTGAGTTTGAATACAAAAAGGATTCCAAAGTCAAGGATCAGCATTGGTTTCGAGTGACTTTAAAAGGCGTTAATGATGAAAATAGGGATTTACTTGATTTTACTCAGGTAAAGAATTACCTATCCTTCATTGCACCAGTGCCGTTTCAGAACACTTTTCCGTATAAGAGAGAGATACATAAACACGCACAAGAGATTGGCTACACGATAGATGAATACAGAATAAAAATGAATGGCGAACAAATATTCAAAAAGTATTCTACTCACTTCAAAACAAGTAAAGGCGACGATGAAGTTTTTGGTGTCGAATTCAAAGATTTCTATGATGATAAAGGCAATTTAGTCATGTGGCTTTGGTTTGGTCTTTCCAAATTCAAGGCAATTATAGCCAAAGAGTGTGATATGCGTGGCTTGCGTCTTCGGAAGGAAAACATCCAGATTGGCAACGATGACGCTCTTCAGGGGTTGTTCAAGGAAGATAGAGGTCAGCACTATTATATTGGCGAAATGTATGCCGTTTCAAAATTCCTGATTCCGAATTCTCAGCGAGACTACTTTAATGAAAACGCTACAAGAGCTTGGTTTGAACAGGAAGTCCGTAAGTATTTTCGTGAAGTTCTAACTAAAATCTATTACGATGCTTCTCGTATCAATAGCTCTTTTAGTAAAATAGATAGTTTTGACAAGAAACGACAGGAACATGAGGAAAAGATTGAAAAACACGATTATGTAGACGCAGAACACGCACAAAGAGCCACAGATGATCTTTCAACTGCAAGAGATGCAGCAGAAAAAGCACAAGGCGATTTAAAAAGACTTGAAAAATCGGGTGGCGAAACAGAAGTAAGTGCTGTTAGGCAAAAGGTTATCCAGCGTATAAAGAAGGACAGGCAACAAGAAGAAAAAACGCCATTTGATGCCGATATTCCACCTATCGAAACGCCCCCACCTCCTACTAAACAACCACATAGAACAGATCGGTTGTCACGATGCAACAAAAAAGAACGAGTTCTCATCAGTAAAATATTCAGCATTATTTTAAGCAGCACTGATGATAAAACAGCAGAAACGATAATTCAAAAGATTGAGGAAGAATTCAAATGAGCCGCAAAGTTCTGTTAATAGAGCCGAACTATAAAAACAAATATCCCCCTATGGGTCTTATGAAAATTGCTACATACTTTAGGAGATGTGGGGATGATGTTCGTTTTTACAAGGGAGATTTAAGGCTGTTTGCTGCTCACTTGCTTTGCGAGGAGTTTTATGCAGAGGTCAATGAAATAAAGTTAGGTAAATACTTTCATAAGCTAACTGAATACATAAAAACCGGTAAATATTCTCATCTTGATGAAATCCCCGATTTTAGAAACTCTGAATATGAAGATATAATCAAAACATATCGTCAGCGATTTGTTCGGAAGGATTATGCTGTTTTTGACTTTGTTGGGATCACTACGCTGTTTACATTTTATTGGAAGCAAACCGTTGACACGATAAATGCAGCAAAAGCATTCTGCAAATCAGATGGTAAAATAATGGTAGGCGGTATTGCATCAACTATACTTCCAGATCAGATGTACAAAGATACAGGCATATACCCACACGTAGGTTTACTCGATCAGCCAGGAGATATTGATGAAGGTAACACAGATATAATTGACGAATTACCGCTTGATTACTCTATTCTCGAAGAAATTGACTATCAGTATCCAGCTAATAACGCATACTTTGGATACATGACAAGAGGATGTATTAGAAACTGCGCCTTTTGCGCTGTTAAAAGGCTGGAGCCGAATTATAAGAATTATATAGGAATTAAGTGTCAGCTTCAATATGTTGATGAGCATTTCGGAGCAAGAAAAGATTTGCTTTTAATGGATAATAATGTATTTGCATCCCCTTGCTTTGAACAAATCATTGATGAGATCGTTGAATGTGGGTTTGGAAGAGGTGCGAAATACACGCCCCCAAACGAATATGATATTGCCTATAAAAATATTGAACAAAGCTATAATCTGCGAGGATATTTCAGAAAAATCATATCAATATACGAACTTATTGCCAAAAAGATAGAAGATAAGCTATCTGATGACGAATTAGGGCAATTCTATCTGGATAGAGAAAGATTAGGACTTCTCTACCCTGAAACTGCAACAAGAGAAGCTGTGCTTGAGTTTGATGCAACAGCAAGAGCATACTACAATAAATACTTCAAACATAGTTCAAGAGTTCGGTATATTGATTTTAATCAAGGTGTAGATGCAAGGCTTGTAACAGATGAAAACATGGCAAAACTTGCTCAAATCAATATCAGACCACTACGAATTGCTTTTGATCATTATGAGCAGAAGGATATTTATATCAAAGCTATCCGAACAGCAGCAAAATATGGAATTAAAGATTTATCAAATTATCTACTCTACAATTTCAAGGATAAACCCGAAGAATTGTACTACCGTATGCGCATAAATGTTGATTTATGTGAAGAGCTTGATGTTACAATATACTCATTTCCTATGAAGTATCACCCCATAGATGATCCTGAGTTTTATGACAACAGAGATTACATCGGAGAGCATTGGAACAGGAAGTTCATTAGAGCGATTCAGGCCGTACTTAACTCCACAAAAGGAAAAATAGGTAGAGGTGTAGATTTCTTTGAAGAAGCCTTTGGTGCAAATATAGAAGAATTTGAAAAAATCCTATGGATGCCCGAAACATTTATAATTTACCGGAGAAAGTACGATGCAAAACTTAGAGAAAAACTTGCTGAAAGATACACGTCACATTCAGACGAAGATTGTGATTTAGCCAATGAGTGGTGGGAAAAGTTTAAAGCTCTCACCCCTAAGCGTAGAATTAAAGCGCAGCGAATAATAGCTATGAACAGATTTGAAGAATCTGATCATAATTGTCATGATAAAGCTGTTTTGGATGTATTATCTTACTATCAAATTAAACGACCGTGATAAAACGCCGCAGGAGCAATCCTACGGCGTTTTACTATTCAAGGAGTGTCGATTTTACTTAGATCTCATAGCACTCTCTAAAAGTTTTTACAAGCGTTTTGAGAGAGCGCTTTTTTCAGCGGTTAGTTTTCCGCTCCGAAGGCTCGGATGGTGCTGTGGGGCTTTTCCGTTCGCCAGACGGTCATGCAGAGGTCGGCTCGGCAATACCGTGACGGATTTCATACTCACGCACACGGCGGTAAAATGTATTAGCCGACATATCCATTCTCCGCATAAAATCTCTGCCTGTGATGTTCTTCGCTCTCCATTCCCCATAGAGCTGCCCGAACCTCGTCCAGTCGGTGGGGATAGGCTTTCTGCCTGTATACTTGCCCTGTGCCTTAGCGATCTCGATGCCCTCACGCTGCCGCTGTTTGAGTTGTTCACGCTCCAACTGTGAGAGAGCTGCGAACACGGTCAACATGAATTTCCCCGTAGGCGTGTCGGTGTCGATCTTCTCCTTGTGGCTGATGAGGGTAACACCCTTGTCGGTGAGGGTGTCGATGATATTCAGCAAGTCCTTTGTGGAGCGTCCCAGACGGCTGATACTCTCCACATAGAGGGTATCGCCCTCACGCACATAATCAAGCATTGCCCTGAGCTGAGGGCGGTCGGTGTTCGCTCCCGACAGCTTCTCGGAGAAGATGCGGTCAACCTGATAGTCGCACATGATCTCCTGCTGACGGGCGGTTTCTTGGTGTTCGGTGGAAACTCTGATGTATCCGATTTTGCTCATAGTATCGTCCTCGTATAATAGATTTTAGGGTGGTTTCAAGAGTACCCTAATGAACCTCTGCCGCGTAGCGAATGGAGATTTCACTGCTGCGGCGAAGTTCCGCCGGGTTTAATCTAATAATCAACAGGCATTCACATACCCATGATAAAATAGCTGTAATCAGCAGGAACAAGTTCTGATCATCCTTAGTCGAGTTTAAAAACTGCTTCCCAAGAAAGTCTGTTCCCCAGAGCTGTGAGTTAGCTGCTAACACGTAGGCTGTTTATCCGGGATGTGTTCCATCCGTTTTTATAGGCAGTACGGATTATCGCATCGGAGCCGCCCGGAGTGGATTCTGATAAGCGAGGTTGATGATGCCACAGTATCATGGGTAGCTGAATGCCTGTTGATTACAAATCCCGATGAAGGGAGGTGGAAAATGTGAATCAAGACAAACTTTATGTTGGCATTGATGTCAGCAGCAAAAATAACGTCTGCTATCTCATGCATTCTGACGGCAGTAAACATAGTTCGTTTTCTGTGCCGAACAATAGGAATGGTGCAAAGCTTATTGTTGACAGAGTTACCTCTGTGCTTCTTTTGCAGGAAATTCCGCAGGTTGTGATTGGTATGGAAGCGACTTCCGTTTATGGTGACAATCTCATGCGTTTTCTTCGGGAAAGCGGCAGTCTTGGACGATTTGAACGAAGCCTGCATATGCTCAATCCCAAGCAGGTTAAAAAGTTCCGGGATGCCTATTCCGATCTTCCGAAAAATGATTTTGTTGATTCGTTTGTCATTGCAGACCACCTTCGTTTCGGCAGAATCAATAAGGAGGTCTACATGGACGATTACAAGTATCAGGCGCTCAAAATGTATACCAGAGCGCGTCATCAGCTCGTACAGGAACTGACACGGGAAAAGCAGCGTTTTCTGAACATTGTTTTCATTTGTTTTTCCGGACTGACACAGGAGAAAATCTTCTCTGACAAATTCGGCGCAACGTCAATGGCTCTTATTGAAGAATTCTCTTCACTTGATGAGCTTGCGTATATGAATATCGATGAGCTTGCGGATTTTATTCGTAAGCATGGAAAAAATCACTTTGAGAATCCGGAAGAAATTGCGGAAGCTGTTCAGCGTGCTGCCAAGAATTCTTACCGCCCGCCACAGGTTATTGCGGAAGCCGCCAAGCAGATGATTGCCATCTCTATGAACACCATCCGTCTGCTCCAGAAGCAGATCAAGGAGTACGATAAGGCAATCGAAAAGATGCTGGAAACGATCCCGCAGACCCTGACCTCTGTCAAGGGGATTGGCAATGTCTACGCTGCCGGAATCATCGCTGAAATTGGTGATATTAACCGTTTCCCTAGTCAGGCAAGCCTTGCGAAATACGCCGGTCTTGTCTGGACTCAGCACCAGTCCAGTGACTTTGAAGCTGAGGACAAGCGTATGATCCAGGGTGGTAATCATCATCTGAAATACTATTTGTGCGAAGCGGCAAACGCTCTGAGAAGATGCGACCCGGAGGTCAAGCGCTTCTATGCTCTTAAATACAAAGAGGCTAATAAGCACAACCACAAACGCGCGCTCGCTCTCACTGCCAGAAAGTTGGTCAGGTTAGTCTATACACTGCTAAAGACTAACCGCCTGTATATCCCGCCGGAGGAGTATTGATCCGGCACCTCCAGCCCGTCGAAAAAATTTTTCGGCGCAGGCTTTAGTAGGAGATACTCTTTTTGTTCCTTTTTAG
>OMXX01000050.1 GCA_900315105.1 uncultured Prevotellaceae bacterium | reverse complement strand
TGTGATGTGGTTATCCTTTCTGTCAGAGTTGACAAGGACGGATATTTCACCATCATTGGCGACGAGAAGAATGACCGAGGTAACGAGCACGAGATTGATGTTGATGAAATCTTTGCAGGTCATATAGACTTCATCATTTCAGAGATAGGTAAGTAACTAACTAATTATGGGGATAGGAGGTGAGTTCGCCGCCTATTCCCAATAATAACCAACCATTATGAAACAGATTTTTGTAGTTTATGAAACAGACGCATGGCACAGCACGAGCCGTCGGGAGTGTGCAGGTGTTTTCACAAGCAAATGGGCAGCCGTCAATGCCATAGTGATGAACCATCGCATAGAGCTTGACGAGTTTTTCAATGAAGAAGAGATTGAAAAGACCTCCAAAAGAGTGTTGGAAACCGAGTCAAGGCGCATTCTCCGTAAGGAGTTGGAACTGAACTATCAGACGCAGGGCTATGAAACCAACTATGACATTGAGGTATGGAATCTCAATGAATGGTGTCTGACATAGTATTGAACTATATGTCAAACGTTGAAATCAAAACGAATGGTTTATGAGTGATATTGGTGATTTTTTTGTCATAATCATAGTATTCCGAGTCCTCTTCATCTTGCTTAGAGCATGGTGGAGTGGGGATAGTCGGAATGACTATAGACGCGACCGATAGCGTCTGTAGCAGATACATTATTCATAATATGAATCATAGTTGTTGGATTCTTATGTTTTTTATATCTATTACCGCATTCAATAGGTTTTCGGTAGTTCATCCGCAAAATATAGTCAAAGAAATCCTGAGAATCGCATATTTATACGAAAAAATTTGGAGAATTGAAAAAAAACTTATATTTTTGCATCGTTAAATGGTCGTAAAGTGAAGATAAATGCAAATATTGTTGCATAAATATCACTTTACTGATATATAAAACGTAAAATTATGGCAGACTTTTATGAATATTCTACGCCAGAACTTGTACGGTTACTTGGTGAACGCTTCAAAGAATATAGAATGCGCTGCAATCTCACTCAGAAAGAGGTTGCAGAACGTTCTGGAATTGGACTGACTACGATTCATAAGTTTGAGAGTGGTAATGCTTGCAATCTCTCACTGTCAACATTCATCCTGCTTTTGAAGGTTATTGGACAGGTCAATGCTTTAGATGACCTTATGCCAGAACTTCCAGAATCACCTTATCTCATCCGTAAGGAGGAAAAGAAGGCGCAACGAATCAGACACTCAAAAATATAAACTGATATGGCAAAGATATTGAAAGTTATCCTATGGGGGGAAGAAATTGGGCGTTTGGCGTGGGACGTACATCGCCATCTGTCTTATTTCGTTTATAACCCGGATTTCGTCAGGAAGGGCTTGAACATTTCTCCATTGGTAGCCCCGATTGATGGAGTTCGTGCTCTTGCTCCAGTTTGGGGTGAGGATGCCAAGATATATCAGAAATTACCAGCTTTCGTTGCCGATTCATTGCCTGATGCATGGGGTAATCAGCTCTTTGAGCTTTGGCGACAGCAGAATCATCTGGCTAATGCGGACATCACTCCACTTGATAAGTTGTCCTTCATCGGAAAGCGTGGCATGGGTGCACTGGAGTTTGAACCTGAATTATCACGTGAACGGAAAGCCGACAAGATAGATATGAAATCGTTGGCAGACTTGGCTGCACGTATCTATTCGGAAAGAGAAAATGCGCGTATCTTGCCAGACGAATCCATTACGATGCAATCATTATTGACGGTTGGAACTTCTGCTGGAGGCCGTCAGCCAAAAGCCATCATTGCCATTAACCACAAGAATGGTGAGATTCGAAGTGGCCAGATTTCGGGACTTAAAGATTTCGACTACTATTTGTTGAAGTTTGGTAATACCCAATACAGCTCTGCTGAACTGGAAATGTCGTATTACGAATTGGCAACAAAGGCAGGCATTCGGATGATGCCTTCTGAATTATATAAGGTTGATGGCAAAAACCATTTTATTACAAAACGTTTTGATCGTGATGGTGAAACTAAAATATATACTCAGACATTAGCCGCTATTAGTCCAGATGCCAATAGCTACGAGCAGTTGATTGCG
Organism: uncultured Prevotellaceae bacterium; assembly: GCA_900315105.1. Next base: position 25,050 of record OMXX01000050.1, on the reverse strand, counting down.
GTTTGCCGTAAGCTCCATCTGTCGGAAGCTGATTGTCAGGAGGTGTTCCGAAGAATGGTCTTCAACATTCTGTCAAATAACACGGATGACCATAACAAGAATTTCTCTTTTATCATGCGTGAGGATGGTACGTGGCAACTGGCACCTGCATACGACATTACCTATATCATAGATTCTGGTGGATTCTTGCCTAATGAAGACCATTGTATGTATATCAGGGCAAAACTGCGGAATATATCACGTGATGACGTTATGCAGTTTGCACGTGACAATGGCATACGCAGACCAGATGCCATTATACGCAATGTGGTTGATTCCTTGAAGCAGTTCCGAAGCGTTGCAGAAAAAAATGGAGTGTCAGAAGAGTGGACGGGTAGGGTAGAGTCTACCATCATAGACCATCTGAAAGCATGGGGAGAATGGCAGGAAAATGCCATTACACCAGAGTTTACAATCAATGATCATTCTGTTTCCAATATACGTATTGAACAGGCTTACAAGGGAAACTTTCATCTCTTAGCATCTATTGACGGTAAAGAATGTAAGTATGTTATTGGAAAGAATAAAGAAGTATTCTCTTTGATTGAAAAGACTGGTATTGCCAATCTTACCGCCGAACAACTGAAAGCAATGGTTGAGACCTACTTTAAACTGTAGGTTTGTCTTGAAACTGGTAATCCATAAGATATACCTATTTATCAAGTCCATATTTATCCTATCCTTTAGGTAAATATGGACTTTTTCGTTGTATATCCTAAATTTTCTGAATAATGTCTTACGTTATTCAAAGAATTTTCGTACTTTTGCATCCAAATCGGTATGATATGATAGAAAAAAACAAGAAATCAGGTCGTGGAGGTGCAAGAGCTGGTGCTGGAAGACCTCGTAAACAGGAGGAAAGTAAGTCATACACTTTCCGTGCATCTGGAGAAATAGCAAAGTATCTCGATGCACAGGAGCAGAAGACTGAGTTCATAAAGAACTGTATCGCTCAGAAGATAATGGATTCTGAGCCAGACTTCTCGCAGATAGGTGAAGCCTATCCTGCAACAATGGTAAAGGATTTGAAAATCCCATTCTTTGACATTGGCATAGCAGCAGGTTTTCCAATACCTCTCGATAATGATGAAAGAGCCCAGAGTATTGAGCTCTTGCAGATGCTTTGCCCTTATCCTGAATCATCATATCTCATCCGTGTAGATGGTGATTCAATGATTGATGCTAATATCTATTCAGGTGATATAGTTATTGTGGACAAAAGCCAGCGTAATCCGTCACCAAGTCAGGTGGCAGTCTGTCAGCTTAATGGTGATTACACATTGAAGTGCTTTGAGGTGCGAAATGGGGTGGGATGGCTCATTCCTGCCAATCCTGATTATCCGGAGATAAGGGTGACAGAAGATGATAATTTCAACATCTGGGGAACTGTCACGTATGTTATTCATAAGCCAAATAATAGATAGGAATGTATTCTCTCGTTGACTGCAACTCTTTCTTCTGCTCTGTAGAAAAGGTCTTCCATCCTGGACTGGAAGGCAAACCAGTCTGTGTCCTCTCTAGCAATGATGGCTGTATCGTCGCATTGACTCCAGAGGCAAAGGCGTGTGGTCTCCATCGGGGAGATCCAATATTCAAGGTGGAGGATATCGTTAAGCACTATGGTGTTCAGGTGTTTTCTACCAATATGCAGTTATATGCTGCCATGAGTCGTCGCATTACCAGTATCCTACGAAGGTCTATCCATCATGTAGAGAACTATTCAATAGACGAGTCTTTCCTTGACTTGAATGGATATGAGAAGAACTTTAACCTTGTGGAACTCATGCAGGGCATTAAAGACCGTATCAAACTATGGACGGACATACCTGTTAGTATAGGCATTGCCCCATCCAAGACTCTGGCAAAGATGGGCAGTAAGTTTGCCAAGCAATACAAGGGGTATAAGGGAGTCTGTATGATTGATACGGAAGAGAAACGCCGCAAGGCTCTCGAACTCTTTGACCTTTCTGATGTATGGGGAATAGGCCGACGTACCTTTGAAAACCTGAACTACTATGGCATACATACGCCTTTGGAGTTCGCGGACAAGAGCGAATCATGGGTGACAAGCCATTTCCATAAACCTGGTTATCAGACATGGCTGGAACTGAACGGTATTCCTTGTATAGACACAAGTGAGGTACTTCGTAACAAGAATATCTGTACAAGTCGTAGTTTTGCTGAAATGGTGAGCGACCTTCCTTCTTTGAAGGCATCTATAGCTCACTTTGCTGCAAGTTGTGCCAACAAACTGAGAGGGCAGGGGAGTGCGTGCAAGAGTGTGACTGCATTTGTCGGTTCTAACAGATTCCGTGAAGACCTGCCTCAGTATGGCAATGCTGCATCAACGACTTTTGTTACTGCTACATCCGATACTTTGGAGATAACAAATGCTGCATTGCGCTGTCTGGAGTCCATATATGTGCCAGGCATAATGTACAAGCGCTCTGGTGTGATGGTGGGAGACATCGTACCGTCCAACCCGTTGCAGCTTGATCTCTTTGATACAAACAAGAAACGGAAGGAGCGTAATGACCTGATGCGTGTGCTTGATAGCGTCAACCAACGTTATGGTGTAAAGACTCTGCACCTTGCTGTGGAGGACACACCGATATCATACGGAGCATTCGGGGGAGGATGGCATGTGAAGTGTGAACATCGGAGTCCAAACTATCTGACGGATATTAATGAAATCCTGACAATCAAGATATGAACTAGTCATAATTTATTTGCTACTTATCTTTTAGTTGAACTACCTCTATTTCTACCTATATTATCTCTGTATGTGGTAGTACCATTGCTTTTGGTTTGAGCCGTTCCTTTTTTTCTTCCGAGATTGTCACGGTATGTTGTCACATCACGAGAATTGGTCTCTGATGTCCCTGTCTTACGTCCAAGCCTATCACGATAGGTCGTTATACCTCTCCTGTCTGTAGTCGCAGTACCAGTCTTTCTGCCAAGAGCATCACGATAGATGGTTTTGCCATGAGATTTTTTTTCAGATGTACCAGTCTTGCGACCTAGTTCATCACGATAGGTCGTCACGCCACGGCTGTCTTTTGTTGCAGTCCCAGTCTTACGACCGAGATTGTCTCTATATACTGTAGTATTCTGTGCCATCAATAATGATGACACAGAAATAGCAAACATAAGGGAAAGTATTCTTTTCATAATTCATTAAAATTCATTTCTTTAACTAACAATAGTGCCTTCACCGCCACAATTAAAACATATACCATTTTGAACATGGTTGTACTGAGGTAAATAACCAGAACCACCACATCTTTTGCATTTATGACAATAGGCATCAATGATATTTTTTGACAATGACCTATATTGGGGTATTGCTATTTCATGTCTTTTTTGATGACATTCCTGACAAAGCGTAATCAATGCATCATCATCATATTCCCATGGCTTAAGGCCTGTAATATAATACTTGTGATGTACATTGAGACCTTTATACGTAAACAGGTTAGGATTCAGTCTTACAAAAAAAACATAGTTTTTATAAGTAACACTGATTTCTTCATCCTCGATACTTAAATGATATTTATCCGTAAGTTCTGCATCGAATTTTAAAATTGCCATTGGATATGTGCTATGTGATCCGTCACTATTAGTTACGTATTTTCTGTAACGGTATAATTCGTAATCAAAGGTTTTCATTTGCTTATTTGTTATAATGGTAGCATAGACTTTTTCCAAGATGGATTTAAAATACCCTTTCCCAGTAGGATCGTATAACCATATTTTATATAAAAAAATGCCATCATATGAATCTTGTTTTTGAATCTTTACATCATGGTAAGGCTCCCATCGTACGTCGCCTCGTTGTGACATTCCTCTTTCATTTTCATTAGCAGGGCATTTTTCTCCATTGACATCTACATTGCAATCCGTCAAATCCACTTTGTCGCATTCTATATTACCATTGAAAGTCTGCTCTATAAGTGAACTGAACTTATCACCAATAAGTATTTTCTCGTTAATGATACAATCAATTTCATCTAATGATTCTGTTATATAAATCGTAGAATTGTGATAACCTATATTACCACAATCCTGACATGTATATTTATCTCTTTGAAGAATATGGTTACATTTCTCAAACCATTTTCTCTGAGTTAAAAGTTCTGTATAAGTCATTTTTTTATTACTTTTTGAGATAATCATTTAGTTCTTGCATATTTTCCTTGATTATATCCGTTGTCACTTTTCCTGTGCCAGGCATAGGAAAGAGAAAAGGACGACTACCATAGAAATATTTCGATAAATTGTCGTTAAATCCATATTGGACTTTTGCGCCGATAGATATCATATTCTCGAGGACCGCTTTATAAACAAAGAACAACACCTTTGGGGAATGTATCTTTATTATATCCATAACATGTTGTTTTCCTTCCATATATTCTAATAATGAAGGTTCATTACCAGTCAATCGAGGCACTTTTACTACATCTGTTATTCCAATATTATTGCATAGCAGGGAATCATCATGGTATTGTGTCGTTTTTTTTAGAATACCATATTCTTCAAGTTTGTTCCACATGCTCTTTCCATGACGTCCTTGGAAATAATGACCTATTTTAACGCTATCGGGGGATGGCGTTTTTCCAATTATCAACATATCTAATACCGAATGAGTATCAGGAATTATGTCTTCAAAGGTATCGTAATACTTATCTTCTTTCAAGATTGTAATTCTATGGTTCATCGTGATGTTGGTCATATTTTAGTTTGACAAGTGACTTGCTGTCGGAATATCTGCAAAATTACAAGTATTTTTCCTTGTATTCTTGAACGTATGCCTTTAGTTCGGGAGCCTCAAGTATCTTTATGTGTTCGGCAAGACCTAAGTAGAAACGTGCTATGCCTGCAATGCTGTATACATTGGCAACGTAATACCATTGATTTTCATTACGTTTGTCTTGTACGAGATGCTCCTTTGAACGTGGGAACTCTTCTATAAGGAGATTCTTAGCAAGAAGATCAAGTTCCAGATTCACTTTTGTCGGGATATTACCTGACATGTGGAAATCGTCAATATTTATCTTTTCATGCGACATAGGATATTTCCAAGGACTCTCCTCCATGATTTCCACCCATCCTATACGACTGATCTTGAACACTTTCTGCTTCGTCGTGCTGGCGGTATCACGGTCGTAACACATGACAAGGTCATCATCAGGATGTACTTCGTAGGCTTCAACAAAACGGTCTTTAATACTTCCGCTATTACTTGATGAATAATTGTGGAGGATGACGCATTTCTGCTGCGATACTGCATGTTGTAACTGCGATATTGCTGCTGCCTTGTTCTTGTCCTTGAACACCTTACTCGCAATAAGCTCCTGTTTCAGTTTCTCCGGCATCTCACGTGATTCTGCATTCACGCGAAGGTAGGCAATACCATTGAGTTCCACAACACGATAAGGGTGTGGTTCTACATGGATTGCTATAACACGGTTTTCGTAAAGAGGTTCGATACGAAGGTGGACTATCCCGTCAATGTCGAAGTAATGCTTGGCTCTGTCCAGGATGTGACGGATATATGAGTCGATGTTGTTGAAGTGTAGGTATTTCATGTCGTTATCGATTCCAACAACATATCCCTGATCATTGACACCTATATATAACGTTCCTCCTGTAGTAGAATTGAGAAAGGCACAGATACCACGGAAGACATTCAGTTCCTGAGCTGTCTCATTAGGCTGCATGTTGTTATTGGAAGGATATACAAATGATGACTTGAACTCTAATGTCCCGCTCTCTATACCAAGATAGTTGTCACCATCTTCAAGGTCTGTCTCATTCTCGGTTTCAAGGGAGAGAGTCTTGATTATCTCACGTTTGATGACATTGACAGATGCATCTGACAAGATTCCTTGCATGGAGTTTGCGGTCTGAACTAATCGGGCAAGACGGGCAAGGAGTGGCATTGTCTCCTCATAATCGGCTATGGTCTTGGCCAGAATCTCAGAATTGGCCTTCTTTCCATATTCCTTGAGAATCTGTACGACCGAGAGCCTGATGAGGGTGTCATCGGCTTCTGCATATTCCTCTTCTGGTTCAAGGTTAATTGTCTTGATGGAGTCATTGCTTACGAACTGAACCAATGCACGAAGATATGAACTTGCAAACTTGATGTATGAAGCTGCAAGCTCATCGTCCGCAATCACTGACATGATACGTGCATTTGCCAGGAATGTGTAGCGTTCTGACGGTTTCAACAGTGACTTCTGATGATAGAAGAACTGACGTGCTATAAGACGAAGGATAATAGGGGAGAGTTCCTGATCTGACTCCTTCTCCATAATATCTTTTGGTATTACCGTTGCATTTGAAAAATCAACGATACAGTCCTTCTTGATGCTTTCAATATCTATGATTTCGTCCTCTGACGGCTCAAATGGCTCAATAATCAGAGTATGTATCTTTCCATATTCATTACCATTACAGTAGTCTGTTATCTGAAGTTTGGCATAGTCACCTATCTGATAATTATCTGTGTACTTTGAATATAGGAATGTGCCTCGCTCGTTGATCCATACAAGCGAGCTCTTGTTCTTGTATGCAAGACGTGCATGGAGTTCATCTTTGCCATAAACATTGCGACAGTCCTCGACAACGAACTTAATGAATTGGAATTCTATGTCAAAAAGCTTATTGTCCGTGTTACTTATAGTTGCTTGCAGATAATTGCCGACTTGCAGGTACTTTGGGAAAAGTGTGGCTGCATAGTACACAAAGTTCGGTTTCCCGAAATGTATCGTTCCAGTTATTCTCTCATACTTGCTGTCAACGGTTTCTACATGAATGTTTTTGCTACGGTCTATCTCAGTTATTTTGACTATGACATCGTCACCGTCAACATAATGATATTTATGCGATACATTGTTTTTCCTCTGTGTCTTCCATATGTCGATAACCATGGAGTTAACAAAATCATCCATCGCAGGGAGATTGTTTGAGTCGCTTTGCTTCAGCTTTTCACTGGAAGTTGTACGAACGGCTACACCAACACCAGTATCAAGGGAATATGCTCCTGCATTTTGAAGCTTGATTGCATTTGCCTTGTTCTCTGATGTGAGATAGATTCCATTGGCATTAAGTAGGGCTGTACCAAACAGTTCACATGTAAGTGGTGTTAGCAGTTTTGACTTGAATTTGCTGTTCTTGATGGCATAATAAGCAAACATTTCTTCTTTGAAATCAATCACGTCAGACCATGAAAATCCGATATTCTGAATATTCTGATGCTTAAGACGTTCAATGGTCGTTTGGATTATCTCGTCAGAAAATTTTGGGGTAAGCTTCAGTAATTCACTCATCATCGCCACATAAGCCTGCAATGCAACTGGATCGTCTGGAGATACAAGAAGATAGGATGCAAGTAGTCTGATGTTGAATACTGTTGTAGAACTGTCTTCCTGTTTTTCATAAATCGGTACTGATGCAAGTTTCAGAGATAGCTCAGCGACTCGTTCCTGAAGGAGATTTATGGTCTTTTTGTAAAATACGTCTTCGCGCAATTTTGAACTGCTTTCCCTTAAATAGGGTAGCAACTTTTCAAAATTATCATCGATATACTCTTTTCTCAACTCTAACCATAGTGGTGTTTCATTCTTTGTGCTCATAGTATATAAAAATTTGGAGATAGTAAAATTATGAGACAAAAATAGTAAAAAAATATGTTATAATAGCTACTTCCCATGTCTTTTTACAAAAAAATGAACAGATTAATGAAATTTTGACGATTTTTTAGAAAAAAGACATGACAAAAGCGCTTGTACATCCTAGGAATAATAATACATATTAAACTAAATACAGGTTAGATTTGATTTTTTTAATAGAAACAATGAATCCGCAAATTCGTGTGTTCATTATGAACGATAATGTAGTGATTCACTAAATTGTATTTCTTCGTGGCAGTGAGGACAAAAAGATATTACCCCCTTATAGCCTCCCATTTCGCATTCAGCCGAATAATCAGCCCAAAGTAGTTTCTCTGATGGAAGTCCACATTTCATACATGGCATCTGATTATTAATAGGGGATATAGCGTTTTCTTTCAAACACTTTTGGACAGATTCAATGGGATGCTTGGCTGAATTTCTTGCATGAATGTGAATATCGTATATATCACCACAAACAATCTGGTTTATTTTTCCATCTACTAAAGTAAACAGTATAATCCATTCTTTATATTCATGCTCAATTTTTTCGACAATAAGACAATCTCTTTGGTATGCCTCACTTAAAGAAATATCAATAGACAAAGAGCCTTTGTCCTTGTCATCAATATGAAAAGTACTCTTAAAGTAATCTATTATCTCATTGACATCGGAAATACTTTCTTCTCTAAGAATAAGCATATTGCAATTTGTTGCTAACAAATCCTTTAGATGACCATACTCCTCCATCTCCAATAAGACTTTCAGAGTTTTTGCTGTCTCTGTGTAATCCAAAGGCGAATGAACCACAAAATCAAATTTTGATGACTCCAGCATCTTCAGAATTGTTTCCTTCCTGTTTTCGGGGTATTGGAAGAACTCTAATTTCCAGCATCCCGAAAAGGCATCCTCTTCGATTTCTGTAAGATTCTTGGGAAATTGCACAAAAGCTAATTCACTACATAGACTGAATGTATCTCGATTTATTTTAGTGAGAGCATCAGGAAGACGTATCTCACGAAGAGATTCGCAACGACCAAAAGCATCGTTACCTATGTAAGTCACATTTGAAGGTATTTCTATTTTTTGCAAATATCTACAATTGTAAAAAGCATATTCAGATATATATCTAAGTTCTTCTGGCAAGCAGACAGTTCTCTTATTCGTTGGACATCTGAATAATATAGTCTTATCCGAACTGAATAACATGTCATCTAATACAATGAAATTCTTGTTGTTTGAGACGAATTTCTTAATGGATTGCATATATGCAAAAGGAGACGCATAATTAATCCAGTTTTTGTTCCACTCAAAAGAACCGTTTATAATAATTTCGTCTAAATTATTACATCCGTAAAAGGCACTCAATCCCAGATGTTCAAGACTCTCTGGAAGTTCAATTCTTTTTAATGAAGAACAGTATTGGAAAGCACCATTACCTATTTTTTTTAGGGATGTGGGCAAATTCATCTTCACCAAATCATGTGCACGGAGAAAGGCTTTGTCCTCCAATTCAACTAAACCATTAGGTAGAGTCACTTCAACGGCTTTGGCATCGTCAAATGCTTCTTTATGGATTATTTGCACACCATCATCCACGTTAATGATTTCCTGTGTAAGATCTGCTTTGATCAATTTTTTATGATCTTTACTATATTTGTTTGCCATATTTTTTTCTATTAAACTTTAACTTCTATGGGGACCTTCAAATTTGAAATCTCTCAGACTTTTTCATGCGGACTCATTCATTAAATAAAAGGAAAACAATCCTTCATTAACATGAATTATGCTACAAAGATACCAAATTTAAGCGATTTATATATACATTACACCTTAAAAAATTGTATTTGCATCATTTTTTATAAAAAACGTCCAAAATAATGTTTCTTTGCTTCAAAAATTTATATCTTTGCAAAAATAAGATATAGAAAGTGTATCTGATAAATATGTAAAAACTTAAATACATAATCAATGAGAACAATATTTCTTTCCATATTTGTTATATTTCCATTGCTGTTGTCTGCCCAGATATTGAAGGGGAAGGCAGTAAAAATTACAGACGGTGATACTTTCACTTTGCTTGTTGATGGTCATGAACAGGTAAGGATCAGGATAGATGGTATTGATGCTCCGGAGAAAGGACAGGCATTTGGGAATCGAGCCAAAGAATACCTGTTTGGTATGATATGGGGAGAAGAACTTACTGTTTATGTCACGAAAACAGATAGATATGGTCGCTCAATAGGTAAAGTGTCAACCCCGTCGGTTGTAGACGTAGGCCTTCAAATGATCAAGGGTGGTTACGCATGGCAGTATCGTGATTATAACAAAGAAAAATCATACGAGGATGCAGAGATACTGGCACGAAAGAACAGAAACGGACTATGGCAGGATAAAAATCCTATAAGACCACAAGATTTCAGAAAAGCCAGGAAAAACACAAAGTAATCCTCCTCGGTAATTCTATTTCTTGTATTAACACAAGTCCCTGATACAGGGAGTAAATGAATTAAAAGCGAGCATCCGTAACCTGTAAAGGTTGTGTGGGTGTTTGTATTAATCAGCCCATTCTTCAGCCGGTAAGTTTTTTATAGGCATCACAGTGTCAGTTTGGGCAGATACAATGGTGTCAAATACATTGTCGTTACCATATTCTTCCTCATTGTCATAATATGAAAATGCAGAAAAGACAGTGATTAATGACACACCAATAAGGGGTAATAGAACTTTTTTCATGAGTTAATCGTTTAGTGTAAAATTTATATGCATGCAAAAGTAAGCATTTATTACATAATTTCCAAATAATCTCACATTTTTTTTACGTAACAATTGAAATTTAATTTTCATGTTTCTAATATTTGGAGTCTTTGGGATAGGTTGGGTGGTTTGCTATCCTGAATTGACTGTCGATTTGCATTTTTACAAATGCCAGTTTCGGATATTATTAGCCTAACTATTATAATATACAATATTTGTTGCTGTTTTCAAAATAATTTGTTATTTTTGCATCCAAATATCCAAGGTGTAGTCTCACAATTATCTATTATAGTCATTATGGAACATATCAAATCAATAATAAATAATGAAATCAAGAAGAAAGAGAATCCAATTAAAACGGGATTCCATTTTCTTGATGATACTCTAGGTGGATATTACCCCGGAGAAATGACAGTTATCACTGGATGCCAAAATTCAGGAAAGACTGCGTTTGTTATTACACAGTTAAACAATATTGCGGTCGATCAACATATTCCTACTTTATTTGTTATTAACAACATGTCGGAGAGGAATTTCCTTTCTTCTATGATAGCATATTATTGTAGTATAAAAACAGGTAATATTCATTCTGCTTTAGACACAGATTTGGAAACTGACAGCGTCAAAACGTATTTGAAGAAACTTGCTGATGCACCACTCTATGTCGAAAAAGCAGATTGGTTGGAAGGCGAGAAGTTTTTTGAATCGATAGAAAAAACTATAGTAGAGAAAGATATCAAGATAGCATTTTTTGATGAAGTGATTCATACCACAACGGAGATTGAGAACTGTTACGTGTGTCGTGAGAAGATTCTTGCAATGAAACTTAACATACCTGTAGTAACGACTTGTTGCGTCTTACATTATGAATTTGGAAATGATATGCTTATATCACCAGATTTAAGTAAATACATTGAGATTCATGGTCACGACATTGCAATTAACTTGATAAATTACGAGTTTTACCATGTCCTTCGAGATGAATATGACCGTGATTTGCACAATACCATCGGATTTGAAATTCTCAAACAAAAAGGTAATCCTGAGAAAAAGATACATTTGTTGCTATTAGATCGCTTATACAGAAGGGACTATACTTGTATAAATAAAACTATTTGATTCGTAGAAGTATAAAACAACATATTATGCCGTATTCCATACCTGATACAAACAAAGAAGTGCCGATAACGACTATTTTAAAATGGTACTTGGAACGAAAAAGAGGAAAGTTTGTATGTAAAGAACTATACTTGAGGTAAGACTATTTAATCCTGCAATTGAAAACGTAAGTGATATGAGGAATATAGTAAGAAATGTAGCAATATTGCTGGGATTGATAACGCTTTTTTCATGCAATTATCATAGTAGGGAAGACAAGCAGCCCCAAAAGGCAGCTGATGTCTCCGAAGACAGCGTCATTGCCATTCCACAGACAACAACTATTACGAAATCTGATTCAATGCAATCTCCTTCGCTGTATGATCCTAATAAAGACGTTGCTGGTGGAACACAAAATATTGAGGCCATTATGAAGAGCATAGCAAATGGAGATGCCGAGAAATTCACATCTCTCTGCTCTTTCCCTATAGGCAGGAAGTATCCTATGCGTGATATTAGGGATTCAAAGGATATGTTATCGAAATTCGATAAGATATTTGATATAAAATATAGGGAAAAGATAAAAAATACCAAGATATCAGACTGGAAAAGTCATGGATATAGAGGTTATAGCTGGGGGGAGGAAAATGCTTCAATATGGGTATATGATTCACTGACAATAATCGATTACTATTCTTCACAGGAGCAACAATTATATGATGAATTGGTTAAGCAGGAAATGGAAAGCTTGCATGAATCGATAAGAGGTAATGGTTGGCATCCATTCTGCTGCTACAAGGACATCACCGATGGTTCCATAATACGTATAGATATCAGGGAGAGAAAAGTGATGAAAGAAGAAAACTTTCACACTGATGGTTTTATCTACAGCGCTCCTCAACTTCAACCTTTCAAGTTAAGAGGTGATGAGGAATTCAGACTTGCAGTTTATCCCCAAAATTACAATTTACGGGGAAAACCTAAGATGTTATTGAGCGGATATGTAGAAATTGGCGGCTCCGCAAATATGAGAGGATATTATTTCAAAAAGGGCAACCTGGAAATATATCTCGGTGATATATACTATGAGAGCGAAAAAGAACTGCTGAGTATCACAAAGGATGGAAATGAGTCAAAACATGACGTTGAACCATGTTATTGGCTAGATTTAGTACAATAAAACATGTTTTTTACTGTAAATCTATAGTTTTGAATTAAATATAGGTTGGATTTGAGCGTTTTTTGTAATTTTGCATTTTGATTATTATTCTATACTAACAAACAAATAATATGGAAGACCTAATAAAAAATAAAATTGACATTGCAATTACTTATCAATGTCCTTTAGAAATTGTATATTCTAAGGATGGAAATGAACAGAAAATCTATTACTTGAGATCTGTCAAATACTCATATGGAGGAAAATGCATTACAGCAGATATCAAAAGAGCAGACATCAATAATGATAATACTTATACAATATCTCTATCATTTAGAATAGATAAAATTCTTTATGCAGATATTAAGTGGATGAATGTCTTTCCACAAAATTCAAGTATTCCTCAAGATGGATTATACATTATTGCCTGCAGAGGTGATATGCATATAGTTTATGAAGTAAGACAATACGAAAAAAGTGGAGATAACATATTAGGCCGCTACTCTACAGATGAATCTAATGAATATTTTTCAGGGCATGATATATTGGCTTATCATTATATTCCATTTTACAATGGTCATGAAAACAAAATATGGTATCCTCTAAACAAAGATGTAACGATTCTAGATGACCTTCATGAAGGAATCTACACCTACGCCTATATATTAAAAGACGAAACGAAAAATGCATGTATATATTGTGATGCATATGATACCCCTTGGGACGGAGAGCAAATTTTTCCATCTGTTTATAAATTAATGAACACAAAACACGATGGCATTAAATACACGTCTCTATTTTCACATAGCAAAATTATTGACATAGGTTTTGATAATATTGTTATATTAGCATACAATTATTGTCCTATATTTACAGAGTATGAAGATCATTTGATTTATTTGGACAAGGCAAAAGAATTTAATTGATTTCCTTAAAACAATACTTCGGTTGCGATAGATAGAGCAATGAAAGAGTTCCGAAAGGATTCTATCGAGGCTGCAAAGTAAACACCTTTTTGTATCTATGATAATAGGGAAGGTCACTGTGGAAAGGCTATCCCTATTTTGATTTTTGTTATTATGTTCAAAAGTTGTTTTTGTATCATTTTACTGTTTGAAGCTATGACAACAATGGCTCAAAAATTTGAATTCAAGGCAGATGTCTATGAGATGTCACCCATGTCTTATCGAGCAAGAGCTGGACTATCTGGATTTTCCTTTGAAATGAGGAACGACTCCGCTTTTGTACATCTTCCATATATGGATGAGGTATATAGTCAAGGCGAACAACGGCGGTATCGGCTATCACCTTCGCAAACTCCTCAACCTCAACGCTTTTGAATCCGTTGTCAGAGCCAGACTTCTCAGATTGCGCATTGCAACTGAATAGTCCGAATATAGTGCCTAATAGACTCATGATTATTATCTTCTTCATTGTTTCTGTTGTTTCTTCTTTGTGAATTATCTACTATTGCTGCAATGATACGCAATTATATTCAAAACTCCAAATAATGTCAGATTTTTTTATTCTTCAACAAATTCCCGGTAATCTCATATATCCTTTGATAATTCAGGTTTGAGTATATCAATGAACCTTAAAGCATCATTAGGTAGATGATATTCCAATCTGCCATTATCGCGCAGTTCCATCAATAGTCTGCCTGTGAGGTTTGAACCAACCCACATATCACCTTCTTGTTTGGCACTCCAAGTATCTGCAGGTTTCTTTGGATTTGCCTGTTTTTCAACAATGTATAATCCTTTGCTTCTGTCTAATTCTTGACGGAATGATTCACATTGTTCATATTTCTTCTGCATAGCGTATTTAAGAGCATCAACTATCATGCTGCCCCAATCTGCGCGTCTGTGCTCTGGCTCATAACTCTTGGCAGTCATCTTAATGTTTTGACTTATCTTGTTATTTGCCGTGATACCTTGCCATACTTTCTTTACATATTCTGCTTCAATGAATTTCAACATTTGGAAAATATGCTCTGCGCTCTTGAACTCAACTCCTTTTATGATTATTGGAGTTGAAGCCATATTGCTCAATATTCCCCATTCTTCATTGGTCTTGCAAAATACTGCACATTCAGATGCAGGGTATGATTGTATGCCATCATACTCAGGATAGAATCTTTGGATGAAAGGATAGACGCTATGTTTGCTCATTATACTTCTTTTCTACTTACAAGAACCCATTTGTTCTTTTCTTCTCTGATTTCTATTTGTTCTCGCTTGATGATGCGAATATTAGAAACATCAAACACAGCAATATTCTTAGGTCCATCTGGCTTTGTCTGGGCTGTAGGCCATACATTGTAGAGAACTCCGATGCTATTGAGAAATTCTGCACTTACTTTTTCTTCTGCAAAGCCTGCCTTCTTTGCATCTGTAAGAATTGTTCCTAACCATTTTCTGAAATCTTTCCCCTTGGTTGTTACCTTAAGGGGTACTGAAATACCAAGTTCCTCCTCCACCTTCTTAATGATAATGGGAGAGACTGGTAATGCAGACACTATGTGATTGTTCTCTGATAAATCGGGAATTTCTACTGTATATAGATAATGCTCTGGCATCAAGTCAAGGTTGCGTGGTTGTGAGTAATGCACAGCAGATGCCTCAACTTCTGTCAGATAAACGCCAAAGCCAAACTTAATTCCTGTTCCTTCACCAGCTCCAGAAAGGTCAAACTGGTCAAACAAGAAAGGAGAGCCGTGGAATAATGTTTTTGTCTTCGTTTTCATAATTGAGGTGCATATTAGACACGTTATTTAAAAGGATACTATAGCAACAAATGGAAATTGACATAAAATCAATCTCCATTTGTTCTTCTGCATTCTCATTTATAGCTTGATGAGCAGGCTTTGCATACACAATATTTCTTGTGATTACTGTATCTTAGCCCTTACCGCTCTCAATATCTCCACCATAGCCCAAGTGTCTTGCTGACAATAGCGTGAAAGTGCAGCTCTACGCTCTTCCTTTGTCTTCATAATTCCCAAGGTAGGTTCTGGCGAGTCATAGTTGAGATATGCAATGTATGCTTGCACTCCATTGCCGACATCCATACCTTGATATGTTAATGATGGGACAAGCACAGGGAGAGTCTTCTTGATGGAATAACTTCCACTAAGATCTTTGTGATAGTAGTTAATGATTTCTGCACGCTTAGGAAAGGCTGCTTCATACATCTTACTATTGGTCCTCAATAGATGTATCAGGTCTGCCGACTTATTCCTGATTGCAAGCAACTTCTTGCTATATTCTGGGAACAGTTTTGCAAGTTCCTCCAAGCGTTTTTTCTCAAAGTCTGTATTCTGGGCAAGCATCGTACCATGAAGTGATCCATCTTCATTGAACTCAAAATTGTCAATTATCGCTTTTGCCAGATCTTTACGTTCATCATCATTACATTCATTATTGAGGAAGATAACATTGTCTTTCTCCTTATCACAAATGCCTGGTTCGCGCTCTATGTGTAGTGAGAACTCAAATACGGATTGCCTATAAGGAATTTCACCACTAAAGCGTGGTAAAGGGCATGGGAAGGACTCAAAGTCAAAATGATAGATTGGATATTCGATTTGGTCAAACCAATATTTCAACTTTTCTTTGTCTATATACTCTGTGTCGTTGTCATAACAGTCCCTCTGTATTAGCTGGTAGTTCTTTTTCAGCCAATCCACAGGCACATCATCAAACTTGTAATACCCT
This sequence comes from uncultured Prevotellaceae bacterium, assembly GCA_900315105.1. The sequence goes on along the minus strand of OMXX01000050.1, from coordinate 8,605 downwards.
TCATTTATGAGTTGATACTTGTTCTCGATATTACCTTCCTTGAAACCATGAAAATACAAATATTTATTAGCCATGTTCTTGTCAGGGACATTCCTAAGTTTTTGGAAACAATGGCTATAGAATATACATTCCGTATTCTTGTTCCAGGCACACCATTCACCTACAGGAACTTTTTTGCTGATGTCATGTGGAGTAGAGATATAGCTTTCAAGAGTGGCAACTTCTTTAAGAATGAAAGGCTGATATTCCTTAGATATTTCATTCATGTCTATGAATGTAATAATCTCCTGATCATCTATTTTGTTGTAGATGTTTTTACCATCAGAATCAATGGTTCCATCATACACATATTTGTTATTGAGAACCGCAAGATAGTAGTTCACCTTGCGACTATCCTCAGCCTTATGCAAGGCATGTTCTATAACAAACTTCTGAAAGGCAATATCATGTGGATATTTACCTTCATCCCTGTAACGGTTGAGTAATAAGGCTTTCTTTTCCTTGAACCACTTATCCACCTTTTCATTTCTCTCGGCATCGTTAAGACGCAATATGTTGTTATCCTTAACAAACAAAGTATACGTTATTCCACTCTTTTTGTCAGAGTGCTCAATGTCAGTAAACTTACTGCAAGTGGTGGCTTTTACCTCTATGATGTTTATTTCATCCTCATTCTCATTGTATATATCCACATAGCAACGGTAGGTATGTCCGTGCAGTTCATACTCAAAGAGTTTCTGCTTATGCACATCCTTTGAGTCTGCTATGAAAGTCCCCTTGAAATACCTTTTGGCAACCTTCAGAGCCTCATCCTCCACCTGATTATAGTATGGAAGTAGGGCCTCAAGTTCCTCACTTGGCTTGGCATCAAACTCTTCTTCATCCACGCTTCCTTCTGCTGATGACATTCCGCTTATCAGTTCGCTCATCATTTCCTCGCGGCGTTCACGTTCAGCATCAATGTCATCCATCCCCATAGGATTGTGTTTCAATTCCATAGGGAAATACATCGGGCAGCGCGTCCAGTTTATAAACCTAGTTTTTGATATATACATATTCTGTTCTTGAATTATATGGTTAAGAGGATGCAGATGATGATTTTATATGTAATCATCTTCTTCATCCACACTTGATTGTGTGGTTATGATTCTGACATTATAGCAAAGATAAGGACGCACATTCTTAAGTAATGCTGGATTTTTTATGTGAATTTCCTTCAGATTATAGCATTCAGAGAAGGCTTCTGTCCCAATTGTCTTCACCGAATCAGGAATGACAATTTTTGTAAGGCCTGCGCAATTACAAAATGCAGCCTCTCCAATGTTTGTCACAGAGTCTGGGATTGTAATTGAAGTAAGACCTGAGCAACCACAGAACGCTCCTCCTGCAATACCCTTTGTTCCATATTTTACAGAAACAACTGTATTTGCTGGCATTTTGCCTTTACATCCATAAAGAACTTGCCCCACATAAACAAAACCATTTGGTAGTTCATTATACCATTTTGTTCCATAGAATGCTTCTGCTCCTATACTCGTTATGGAGTTTGGGAAAGTGATTGAGGCAAGGCTTTTACAACCCTCGAAAACACGGTAACCAATTTTTGTCAATGATTTTGGAAGGTTAATGTCTGTTAGACTTGAACATCCGCAAAATGTCTCCCCAAAAATCTCCGTAACAGTATTGGGAAGATTAATACGTTTGAGATTTTTGCAATTGCGGAATACATCATGTCCTAATTTTGTGATTTGGGAAGATGACAAATCAACTTCTTCTAAATCTTGACAGTCGCTAAATGCACTAAAACCAATATGCGTTACAGAACTTGGAATGGTGATGCTTTTTAGACCTATACAACCATGGAAAGCCTCATTGTCAATCTCTTTTACTGAGTTAGGGATGATTGTGTTCTGGCACCCCCAAATCAATTTGTGGGATTTTTTCTCAATGATAGCATTATGACCTCCATACACCTGATTGTTAGGACTAACACTAATACTTGTAAGCCTTATACAGCGAGAGAAGGCTTCCTGACCAATTTTAATTACTGATTCAGGTATATTTATCTCAGTAAGGTTTGCACACATTTTAAAAGCATTTTCTCCAATCTCTTTTACGGAGTTTGGAATGGAAATACGGTCAAGTTTTGTGCAACTCCAGAATGCCATTTTTGCAATTGTTACCACAGAAGTAGGTAGTAAAACTACATCTATTGTATCATTTTCAAAAAACGCCAGTTCCTTTACTTCCTTTGAAGTGTCAGGTATTCTCACTACATAAGGAGGCTTCACTTCATCGTCAAATGCTTCGACGGCCTTGGCGAGTTCTTCGCTATTGGCAGCTTCAAATATAGGTCTGCCATCATGAAATTTTTTCATTGTCATAAGTTCTTTAGTAAGTCTTCACAAGAATGATATAATTATAACATCACATTATTCTTGTGAATAACTTGTTTAATAAATGTTTGTAAAATGATTGTATTGTTCTTTTGAGTTCGTAGCTTTGGGAGTGCAATCAATCCACATCCAACATCATGTAGAGCCTATTCTATCTTGTTGCCAAACTTGTCGATCTTGAACTCTTTGCCATCTTGTTTGACAGTATAAGTTCCATCATCGTTCTCATCAATATCTGTGTATTTTACAGGAACCTGCTCTTCACCATTCTTGTTCACTAACCCATGAAGTGAATTGTTTCGCACTTCAATCAAGTCATTCTTGTCAAAATCACCCCATATACTATCGTATTTGCAAGGTACAATCTGGGTAAGTTGTGTATCTACGACACCCCACTTACCATTGCGACAGATCTTGTACAAGCCATCTCCACATTCTCGTAAAACAGGTGTGTTGTCTTGCTTAAAGATAGCTACACCTTTTACGATGGTAATATTCTTGTTTGCAGGAGATACCGTTATCGTGTGTTCTGATAGGAGATCCTCAAGTTGATGATGACGGCTGATTGTGAAGTTGTCTGCTAAATAGATTCTTGACAATTTACTTGGGCAATGGAAGTCTACATACCAGTGATCAATCATGAAATAAGCATCATTATGCATCCGTCTATCACGCATCTCCCAATTATGATGACGGCCTCTGCTCCAATCACCATCAAGATATAACGTGTTGGTTGCCTTATCATAACAATAACGAGGTGGATTGTCGCCTAAGATATTTTTCCATTGCAGCCCGTTAATGGCAATAGAGGTGTTCCTCTTTGGCAGAGTAACAGTTTTGTCATTATAATTGAAACTGAGCATGGCGTATTGGTCCAGTCCAATCTTATATTCCACCAGATATTGCTTTATGGCAGATGGAAAATCTTCTGCAATATACTGATCCATCAGTTGTGCGCCATGATGATAGCAACTTTTCTTTCCTGCCACATCATTATATGCCCATTTGTAGAAGCAACTTCCAGTCTTGTACAAGTAAAGGAGCATACCAAACTCAGCCAATGGCTCTTCTACGAAATATGCGTATGGATAGCCTTCATGCCCTGGACGGTTAAAGTATGCGTGCATAGTCTCATGAACCAAAGTAGAAACCAATAGCTCTTCCATGTGTTCTGCGCCCTCAGTTTCAGCCATCATCTCTTCTGGGAAAAGTTCTATTGTTTTCTCATTTGAAAGATACCTTCCACGGAGAAGAGTTTTCGGACATTCACATTCCTGCCGGATTGTGTAAAGGTTTATTTCCCCTTCATGCCTTTCTTCTTCGCTTGCATCTGGATTTCCTAATACAGAACGCCAGAAATCTTCAGTTTCTTTCAGAAAGTCTGAGTTGTCATGTTCGATGATTCCTTTACAGATACAAACCTTAACTCCCAAGGAGTTCAGTATGTCTGCAAGCGACTTGTATTCCTCTAACATAAAATACAAGGATGCACAATTCTGGAGGAGTTTTATTTGCGATGAGCTACAAAGCCCATTGTCATCGACAATCGTAATACCTATCCTTTCTGTAGGTTCTTGAATAGGTGTGTTCATTATAGTGAATAGTTTTAGTTTATGTTATTATTGTTTGACTCAAAAATCATCATCATCTTCTTCTTCCCACTCATCTTCATATTCACCAAAGACGATGCCATCGCAGGCAACGACCTCAATGTCGCTTTCTTCATCAAGGTCTTCGTAGAAGATGGTGTAGTCATTTTTCACCTCAATATTCATGAAAAGACCACGAGCGGCAACATATACCGGAGTGTCTTCATCATACTTGCTGAGTTCCTCAAGAAGCATACCAACATTGTAGTTCTCCCCATCATCCTCTTTAAGGCTGATGCAAAGGTCACCATCCCCATCAAGTTCTACACTTGTAGGGAAACAAGGCTCATGGTCGGGAGTCCAGCACACTACGTCATAGTCAGAGTAGTCCTCTTCAAACTCAGCCAACTCCTCAACAAGTTGACCAACGGTTAGTAGTTCTGCGTCTTCTGTTGTACTCATATTAGTATTGATATAGTTTTGTTATTAGATGTTGCTACCTATTACTATTTGCCACCAAAGAGTTTTCTAAAGAACTTTTGTACAGTTTCATAAAAAGCACGTCTTTTGCGCGCTCTTTCTATTTTGACGAGTTCCTTGTGAAAGTGCTCGTATGTATCTTGAATACCATACTCATGCTTGGTAGTCTTCTTGGAAATGTACATACATATTCTATCAAAGATCCAAGGAAACACCAATGCAAAGAAAATTAAAACAAAAAATCCTAACACTGTCATATGTTCTCTTTTAAAGTGGTTTCAGTTATTATTGTTCTAATAGGATTTTGCAAAGATAAACATTTTCTTCTGAAACAAAGAATAATTTTCTCCAAAAGTGTTATGCCAATCGCATTTTTCTTCAAGACCATACCTCCTTATTGCATTTTCGGTATTTTTGTAACAATGTTTTCATTACGTGAGTCAACTTTAATTATTCGCTGAAGCTCATCAAGCTAAAGCAAGTTCTCATAAATTCCACGTAAATATCACATTAATTTTACGACTCTAATTCGTGTAGCCAAGTGTAGTGTCAGTTTTCATCTAACTTGCAATTCCCATGTAATTCCCTTGCAAATCCCATGTAATTCCCATTTCTCACCTATCCTAAGAAGCGGATTTGAAGCGGAGGAGAAGCGAAGGATAAGCGGATTTGAGGTTTAATTAAACAATAAAGGAACCTCCAACTATTTCGGGCACTCCTTCCAATGACTTCAAAGAATCGCAGTTTGCGCAACAGAAAGAGCCTTCAATCTTCTTTGGCGCTCCTGTTAATGATGTCAGATTTTTACAGTCATGACAATAGAAATCTCCTCCTACAATTTTGTATAGTCCGACATACAGCAACGATGGACTTAATTTTGACGAGCTTTGCTCAGAATATAGTGTAAAACCGACAAAAAAGGAAGACGGACAGATTATTGTCTTTACACTCAAACATGATATCGTTACATATAAGTTCAGGATCACGCTTTGGGACAATAACCGTTTGGACATATTCATGCAACCTAGCAACGCGCAAAGCTGTAACTATTCAGGAGAGTGGGAGAGTGGTAAAAATGCCAAAGAATAGCATCTTCAAGGAATAGCAGAAATCTGTTGGGATTATAAGCTTTATCCTTCCTTGATGTCATCCGGCCACCAAAACTGTTGCAGTTCATGGATTATGTCATCCCAGTCCTGCATGGTGAACGTTCCTTCACCCATCATCATTATGGTCATGGTTATGTCATTGTAGGTACGATATACATTTGTGTCCCTAAAACCGTTACGAAGATAGAAATTGTGACGGCGTTTGCGTTGGTTCTGGTTATCACACACCTGTGTAGGGCTTTCCATATCCAGGACAGAGGTCTGACCTTTGTATTTCTCAATCAAAAGATTCAATATTCTCTGACCATAGCCTTTACCCCGTAGTTCCTCGCATACGGCAAAATACCAGTACCAGTTGAAAGACTTTCTAGGATATACGATAGTGAATCCAATAAGGCATTCTTCATCGTAGTATGCCGTGAAGTCCAAAGGCATTTCCTCGACAAGACGCAACAGGTCATCCCAAGGGATTTGCTCGACTTCTGAGAATGCCGTCTCATAGAGATGCTTTATTTGCTCGTCTGCTCTAGCTATGTTGACTTTTTTCTCTGTCATCATCTTGTTTTTTCAACTTTACAGAATTGATTAGCTATTTCATCATCAATAACTGAGAATTCTACAGTCAATGATAAGAGTTGAGAAGGAAGTAAGCGTTGACTCTGTATGCTTCATTCCTATATGTTATATTTCTTTCCATCCCTGGAATTATAATCCATATAATCTCACTTTTCCGGACTAAGTCCGTTTATGTCACAGATCCTGGCTAATTTCTCTATGAATTCTTCCTCCGTGGGATGTTCGTCATAGATATAGGCAAGCATGTCGTTTACTGCCTGTTTGGACTGCGACAGTATATGAAGGGCTGTGATGCAAAGACCATTCGTATATCCCATGGCTTGCATCTCTGCCAATAAAGCCTGTTCGTTGGTTGCCATATACATCAACTAGTATTTAATCTGGACTTTCTCAGTACGACTGACAGTAATACGTTTACGCTTTCTCTTCGGTTGTTCAGGAACTGACTCCTCTGCTACAGAATCAGTTTTTTCAACTGGCTTGGGAGTAACAGTCGTTTGTTGCTGTTTCCCAGAATTCTTTTCAACTGACTGATTCTCGCGCTTTGCAGCCTTTTTGGCCAAGGCTTCCTGACGAATAAGTTCTTGCTCCTGTAGGTTTTTCTGCTTGCGCTCTTCCTTTGCCTTTATAAGAGCCTGTCTTTCAGCATCACGCTTTGCCTGGGCTTCTGCTTGCTTCTGACGTTTCTTCTCCTGATAAACCTCTTCTGGCTCTTCATAATCAGAGATACGGCACTCGACAATTTTGTAATCTGCCATGAAGTACTTGTCGTATTCATCGGAATAGAGTAGGAGATACTTGCCATGACCTTTTGTTCCCTTTACAAGATATTCTTTGCCATTATTCAACTTGGCAACATTTCCACGATGCCAGTTTATTTCGTTAAATTCCTTTAGTGTCATTATGATTTCTTTATTTTGTCTGAGTATAACCTTCATTCTTGAGTATTTCAACGAGTCGCTGTCGGTGGTCACCCTGTATGATGATTTCTCCGCCCTTGACAGAACCGCCTACGCCACATTTCTGCTTCAACTGTTTGCAGAGAGCGTTAATGTCTTCCTCTGAACCGACAAAGCCTTTTACAAGTGTAACAGTTTTACCGCCACGTCCGGCTCTTTCCATGCTCAGACGCAGTTTCTGCTGATTCTTAGGCAGGATTTCTGTCTCTTCCTGACTGTCATCAGAATACCTGAAGTCCTGATTGGTAGAATATACGACACCAACACGCTTCTTACGGTCAATGTCTGTCTTTTCTTTCTTGTCGCTTGTATCTTCTGTTGCCCCAAGAGCAGCAAGGGAACTTTTCCAGTCTGCCATAGTTACTATGTAGATTTGACTATAGTTTGTTATATGTTCAGCATCCTTATTTCTGCATTAACGAATGATGCGACATCATGGTAATTGCAGTTGAAATGTGATGCAATGAGGTTTCTTGCGAACTGTCCGTGGGTAACTACAATAATCGTTTCATCAGCATATCGACGCTGTAATTCCACCAATGCCTTGCTGGCACGCTCGTAGATTCCCTCTTCTGTTTCTGTCGTTCCTTCCGGGAATATCCATTTGCCGTCAATACGGTATTTGTCCGCAGCTTCTGCAATAGACATTCCTGTGAACTTTCCCCAGTCACGCTCTCTAAGAATCTCCATGGGAGTAACGGGGAGATGAAGCCTCTCTGAAATGATATTGGCAGAATCCATTGCGCGTTTGAGGTCACTTGAAACAATCCTCGTGAACTTAACGCCTTCCTTGGAAAGCAGCTCTGCCGCTTCTCTAACTTCCTCCTTCCCCTTTTCCGTAAGAGTTCCTGGTATGTGGCCCTGAAGAATTCTCTGAAGGTTTTCCTCTGTCTGTCCATGTCGGACTATGTATAATGTCATCATCGGTTTCTATACCTTTCTCAATCTTATATTCCTAATTCTACTTCCTTGCCGAATGGTGCAAGCGATAGTGCTGCCATCTTGAAGTGCTGTTTGCCCCATGGTATTCCTATCACCGTAACATAGCAGCAATCCGAAGAATACGTGCATTATCCATGACCACAGACCACCGAATATCAGCCAGAGGATATTCAGAGGTATGCGTATGCAACCAGTAGGACTCTTTGTGTCCCTTACCTTTGAACCGAATGGCCATAGGCATAGAAGACCTATCTTGAATGTCTGTATTGCTATGGGTATGCCGATTATGGTAATTGCCAACGCCAAACTGCCTGTGAAATAGCCAATGGCAGCTTCAAGACCGCCAAAGATCCACCAAATAATATTGCCTAGTATCTTCATTTGTCAAATATTAATAGCTTAACAACTTGCCTCCGTCACTCCAGCCAGACTGCATCCTTCCGTTATGGGTGTCTTCAACGAATTTGCGAAGGGCTTTGTGTGCCTGATCCATTCTCTTGGTGTCTGCATAGTGCTGAATACGCCATATCTTGATGCGCTTGTATGCATCAGGG
>OMXX01000094.1 GCA_900315105.1 uncultured Prevotellaceae bacterium | reverse complement strand
CTGAGCAGTCAGCCCCGACGAGCAACAACACGACTGTCTTGCATATTTATGCTAACTATCGTTAATTATATTCAAAAATCTATTATAGTTCATAGTTATTTCGTAACTTTGCATTAAATTTCGAGTGTTATGGCCAAAAAGATTAGCATGATTCCACAGAGTCAGTCAAACTCTCTAACAGAGAATGCACTGCTTGACTTTATCAGACAAGAGCTCAAAAATTATTATAATGATTGTGAGCCTAACATCATCAGTAAAGTCAGGGCAGCATACCCATCGTTGCGCGATGAACAAATACGTGACATCTTTCAGGATGTTTGTATCGCATTAGTAGAAAAGGCTCATGATGGGAACTTTAGACTGACTTGTTCTTTATTCCATTTTGTGTATCGATGCTGTTGGAATAAGGCAGAGCATGAGACCCGTCACCCAGAGAGAGCATGGCAACTTCCTAATGATGACATCATGCGTGATGATAATCAGGACGATTTTGAGGGTCAGCCTATACAACAAGAAAAGGTTGACCAGTTGCTGGATTCTTTGTTTGATGAACCAGACGAAAGGGAGCAGCTTCTTAACAAAGTTTGTGAGGTTGTTAAAGATCTTCCAGAACCTTGTGATAAGATTCTCTATGGAATGTATAGCACCCCAAAGAAGAGGCAGGAAGTCATCGCAAAAGAACTTGGCTATAGTAATGCAGCTGTAGTAAGGACAATGGCATCTCGTTGTAAGAGTAAGTTTCGTGACAAGTTTAAGTCCATCTATGATTCATTTAAGAAAGGCCTGTAATTATGCTGACAGATAAATACATCGAAAAGCTTCTGGATCTTTACTTCAAGGGAGAACTGTCCCAGGAAGAGAAAGATAAGCTATTTGAGTCTTTGCGCTCAAATCCTTCCTTAAATGATACTGTCCAGTTCGTTTTAAGCCACACAGATCCTTCAAAAGCGGAATTATTTTTGTCTGAGAAGTCCCTTATGTGTGACACGCAACTTATCTCTGAGGAAGATGAGACTATGATTGAGCTTTATCTTTCTGGCATGATGAGTCAGGAAGAAGAAGCAGATTTCATGGACAAGTTAGTGTCTGATGCAGATTTGCGTACCAATATGTTGGCCCAGGCTTTTCTTGTTAAAGCTATTCAGAAGATTCACAATGCTGACAACAAGGCTCTGGATGCGGCAAAGCAAACGACGGTATCTGATGTAAAGTCCTTGTTTAAGGAACTTCAGGATGAAGATGATGACAGGCTAATTGATTCCTATTTGGTAGGCAATTTATCAGAGGAGGAGATGAAGTCGTTTGAAGAAAGATTAAAGTCTGATATAGATTTCAGAGAAAGGGTTTCTGCTATAACTTTCCTGTCAAAGGGCATAAAAGAACGACAAGAACGGGACGCTAAAGCAATAGAAGATGCCCAAAAAATATCTAAGGAAGATGTGATCTCTACAATTAGGGAGATGGAGAAATTAGGCATTGCCGCATATAAACCAGCTGCATCTAGAACACCTGAAAGTGAACCAGCAGTGGCATCTAAACCTGGAACAATAATTCCAATTTGGTTTAGGCATGTAGCAGCTGCAGCAGTTGTTCTTATTGTTTTTGGATTGGGATTTGATTATTACAATTCTTCTGTGATGATGTCCAATGCAGGAGAATGCATTGAATTTGCATCTACTCAATTACCGCATGATATTCCCCCAAGTAGAAGTGATGGTAAAGATTTGCATGAGCTATTTAAGAATGTTCAATTAAAGAAAGACTTGAAGGAAACTATTGATGAATTAGAAGGATACTATTCGACTGATTCCTATCTTCCTGATCAAGTTCGTCTTGCACTTGCGACCGCATATTTATACGATGGTCAGAAGTCCAAAGCTAAAGATATGCTTAATGAAATAATAAAAGATTCTGAAGCGTCTCCCGATATAAAGGAGAAAGCAAAGCAATTGCTTGAAAGCATAGAAAAGACCTTCATTTTCTAAATTATTCAATCGTAAATAAATAGAGCAGTTAGCGCAACAGCGTTAGCTGCTTTTTTATTGTTTGCATTTTTCGTTCTTCTGGGATATTAGGATGTAAACAATTAAAACAATAAGAAAATGAAGAACGAAATTCAAAAGATTCTGAGAAAGTGGGAAGGAAACCTTCGTCGTAACGGTTCTATGGACGCTACACGTTTCTCACAAGTGTCAAACGAGATTGACAGTTACATCCGTACGAGTAAGAACACTCAGGTTGCAAGGCTGCTGACAAGCTGCAGAGATTCTACGCTTTCGGCATCCCCGAACAATGACAAGATTTTAAGAAATGTCCGTCATGCCCTATTCCTTCTCCAGAAAGAGATCAACGATGAGAAAAGAGAACTTGGATTCGATGTTGACCTGGGTCAGCGCCAGCGTTACGAGGCCATTTCAAAGAAACTTTATTCAGAGAAGCTGAGATTCAAAGGCAATAAAAGCCTAAGAGAGGCAGATGTTACTCTGATGGAAGGCCGGGACTCTCGTAAGGTTCGCAGGATTGTAGAGAAAAGAATGTGTCAGGAATACCACCGACAGCATAAGCACCGTTCCTCTTACCGTAGCTCAGGAAAAGCTCGTCATGAAATGGATCGTGCTGTATCCTACCAGATTTTCAATCTTGGCCAGCTCGACGGACATGCAAACCAAAGAGGAATCGGTACCCATTGGAAGAAGATCGTCGACTATTCTTCAGGTGAGTACGTGATGAAGAAGAAGGTTGAGTACGCAACACTTGAAGAGGCCCAGCTTCATATCGAACTCTATAAGTTTGCCCATCCGAAAGATAAGAGGCCAATGCATGCATACTACTGTGAACACTGTGGTCATTATCATATCGGACATGACCGGGGTACTGAGACAGCTGCTTAAACATATTGTCGTTCAAATCCTCCAGGTTCCTCAAACCTGGAGGTTGAATGGCAAGTTTATGTTTTTGAAGGATTGGGGATAGTATTTTGTAAGGGTTACATTAGAGTATTAACAATTAACGATTAATGATATGAACATCTTTGAGATTTTAAAAAGCCAAGATTCAGATAATCCTATTTTAAAGGATTATCAGGTGAAGGAAGAATTGACAAATGATTGTACTTCCGAATCAGCTCAGCCAGTCGTTGCCAATACGGCTCACAAGGTGGCTGACCCTATCAATATTGAAGATACCTTTAACTTCGTCGGCAAGTCACTTGCCAAGTCTTATAGACGTGGAGAAATCAGTGCGAAAGAATTGCTTAGATCCTATCGCAAGAATGTTGCTGAAGCCGAAACCTTTTGCACTTTTGGATATAAAATCCAAGAACTTCAGGAAGTCATTCGTACTACCCACAATCCTGCTCTGAAAGCAAAGCTAAAAGATGTTGTAGAAGAGAAAAAGGCTCTGAGACAGAAGAGTAACCTTCAAAATCATACAACTCTGGATAAGTTGGACATGTTCAAGATTGATGTGTTAGGTATGGGAATAGGACTGCGCAAGGTTATTGCCTCCATGAGAAAATACTATAAAAAGACGGGAGACAGGAATGCCCTTATTGTCTCTCTGCTTTTAGAGACTGAATTTGCGAATGTTAATGCTAAAAGACTTTCCTCTGAGAAAAGGAGAATGGCTTATGAACGGAAGACTATTTTGCTGACCAGGTTGTCATCCTTGCTCCATGAAGCAGGTTGGAAGTCTGGATATAATGAAGCTACGGGAAAGAATGCCTCCTATCTTGTGTTTGTTTACTTGCCTTCTGGTGTCCAATTAACATGGCATTGTAATGAGTATACTATTCCTCAGTATTATGACAGTTTGGATGATGAATGGGATGGCCAGGTATGTATGACTCTGGAGAAGATCCTCGTGTATATTAAAGAGAATTATCATGAATTAATTCTTTCTCCTTTGAGAAATGCAGCGTGATGTTTATCTTTTCTAACCTTTAGGGATAGTATGATAGAAAGTCAAATTTTAAAACTTAATTGTCATGAGTAATTTTAGAATCAACGAAACCCACATCATGGTAATCCGTAAGGATTCAGCAACAGGGAAATTGGTAACTGATTATTTACCATTGGAGTTTAAGGAGCAGGCAAAACTCAATGAGTTAAAAAAACTGTCGAATACGGCTGGTATAACCGGTGAAGACATGTTCAAGGCTACCCAACAGAAAGGGTTAGGCTATCTGCTCGAATATTATGATTTCTGCGACTGTGTTAGCGGCTCTTATCAGTGTTGCCCGGCAATTAACATCAAAGACGTTAAAGAAGGATTCTATTCTAACAGCCAGGCTTTCTATCGACTGCTGGAATCTCGTACGACACCTTATTGCTTGTCAAAGAAATATAAAGAGTGCCGTGATGATCCTTCTATCGTGGCATACTCCAGCAGACACATCGGTTGGAACAGCATGAATTTCAGCCTAAACGATGACTTGTCAATTGCTTATAACACGAATTTCGGATATGGCTATGCCAACTATTTTACGGCAAACCTGAAATATAAGGATATCGACATCCTTCCTTATTCTATGTGGGTAAACTATTATAATGCAAATATCTTCCAGATTCTGCGCTATACACGTACGTATTGCATATCAAATAGCGAATGGCAGCCAGCTCTGGAATTCGGCCGTGATGTTTGCAATAGCCTTGTTCAAAATCCCAGAGGATTCGCCAACGAATGGCTGGTAGGTGAAGTAAGAAAAATGGTTGATGGCTTACGAAGGATTTTCAATAATCATGGCTCTGTTATCGCTGTCAATGAATCAAATGGCTCCGGTAGAGAATTGAAAACCAAGGAGGAAATTATCCTCTACAAAGGAGAGAAGATGTCTGGTGCTCTTTCTTTCCTTGGGAAGATTAAGGAGATAGAGAAACTAAATGTCTCAATGGAGAGTTATATCACCTCCATTCTTGACATGAACCGTCAAATGGTTCCTCAACTTCAGGAGGTAATCGACGAGTATAAGGAAAAACTGGCAGAGCTTACACAAATTGATGAACAGCTCTTGGAGGAGATCTCTCCCATTAAGAGCTTTGTCGATAACCATATCAATGAGTGTGCTGCTAATTTCGTTGGTGACACAAGCTATTCTTCAAGGCGAGAAGCAGAGAAGATTATGTCAGAAGTCAGCATTGTGTTTATGGAAGCCAATGAACAGTTGAAGGATCTTGAAGAGAAGGAGTCCAGGCTCAGTAATAAGATTTACAACATGAGACGTGTCGTAAATACGCTCTCCGGTTATGTTGAAACCATTGAAAGCTTTATGGAGAGTGAGTATGCAAAAGCAGCATAATCATAAAATTCTTAATTAATCATTTCGAAATTGGGATGTCGATAGATAAAACAAACAAGCAACAGCTTCAGGCATATGAGCTGATAGAAACTACTAATTCCAGCTTTTTCCTCACGGGAAAGGCTGGGACTGGTAAGACCACATTTCTTCAAACTGTCCAGAAGGAGATAGACAAGAACTTCATCGTGCTTGCTCCTACGGGCATCGCAGCGATGTTGGCAGGTGGAGAAACTATCCACTCGTTCTTTGGCTTGCCTCTGCAAATATGCACGCCTAAGACGATAGGAAACATCAATCGCTCCAAAATATCTATTATCAAGAAGGTTGACACAATCATCATAGATGAAGTTTCCATGGTTAGGTGTGATGTGATTGATGCTATTGATTACACCCTTCGGTATGTTATGAGAAATTCCCTGCCTTTCGGGGGCAAACAGATGGTTTTCGTTGGCGACCTCTTCCAACTTCCTCCTGTTTTACGAAAAGAAGAATCGGAGATTATGGATGATCTATACAATACGATGTCCCCATTCTTTTTTAAAGCAAGGGCTCTTAAGCGATTGGCTCTTCCATGCATAGAATTTGTAAAAGTCTATCGACAGAAGGATGATGTTTTCCTTAGCATCCTCGACTCTATACGCTTTAATCGTGCTAGTTATGGTGAATTGTCAGTTTTAAACAAGTGTGTTGACCGTCCTATTCCATCGAATGAAAGAATCATTACGCTTTGCACTCGTAATGATGAAGCGTCTAAAATCAATTTGTCAAAGTTGAATCTTTTAGATTCCGAAGAATTCTGTTTCGATGCCAAAGTGGAAGGTGATATTAAGCTGGATGCCAACCTTCCAGCAGACAAGAAACTTTCCCTTAAATGTGGTGCCCAAGTCATTTTTGTTAGAAATGATCTCTCTCGGCGTTGGGTAAATGGTACTATTGGAACCATCTCCAAATTATCTCAGGATGAGATACAAGTTGTAACAGAGTCCGGAGAGTACAAGGTGTCGCCTGTTTCTTGGGAGTCATATAAGTATGAATACAATAGTAAGGAGAAGAAGATTGTCAAGACACTAGTGGGAACATATACTCAATTTCCGCTTAAATTGTCATGGGCTATAACGATACATAAGAGTCAAGGGATGACTTTTGACAAGATGATTCTGGATTTGAGTCGGGGTGTCTTCTCTAAGGGACAGTTATATGTGGCTCTGAGCCGCGTAAGAAGTCTCGATGGCCTGTTTTTGGTTAAGCCGGTGTCGTTTGGACATATAGGAACGAGTGAGGAGGTGATAGCCTTTGCGAATAGATTCAATGATGATTCTGCTATCAGGAATGAAATCAGTGGCGGCAAGTATCTCTACGAAAGCTTGCGCAATAAAAACTGGGATGAGTTTTCAAGGACTTCATTGAATCTGGGCTTGTCTCTCGCGAGGTCAGGGGATTGGAAGTCTGCAGCTCGGTATATCTCTCAGATGTTTAATGCAATGGTTTCTGACGAGCACCTGGTCAATAGTATTGAGCGAAATATGCTGCCGATTTCAAGATTCAGCAATATCCTCGTCGACTATGTAAGTGCTGCCTTATGTCTTTATTCAGGTGAATTTGAGCAGGCTGTTTATTTCGCGGATAGGGTTCGTTCCATGAGAGAATGTAATGATGTGCTGTTCATTAAGGCTCGTGCCTTAACTCTATTGAAACGATATAAGGATGCTGATACAGTAAACATTGAATTAGTGAAATGTCTCGATGGGGAGTTTGATGCTAAAACATATTATGAAGTAGCACTTCTCAATGAAACCCAATTAGGCGATCCTGGTTTGGAAATCTTGCAGTCAGTAGTAAAATACAGGCCGGAATACGATAACTCTATCATTAAGCTGAGAGTTTTCATGAAGAAATACAACATTGACTTGACCGATTCTGATGATAATGAAAATGAATTGGTTGTTCAATTTAATTCAGACATTTCAGATGATGAGATGGTTAATCAACTAAGAACATTTAGATTGAACAGAAAGGAGGATTACAGAGCTTTTGTTAAATTGTTATCAAATTATAAATTCGAAGAACAATAGGATGGGGACAAAAATAGATTGCCCTTTGTTGGATTTTGGAATCGTTGAATATCCAATGGTTATGGCTTCGTTTGTTTCAAAATCAGGTCGAACTGTTGGAGGGGCTTTCATGGTGGATACGGCATCGCGTCATAATGTAATGAATGAGGCGATCTTGGGCATATTGCAAGATAACTGTTTACGTTATGATGGAAAAATGACTC
Source organism: uncultured Prevotellaceae bacterium (assembly GCA_900315105.1). The sequence continues at coordinate 6,833 of OMXX01000094.1, read as the reverse complement.
TGACTTCTTTTTCTGGGGAAGGTATTCAAGGGAAAGAAGTTCATTTAGATTTCTGTGTAGGAGGATGTCAGTTTTCGGAACGGTTTTATGCCGCACAAGGCTTAAGTTTTGATTCCGTTTTTGGAGAACATGTTGTGCTGGGTATACTGGGTATTGAGTTCTTGGTCAAGTATGGACTTGCCTTAGATTTTGAAAATCGTTCGCTACATTCATCTTCAATTATTGAAGAAAAGATGGAGTTGTCTGAATACAGCTTCGTTTTTCCTCAGGAATATGGATTCTCAAAGTACGGTCTTCCTGTCGTTGGGATGGTGAAGAATGGGAAAGAATATGTTTGTTTAGTAGATTCTGGAAGTAATCTGAATACAACAACAAAATATGTTTTGGGTAACGGAGATATAACTAACAGACATACAGGACTGAAGAGTTCATTGACCAGTGTGGCAGGAACGAAGATGACAGATTTGATGAATGTGGATTTTGACCTCCTGAGCATCGGAAATAAAATAGGTGAGATAAAGGTTAAGAACTACTCGGCAGAATTTCAGGTTATGGGTAATAGTAAGTATATCTTGGAAGGTTCGAGTAACATACCACCTGTGTCCGCAATCATCGGGGCAGGATTTCTGTTAGAGCATAAATGGGTGGTGGATTTTGCCTCTGGTGTGGTTTATTCTGCTAAAAATTGACAAAAATACAAATTATTTTGGGATTAATATTATTTTGACGAGAAAATCGAAAAAAATGTGGTAATTTTGTACCGTATTTTAAAACATAACATGTATGGTGACTCTGATTATTCTATTTATCGTGTTAGTGCTTGCACTGCTTATCCTGCCTTTCTCTAAGGCATTAATGAAGGATAAACAGGATTTGCGACAAAGTCCTATTGAAGTCCGCTTCAAGGTTCTCATTGATGAAATCAATAAAGCTTTCTTGGACGGAAAGGGGACAACCGTATATCCAGTTAAGAATGACAATAGGTGGTTAAACCTACATTCTGATGATAGAGCAAATTATTTGTTCCAGTTCAATTATAGTACTGGGCATCTGACTGTTTATCTTCATTATAAGTATCTTCAAAAGGAATTGAATGCAAATGTTCCTTTTTATAATGTAAGAGATGTCGATATTTTCACCCAAAAGAGAATGGCTAATGAGTTCATTCAGAAGATGCGGGTGGCTATTATGAAGCATCAAGAGACAATTGGCATACCCGGGCAGTCTGGTCCGATCCCTTCGCAGTTTATGGATGACGAAGATGATCCAATAGATATGGTTAGCTCAATGTATGGAGACTTGTCTATGCATCAGAAAAAATCAATTATCAACATGGGGTATTTGATATTCTCAGCAAATGGTTCTTCATGGAATGATTTTGTATCTTATGGACCTACTCGTCAGCAGCTTAATTTTCTAAATTTGAACTGGAAAGATTGCCAGCAACAACTCAACTCCGAGGGTGAGAACATTATCTATACAGATCTAAAAGAACTTGAAGATGGAGTTTACGATAGCTTACTTATGTTCTGGTTGTCGATGGTAGTGACGGAGACTGGCCCCGATGACAATAGGGCTGAAAAGTTCCTTTCAATGAATGAAAGGCTTGGGCATTCTGAGCAGGACGTTGAGCAGCGAGTTCAAAAGATTCAGGCTATGATGAATTTCTTTGGTCAATGAGTATGAGAAGGTGGTTGGTTATTTCCCTTTCATTTGTGACGTTGTTATGCCCAGCACAGCAACGCCGGGCTTTGTTGGTGGGAGTTGCCAACTATCCTGAAGAAAGCGGTTGGAGAAAGATTCATGCAGACAATGACGTATCCCTGTTAGAAAGCGTGTTGTCTAGTTCTTTTTCCGTAAAATCAATTCTTGACGAAAAAGCCACATTGGTTAATATCCTGAAAGAATTAGATGGCCTGCAAAAGGCGACTTGCCATGGCGATACCGTTCTTGTTTCGTTTTCTTGTCATGGCCAGCAAATGATTGCCGTTGGTGAGGAAGAATCAGATTCTCTTGACGAGGCCTTAATTCCATATGATGCAAAGGTTAAATACAGTTCTGATTATCATGGAGAGAAACATTTGCGTGATGATGTCCTATCAGAACACATCTTCAGACTTAGAAAGGCAGCAGGTTCAGATGGACTTGTGATTGTTCTCCTGGATGCTTGTCATAGTGGCGATTCTTTCCGTGATACTAAAGAGATGGAGAACTGTCGCGGTGGCTATCCAGTATTCGGACCAGATAGCACAGTAAGAGCAGTTCATAAGGACTTGAAAAATGTTGTCGGGGTTGCAAAATCTGATGGCATATCAGATGTTCTGTTCATAAGCGCATGTCAGAGTTATCAGTTAAATGCAGAATATGAAGTCTCAGAAAACAAATGGTATGGTTCATTAACATACGCCTTCATCAAGGCTTATGAAAAGGACGGATTGAATAGCCTACTTTCTCTATGTGCGGATATAAGAAGTAACGTGGAGTCCTTCAATAAAAGTACTAGACAATCTCCTGAGTTCGCAACAACGATTGATGCTCTTCAGATGTTAGAAGAAAAGCCGGATACCACTATTGTGGAGATAGATGATTGTGGTAATCATGATGGTGCCGATACTCAGATTTATTGGATAGTAGGTCTTGCCATTCTTTTGGCTGTCATTATAATCGCCTTTTACCTATGGAAGAAGAAATGAATAACAGAAAAGTACCTGGATTTGTTCTTAGCACATTCCTGTTCTTGTTCTTTTATTTACTTATCAGAACTGTATATCAGGACTTACCTAGGATGTACTATGACATGATGGACGCCACGGTGGCAGAGGATGAACCGATTATTTTCAGCCTCATTTTGGCATGCCTTGATATTGTTATGCTTTGCCTGTCTTTTTGGAGCATCATTAGATTGCTAAAGGGCAAACCAGATGGCATTACATGTGTCAGATGGGCATTAGGGCTGAATTTAATAGTCGTTTTGTTTCAACTGATTCAATTATTGGGAAAGATAATTTACTTACACTGGATGTATGCGTTATCTCCTGCACTTCAGCTTTTGCTGACAATAACATTCCTATTCTATTTGGGGAAATCCAAATCGGTTAAACAACTCTATCCCAAATCTGAACGTAAGTTTTCCCCAGGTGGATGGGTCTGGCTTTTATTCTTTATTCTGAGTGTGTTTTCTATTTCTTATATGCTCTATACTAATATTGAAATGGAGAATAAGAGTAAGAAACACGAGCTTAGTTCTTTGTCGATTCCCTCAAATAGTTATAGTGATGGTCTTCTTTTGTTTGAATCAACAAGCAAATGGAGCCATTCGACAAAGGAGATAATGGATATGGAGGATATGCCCCAAGATGTTACGTTATGGGAATTGGCAAGTGACTCTATTTGCGAACTGGTTATGTCGGGTGTCTCTCCTAAAAGGCGTCATTCGGATTATATGTCTATTTTACTTCAGTCCCTTCCTGAAGAGCAGAAATATTTTTCGGGAGAGGTTATTGCATGTGATACAATCATCAACGATGATCAATATTATCTTGATCAATATCAGTATGTTGCAGACTCCATTTCCTATTTATGGACTTTCTCGGTAAGATTTGATGCAGAGACTCATAAATTCTGTGCTTTGTCGAAGTATGGAATACAACGTGATGAAAGAATGGACAAGGATGAAGTGCTTTCTTTCCTAAAGTCCGTGGTTTTTGACCTAACTCCTTTTATAAAAGAGCAATGATAACTATACTGAAGGAATTACTGGTTCTGTTGGCATGTCTGTACCTGTTTCTGGTACTTAGATCCCATTATTCAAAGGGAGAATCCTTTAAGGATGCTTTCCTTAACAATGTTCATTATGTTGTTATGGTGCTATTCTCGCCAGTAACATGGTTCGCTATATTTGTTGCAGCTATCTATGTGGCTTACCAAATAATACACTAATAGAATATGAATAATCCAGAAAAGAAAAATATATTTAGGAGAATATTCATGAGTAATATATTCGAGAATATATACCATTTTCTCTTAATGTATGCTTGGCTTTTACTTTCTATAGCAGGAGCTTTTGTAGGTCTTGTTATTATCATATTTGTATTAGAATGGATGTTCCCAAAAGATGTGCATATCCTGAATTATGCTCTTACAGATAAGACGTTCAAAGAATTATATTCAAACCACCATTATCACGCTGCCATTTTTATTGCAGAAGGAGATACATCTTATGTGAATGATCATCTGAAGAATCTGCCCAATAAAGATATGCTAAGGGATTGTTATCTGCATGTAGGTGAATATAGCAAGGCAGAGAAGATTGGAAGGGACTTTTTAAATCTGAAGCCCGATATGTCAGATGTTTCGGACGATGACAAGGAGATGTCAAAGCTAAGTTTGGATTTTCTTCATGCAGTTGCAGCAAGGGACTTGTTCCGACTGTATGAAAAAATGGGGGATAGGGAGAAGCAGCTGGAAATGTATAATGAATTGAAGAAGTTTGATAACAACAAACGTTTTTCAAAAGTTAATGACATGCTTGCGGAGCATGGTTACAAATTACCAATCATTGATGAGGAGCATTCTGACCTATACACGTTGGAGCACAATCTAAAATATGACATCATATGTGGTTTGTATCTTGAAAATCCAGATGCAGCAATTGATTCTTTGAAGAATTATATAAGTCATGTATGGCAGGTTCCTAGGTTTAAGTCGTCATTGAAATTGACGTTTGTAAATCGATTGATATCATGGTATTTAGAGAAAAATGATATATTCCAGGCACAAGCTATGCTTTTAAATGGAATCAATATTGTTCCTGCCATTGATAAAGAGGAGGATTTAGATCCGCTTGGCGATTTCGCTGAGTATTGTTACATTCTTCACGACTATAAGAATGCTAGACGTTTCATGAATGTCTATATGCGTTTCATGGATAAATATTACAGTGAAGAAGATTTAGGTTATTTGTTGGCAGAAGCTCGTGTAATCAAGTATCAGAATGAGGAATCCTCTGAAAATATAGACAGGCTAATTCATTGTTGCAGAGGTCTCCGAACACAGATTTCTAAAAATTTTGCTGGAATGACGACCAGTCAGCAGGAGTATTTTTCACAAGAATTGAAAGAGCCATTTTCTTATGCTCTTGCCCTTTTAGAAGAACATCCCAATAATGAGAAACTAGTAGAACTATGTTTCGAGAATGAGGTATTTAACCGTGGGTTGCTTATGAGAACCGATGCTTTGCTTAGAAACACACTGATAAACTCTTCAGACACGACTCTGTTAAACGATTATGAACAGTATATTGCTTTCAAACAGGAATTGATAGCACGAGACGAGGTTGTTGGACCAGGTAACTTTGCCAGAAGAATGTATCTTAAGCAGAAAATATCAGAATTAGAGAAAGAACTCTCTGTGAAGTGCTCTGAATTTGCCAGAAGTAATTATTCTGATATTCGTGTAGCGGATATAAAATCGTCTCTTTCACGCGAAGAAAGTCTTATTACCTATGTGGAAATGCCAGGGAAGCACGGATCTTCTTTAGGGGCATTCTTGTTAAATAAGAAAGAAGGCCTTTTGTTTTTGCCGATGTGTTCATCAGAAGAGTTGTCATCCTTGGCAGAAATCGCTCGAACAAACACCCCTGGCTTATGTGTGGACAATAAGGCTTATCACTATTTGTTTGAAAAGTTAGCCGGTAAAATTGATTCCAAGGGAAATGTTGTGTATTCACCAGCAGGCATAGTACATCGGATACCTTTGATGGCATTGTTTATTGATGATAATACGACGATAGGGGATAAATATAATTTGAGAGCCTTGGCAAATCCTATTGACTTATACAAGAAGGGTACAAAAAAGGAATTTGAAATAGAGCAGATGAAAGTTGCTCTTTGGGGCGGTATCGATTATGGAATAGCAGACTCAGAGAATGAGAATGTGGTAAAAACACGAGCTGTTCTGCGTGGTGACAATTTAATATACCTACCTGGTTCATTAAGCGAAGTTGATAATATCTCCCGTATGTTAAAAGGGAAAGTGGTTTCTGTTACCCCTCACACAGGGAATAGTGCGACAGAATCTTCCTTTAAGCGTGAAGCTTCTAGCGCTGATATTATACATGTTTCGACTCATGGTTTCTTCAATGAAGACAAGGAACACGAACATAGTAGTGCAATGCATAATTCAGGACTGTTTTTTGCAAATGCAAATGCAGCCTGGAAGGATGACTTTAAGCCCCAGTCCTTTCAAACGGGATATGAAGATGGTATCCTGAGAGCAGATGAGATAGAAACTCAAAATCTTGGTTCTTGCGAGTTGGTTGTTCTATCCGCTTGTGAAACAGGTCTTGGGGAGATTAAGGGTGATGAGGGCGTTTATGGCTTACAGAGGGCTTTTAAACTCGCAGGCGCAAATAACATCTTAATGAGCTTATGGTCAGTACCCGATGCTGCAACAGAGGAACTGATGAGACGTTTTTATGAGTTCCTCCTTTCTGGAAAAGACATTGACAGGGCTTTCTATAGTGCCCAGAAGAGCATGAAAGATAGTAAGAATCCAAAATACGGAGTCCGTGATTGGGGTGGATTTGTGTTACTTCACTAATATGATTTAGGTTATGAAATTATTTTTATTTGTCCTGTTTTTATTCTGGCTATACCATTACTGGCGTTTTACTGGTAAACGAAAGTATTATAAAAAGATGGTTATCGTCGCTGAACATCGTCACGAACGTCTTCAAACTAAAGAGGTCTTCGTGTTGGCCTGGAGGAACGGAAGGCCAATATGAAGACCGAGTTGTACGGCAGGAGGACATATCTATGGGGATTAACCCTGCT
>OMXX01000113.1 GCA_900315105.1 uncultured Prevotellaceae bacterium | reverse complement strand
TTTTGGTTTATAAGTTTAATTCAAGTTCATTGACATTCTGATTTTGAGTGAGCGGGTCTGGGACATCCAACAGTTCTCTAAGATCCCTCTTGGTAAGGAGCGATGCTTCAACCACTTTTGAGACTTCCGTGATGGTCAGCGGGCTTTTGGGTGCAGCTTTCACCCAGGCGAGCAACAAGTATGAACAGATTGCGACCCAAAGATGGATCTTGACTGCATTCTCGGAGTATCCCCAAAGGGCCTTGACCATCAGGTTTCCCTTGATCCATCTGAAGAACGTCTCGATCTGCCACCGGTTGCGGTAGATGTTGACAATGACAAGCGGCCCAAGTTCGAAGTTGTTGGTCATGAAGGCAATAACCTCTTCTTTCTCAGCATCATAGAACTCTACCATGCGCAAGTCCTCCGGATACTTCTTCTCGCTGACGTAGCCAGAAAGGTGAACGGTCCGGTCTCCAATGATACCCACAAGGTCATTGATGTTGTAGTTGATGTCCACCACCTCGTACTTCATCGTAGCCTTCGCCCTCGTAACGAAGTAAGTCTGATTAACATGCATCCTGTAGAGCGCCTCGAGGTCCATATAAGCTTTATCCATCGTGTAAACGACTCATTTGTAGGGTTCGTACACATCCAGGAAGTTGCTGTCGTGCCACCTGCTGTCTGTGACATAGATGGTGTCCGGTATGCTTCCTCGTAAGTCCAAGACCGTATGCATCTTAACACCGCCTTTCGAATACTTCCCAAGAGCCCATTCAGCCAGCTTTACGCTGCAGGGGATTGTCGTATGTGTATTCTCACGATATTGACCCCCATTCTTATGATGTTGCCCCCCTCGAAGAGGGCAGGGCTTTCAAAGAGCAGTCCCTGTTTGCTAGCAAACAGGCAGCGTTGTAGTTACAAAGTTATTGCTTTTTCTTTCTCATAGACTCTCCAAGGAGAGTAATTTTATGTGATGAGTTTATGAGCCTATCCATTATCGCATCCGCGATGGTTTTTTCTGTGATTACGTCATACCATTTTTCGTATGGAAGTTGAGAAGCGACGATGGTCGTTTTCTTTCCAATTCTGTCTTCCAATATTTCCAGGAGCATGAGACTGGTCTTGTGATCCAGGACCTCGAGTCCGAAGTCATCGATGATGAAGACATCTTTTTTCTCAATCTTGGCCATTTCTTTGATGTAAGAGCCGTCTGCCCGAGAGATGCGAAGCTGAGTGAAGAGCTTCTGTGCATTCCTGTACAAGACTTTCTTTCCTTTGAGGCAGGCTTGATGTCCGAGAGCGGTGGCGATGTAGCTTTTACCCACGCCGGTGGCTCCAGTGACAATGACGTTCTCGGCTCTCTCAATGTATGAGCAATCGGCGAGCCTCATGATGAGATTTTTGTCAAGTTTCCTTCCTGGACTGTAATCAATGTCGTCTATGAAAGCCTGATAACGGAATGCTGCATTGTTCAGGCAGCGTTCTATCTTTTGGTTCTCTCGGTATTCCCATTCGGACTGGACAAGGAGTTCAACCAGTTCGTCAGCCGTGGGTTTGTCGTTCTGAACGCTGCCCAGGATGCCCTTAAGCGTGGCTTCCATGCCCCACAGGTGCATCTGGTTCAGTTTGTTGAGTGTTGATTGGTTCATAATGAGATATGTTTATTTGTTGGATAAGATTTCGTCATTTCCTCGGATGTTGCCATGCTCAGGGAGGGCCGTTCCTACGGCGTCCTCCATCCAGAGTCGCTCCGTCCAATTATTCAAGGCGTTCTTGATGAAGGTGTAGTTTACGGCGCCTACTTTCAGGCCGAGCCGGCATGCGTCAATTAATCGGTCGTTGCCATGGCGTTTGCCAAGCGCGAGGACACCCATGCACGATTTGTAAAGCTGCTCCGGATACTCCTTCCTGGCCAGTATCATCTCGATGTATGCCTTCACGTCTACGGATATTTCCGCGGCCATCTTTATGAACTTGTCGCCATTCCATTCACTGTAAGCGCGATGGGTGGATGGCAGATGATCAGGGACGGTAGTGTACTTGAACATTGCGTAGTCGCGCAGATGATACGCTATCTGGGAGCCCTTCAGGTATATTCGTACTTCATGGCTATTGTAGGATATCTTAACCTTCTCTCCGATATAACGGAAAGGAACGCTGTAGCAATGGCAGTCCTCCGTCAACTGCACGTGGCAGTTCTTCATGACTGTGCCCATCCTGGACCGCATGATCTCAAACGGACGCTCGGGCAGGGGCTTGAGATAGGCTGCCTCTTCCTCAAACAGGTCCTTGCGGCTATAGGGACGTCCCTGGAAGTGACGCTCGTTAAGTTGCCGCAGCGGCTCTCTAATGGCAGCGTTTATCTCCTCGATGGAGAAGAAGGTCATATTCCTCAGCGGCGTAAAGATTTGCTGGTAGACCATTCGCACGTGCCGTTCAACCAGCGATTTGTCCTTTGGGTGGCGCACCCTTGCCGGCAGCACTACGGTATCGTAGTGATGCCGCAGACTCTCCGCAAAGCACTCCTGAGACTGGCTCGGGCCGGCTTCGACATAAGCGTATTCGCTGTGGCCTAAGGTCGTGAGCAAGACTTCCGCTTCCTTTACTTCGCCCGTGGCTCTGTCTACCTATGGGATCTTCTTCCCCGTGTAATCGATATACAGCTTGTCGCCGGGTTTGTGTTCCACGTGCATGGTAACATCCACGGTCTCAGCCCGTTCCCTATATAGCTTGCAGAACTGAGGATAACTGTATCCGTCCGGATTCGAAAGCCGGTATTCATTCCATAACAGGAACTTGGTTACGCCAACCTTTCCCAACTCGCCGTCGGCATTCTTGAAGGCGTCTTCGAGAGTGCTCATGCGGTCGTCTTCCTCAGGCTTCTTGGAAACGAAGAACCGTTCAAGCTCTTCCTCCGGACTGGACAACAACGCTTCGTAGGACACTCCCTTGGATGCTATGATCGCCCGGTACGCTTTTACCGTATTGCGGGCACAACCCAGCGATGCAGAGATATGCTTCGTCCCATACCCCTGGCTGAGCATCAGTACAATTGAATGAACATTTTTCATTTCGATTCGTTTTCCTGCCATGTCTGTTTGTGTTTGAGATTCTCTCAAACATAGCAAACAAGCTGGAATTGGATCTCTGAAAGCCCGGGGGCAGCTTCGTAATTATTACCATATTGACCCCCGAGGACACTCTTCTATCACGGGGTCAATATCGTGAGAATAGGGGGTCAGGATGATAATTGCAGGGGGGCAGCTTGGAAAATATTTCACAGTCGTAGAGTCGATTGCGAAGATCTCCCAGCCGGGAAGGTAAACATCCGGGATGTCTGCCTTGGCGTACATCGGACGAACCTTTCTGATGAGCCACATGCCGAGTTCCTCGAAGATTCTGTAGTCCCTGTTCTCGTTCGCCTTGGACAAGGATGAGGGGTCAACCGCCACGGGAATGCCGAGATGATAGACCGACTTTTTGATGGACTTAAGAACTAAAGAGATGTCTTTCAGTGATTTACATCCGGCCATCTGGCCAAAAATAAGGTGTAGACAATGACTGTAGCTGTTAAGGTTCTTCGCATGATAGTCGCCGTTGTACTTTTGAACGGCTCCTTCAAAGACCCACCTGGGGAAGTACGTCATCACTTGGGCGAAGACATATTGGCCTTTGTTCATAATTCGGGCTGGTTACAGCCACAAATTTAGCCAAACGCTCACTTCAAATCGTGAAATGTCAAAGAACTATTTAAATAATTTGTAGTTAATGACTTGCAACGACGTCGAATCGATTTATCGCATCGGAAAGCGATTCAAATCGTGAACAAGCAAAAACGTTAGTAAAACATTAAATATTAATAACTTATATAATTATGATGCGGATTTAACGCATCGCTAGTATTCCCAAAGTGTCAATTACTGAGCGAGACTATCATGTGCTTCCGGAAAGTCCCTCAGGGCAATACGCACAGGTTGACTTCGGCCAGAAGAAACTGAGGAAAGGCGACGGAACGGACCAGAAGGTGTACTTCATGGCAATGTTGCTTTGCAGAAGCCGTTACAAGTACATCTGGTTCCAGGACCATCCCTTCACTTTCGAGACAGCCGTGCGAGCCCACGAAAAGGCGTTCGAGTACTTTCACGGCATCCCCAAGGAAATCATCTACGATCAGGACGCGGTGTTCCTGTGGGACGAGAACATCGGCGACTACATAATGACGCAGGTGTTCGACACTTATGTCCGGAGCCGTCCGTTCAGGCCGGTATTCTGTCGTCCTGCGGATCCGGAGTCGAAAGGCAAGGTGGAGAACTGCGTGAAGTACGTGAAGCAGAATTTCCTGACGAACAGACCTTATACTGACCTTGAGACGCTTCAGGAGCAGGCCGAGGCCTGGCTGAAACGCACCGGCAACGCAATGGTGCACGCCACCACATGCAAGATACCGTTCGAGGAATGGTGTCGGGAGTGCAAGGACTTTCTTCCGTATGTGGCAGTTCTCCTGCCGAAGGAGGATGCTGGGCATACCGTTCTGAAAACCAACTGCGTGCGCTACAAGGGAAACATATATTTGGCTCCCATCGGCACCTACAAGGGCAAGGACACCAAGGTGCGTCTTGAGGAAAAAGGGGCCACCCTCATCATCAGCAGCAGCATGTCCGGAGTGGAGATTGCCAGGCAGATAATGCCTGCGGGACGCGGCATAACCGTCACCAGTGACAACCACAAGCGGGACACATCGATAAAGATTAGCGTCCTTTCGGAGAAAGTGATCGAGTTGTTCAGCGACAAGGACCTGGCGACGATGTGCCTCTCCCGTGTCCGGGACCACTACGGGAGATATATGCGCGACCAACGGATAGCGATATCGAACGCCTGCACCGGTCGTGAGCAGCAGGACATAGACAGGGCTCTTGACTGCTGCGTGAGATGCTGTCTGTTCAGCGCCAATGACTTCAAGGCTGCAATAGGGCAGCACAGAAACACCTGTCCAAAAAGCAGGCAAGCTGGCCGTTGACTACAAGCCTGCGGGAGACGAGCGAACGAGGGCGATAGCCAACTTCAAGCCTGCGACATCGAATCTGTCGGTATATGAAGGAGTAACGGCGACGTCATGATATGGAAAAGATAGATATCATACGCAGTCAGGCACGGAGGCTCAGATTGTCTTCCCTGACGACAAATGTCCCAGACGTACTCTTGAAGGCACAACGCAATACCCCCAGTTATGATGACTTTCTCTCCGAAGTGCTCCAGACTGAAATAGATGGAAGAGACGAGAAACAGGTCGTGATACGGATGAGGCTTGCGAAATTGCCTGTAGAACATAACCTGGACCTGTATGACCAGAGCATCTCAAACGGTCTCAGTCTCGTCCAACTTAAGCAGCTGCGCGAACTGCACTGGCTGGAGGACTGCTACAACATCCTGTTCGCCGGTCCCAGTGGTGTCGGAAAGACCTTCATCGCAGCGGGCCTATGTTACGATGCCATCAGGCACGGATACCGTGGCATCTTCCGGTCGATGGAGAGCATCATCGCGACCATCAAGAGAAAAGACATATCATCCGTTGCGAAAAAGGAGTACAAGACCTTGACAGAGGCCCAAGTCATAGTGATAGACGATATCATGAACGTAACGGTTGACAGAGATGAAGGAAACCTGCTGTTCGCCTTCATAAACTCCGTATATGAAACGACATCGTTCATAATCACGACAAACAAATCTCCCGTGGAATGGGCCAGGACTCTCCCCGATGAGGTGCTTGGGGCCGCCTTGCTCGACCGGCTGCTATACAAATGCGAACTCATTCAATTGTCAGGCGACAGTTACCGAATGAAGCACCGGAAAACAATATTTGAAAACAAATCAATGCAAACAAGAAATCAGACAGAGAAATGAAAAAAATATGAATATGATGCACTCCTCAAGGCTGTTGACGATCTGAAAGAGGCAGACGTCGCATTCTGCCGCAGTTATGTGAAGGGTGAAATAACGGAAGAGCAGTTGGATCTGTATGACAAGCTCAAGTACCAACTGGATGAAATGTATATCATGGCAGATATGGTCGGTCGGGACAGTATCAAGCATCTGGTAGCAGACCGTGAGTGCGTCGGTAGAATGGTTCGGTTGGCTCAACGAAAACGCTATACAGTACCATATCCGCATCCTTGACAACTTCTGGGCGGAAGATCCCAGAAGAGGAAGAAAGATACGGGCTCAGTATGTCTTCGCCAATCTCAAACACGGGGAAGAATGCGTCCTGCATTGTATACACAGTGTCTGTGGTGAACTCTGCTATTTGTCCGGAGACGTTATCAAAGACAAGGCCGGAAAGCCTGAGCCGCAGAACCTCGTTTCTTTCTGCCGACCGGAAGAAGCATTCCCTGCCTAAAAGGAAAAATGGACTGCCGAGACCATGTTCAAAGGCCTGAAATCCGGCGAGTTCAATATCGAGGACACGCATGTGGCTCATATAAATCGTATCGAGCAACTCTTCGTGGTTGTCATTATTGCCTTTACCTTGGCCTACTGTGTTTGTTTTGCAGCCAACATCAAGGTCAAGGCTGTTAGGGTTCTCAACAACGGGAGGCGTGCTATCAGCCTTGTCAAGTACGGTCAGAACTTCATCGCTGACGTTCTCCTCTATCCATTCAGACCACCTAATATCAATGCGTTTGTTTTTTTGTCATGTACTTAGTAATATTACAAAAGAATTTTATGATTATTTATATGGCTATAACATTATTACTCAACTTATCATCAAACATTTATCCCAAACAGGTTCTTGCCTTGTATCAAGGAACATCATCGAGATTCCTATCCCTGAAACTCCTTCAAGCAAATGTGTTCCTACTCTATAAGAATTTGCACTTTTGTAAACATATCCGGCAATACCATTCTGATATTTGGACATTTGCATTGCTATTTCTGTCCAATACAAAGCCGCATCCAGATATTTTAAATTATGAGTGTTCCACCACATTCTGTAAAAGATTGCTGATATACCTGAGGCTCCATGACATAGACCTGGATCTTGCACAAGATTCAGATTTTGGTCTCTCCTGTTTATTGCAGCATTGAGCAAAATTTTTTCGGCATAACTTGTAAGTTCAGTGTTTTTACATGCTTTCCCTGCATTGAATAATGTGATGCCTATACTTAAATCACCATAGCACCATGCTAATCTACTGTTACAATCCTGCTTCTCATTAGCATGGCAAGAATATGGATAATACGAATATATTTCTTCGGACAAATGATTCTGTTGTGATAAAATAAACTCGATAGATTTGTTTAACATATCTTTTATGACGATTCTCCGAGATAGGGGTAAATCTAAATCAAGCAGTTTAGATAAAAATACAATAATTGATGAAATTCCGTGCGATATAGCTAAATCAATTTCATTTCCAGTAGCTGTAGTTTTCTCCCATGCATAAGTATCATTAATGATTAACTTAGATTTATCAAAATAATCTGCTATTTTCACCAATTGCTCTCTATAATCCTCTGGTTCCATAAGCAAATATTGGGATATACCAGTCAAACCATATAAAAATTCATATTTATTTTTTGATATATAATAATTAACAACCTTATCAAGATACAAGACAATATTTTTGCCAAGTTCAATATTAATAATAGAATCTTTTTTTAGTAGCTCAGTCAGATAAAATACCCCACTCATTCCAGAACAGAAAGCTGGAGTTGATTTATATCTTCTTATACTTTTTAATAGTATGTCTATCTTACTAATGATGTTTTGATACTCTTGCTTTCCATATATCTTCTCGAAATAATATAAAAATAATATTTCTCCTGCTAATCCTGATAGTAAGCCATAATTATCTGTTATAGATGCACTATGAGAATCTACCGCAGACTTTATCTCAAATACTTTTTTTTTGATTAATGACATATTATTGCTATTTACTTCAAAAATACTATTGGAAAGGGATATTTTTAATAAAACAGTTGTATATATTCCAGAAAGGGTCTAGCACGGTGCTTGAGAGAATAAGCACGCAGAGCAGGCCGAGCAGAAGAGGCAGATATAGCGAGTTAATTATTCTGTGCAAGAGCAATTGACATAATGCAATGCATAACATGCTTATTATTGTCCTGATTCCGAACTCGAAGAATTGGATTCTGTAATCATAGTAGGGCAGGTCAAGTTTTGGGAGAGCAATTGATGTTATGCAGATTGATGCGAATAAGGCAAATAGCATAAAAAACAGAGACAGGAGCGCCACGATAAGATATTGGCAAAAAAGTGCTACAGTTTTCTCATTTCTTGTGCCAGGCAGGGTGTCTGTGATAAACTTGCCATTATTAATCTTTTCATGATAAATTCCAAGCGAGGGAATAAGAACAAAAACAACAGATATGACTTTCCCGACTCTTGCCAGATAATACATGAATATGTCGTAGATGCAGTAGCTGGCATGGACATTCCCGTCAAAAGTTATATCCGCATAATGCGCGCATACCGTATATATCCACACGGCAAGCATTATAAGCATTGGAAGTAAGGCCATGGTTATCATTGCCTTGCTCTTCTGGTTACGGAACAGTCCAACTTCAATTAGCCCCCATATTCTTATACCTTGCATTTTCCATTAAGTCAATAAAAATTATGGCATCAGCCATTTCTGCCGGACTGCACTGCAATTCGTCTTCGAACAATCTTGACACATTGATTTTGCCTAGCAAATCCAATCTGGTTACAAATAAAGGCTTGGAAGAACTAATATGATGCAATCCATATTCGAGAGAGCTGGTCTTGGGAAAATAATAAGATCTTTTGCTTTCATTAGCAATTCTGCCCCAGTTGTCAAACAATATGACATATAGGCTATTGCCGTATCGTTCTTTGACTCTTTGCCCAAAATTAGCGTAACCACTACCCGTCAGGTAGTTGCGGTAATATTTCTTTGATGCGTGCATATTGGAGCACCATACTATTATCTTGTTCCCTGTGTGTTCTTCATGCCATCTGAAATTATCGAACATAAGAGAATCTCTCCATGCTACACGCCTGTCATCCCCAAGTTTATAAGTATATTGATAGTTGATTACATTTCTGAATCCCTCAATCATTCTTTTGGAGTAGCCGTCAGGGATAGAATCAGTCATTCGTCTCATCTCGAGATTTATTGCTTCCAGGGTATCCTTGCTGACTGCAAATCTTAAGTCTAAACCAGAAGAAACCATGCGGATGATCTGGCGCATCTTTCTTTTAGATACTGGATAATCTTTTTCGTTACCATTGGCTATAGACATGATTTTTTCAAATCTTAATGAATCAGGGATATTTCCGGAAAACTGGCAATCTATGCCGCCGACTACCAGCCCCGAATCTCTGATATATGTCCACAGATCATGCATCTGCTCGGATGAAGCCCAAAACGGCCACAATGTTCTTTCAGGAGCCAATGCGTCAAAGTCTTTCATCCCGCATAATTCTGCCTCGAAAAGCAGGGTATTGAATCCAAGTGAATCATGAAGGAATTTAACAATCTCTGTTTTTTGCGTAAAAGTAGTACCGTCCTCGTGAAGTGTTTCGCCAAGAATGACTATGGAAGCATTCTCAAGCCTTGTCTTAAGAAAGGAATAATTATGGATTTCTATAGTTTCCGCATCTATTTTTATAGGCTTGGCATTGCGTGCGCTTGCCCAAAGCAGGAGCGCAATGCCTGTAAATAAGGTGAGAAGCAGAATAGCTGAATATTTGAGCCTTTTATATCTCATAGATTGGGTTTGCTGGAAAATCTGACGAGGCCTGCCAGAAAAAATACAATATAGTAAAGGGGAAGGCAAATTATGAAGAATCGGCGTTCATAGTCTGGGAAAAAATTGAAATCCCAAAAAGGCGGAACGATATATGTCGATATCCAATAAGGGGATACTGGCTTGATAACGGGGATGCAGAGCATTACCAAAGCCAAGAAAATAAATATTATTGGATGCCATATCCACGCTGATAATGCAAGAAAGATGACAAGCAGCCCTCCTGTCGTGAGGAATTCCATAAGTATCGGCACTATGCTTGCCACCAATGTTCTCCTTGTGAAAATATCCATCAGAAGCATGCTGCCGCATAGACAGCTAAAATGCAGGGCGGATATCAAAAGATATGAAAATACTTTTGCGGTCCATAGCTTCAGCCTTCCTGATGGCAGGCATAGATATAAAGGATTCTCTTTGTTGCTGGCAGCCATCATGCACAAGGTAAGAATAAACCATACGATGTATTCATACTGCATGGTTATTGCGAACATGGCGTCCTCATATCCGATATTGTAAAAGTCTTCAAACCTTGATATATAATCCCTTGATAGTATCCCGCTCCACAGGATGACGATGTATAAGACAGGGGAGAAGACGTATATCAATGAATATGGTTCACTGAGCATCCATTTCAGCTCGAATCTTATGAGACGGCACAGCTTCATTTGCTTGTGTGTCTAAGGTAGAAACTTTCCAGAGATTCATTTTCAGGGGCTGCACCTTGATATAAGATTTCCCCAGATTCAATTATGCCTATGTGAGAGCAGACCTTCTCCATTTCGGAAATTACGTGCCCGGAAGTTATGATTGTCTTTTCCATGGAATGAATTTTCTGGAAAAGGCTGCGCATATCGATTATGCCGTTAGGATCAAGACCATTGATAGGCTCATCTAAAATCAGAATGTCTGGATCTCTGAACAAGGCCAATCCAATTGCAAGCCTCTGCTTCATCCCAAAAGAAAGCTTGCCTGCCTTCCTGTCATTTTCGGATGTAAGGTCTACCAATTCTAGAATGTCTTCGATATGTCCCTTGCCTTTCCTGAAGATTATATCTAGCATCTCAAAATGTTCCAAGACGGTAAGGTGAGGATAATATGCAGGGGCATCTACAGTGCCGGCAATTCTATAAAATAGAGAAGGAGACCAATTGGTGTCTCCCCAGTACGAAATGCTACCGCTTAAGGCTTTGACGAGATGAAGAAATAGCTTGAAAATCGTGCTTTTCCCTGATCCGTTGGGGCCTAATATTCCAAATACAGAGCCTTCGGGTATCTTCAGGTTCAATGAGGAGAAGACTTTCTTAGAACGGCCATACCCGAAGGACAGATCGTGGGTTTCTATACAATAGTTACTAGTGTGTCCCACTTTCAGTTTCTTTCTCTGTCGTTGTTCCAAGACCACCGGTACAATCTTGAGTACAATGTCCATCTGTACAGTTAAAGAGTGTCCCGCAACCATCTGTACATCCTCCCGTAAAACGGCCGCATCCGTTAGTTGCATTACACTTTCCCCACTTGTCAAGTTGAAGACCAGCTTTTAGGCTTGATAATTCCTTGCAGTCAAGATCCACAACAGTCTGTTTGTTGAGAATAATTTTTTTTGTTTTCATAATGATGTTTTGTTAAAGTTAATAATTTGTTAATGTTATTAACATGTTACAGCAAATAAAATAATTTTATCTACTTTTTAAGTTAGGTGCTTAAAATTAATTATTTTATTTTTAATAATCAAATAAAAAAGTCAAAAAAAAATCTATCTGAAAATATTGGACGATAAGATTAACTCAGAAAGTTTTTAGTGCATAGTAATTTCCTCAAGCATAAATACAGCAATAGTTCGCTAATTTTATAAAGATTACGACACAGCGCGGACGCCGTAGTATAGAAGATCTTTGAAATCAGTGTTATTAAATTGCATGTTCGGGGATTTCCCGGAAATAGCAATAAATCGATCCGGTATTGCGGCATTGTGCAGCAGGTTTTTTGCATAAGCGACGGAGAGATTCAATCCTTGCTGCCGTGCGAAGTTCCTAGCAACGTTGACGGACGTGAGGGAAGCGTTGAAGGCGAAAGACAATGCCTCCTTGTCCCTTGCCTGACAGTGAGTGAGGCCGGTGAACTGCTTAGCATCGCAGAAGACGAACTCCTGCTGAAACCTTGTCCTGTAAACGTCGAAAATATCCAGTGCGGACATATTGATGTCTGTGGAGAAGAAGGCCTTCTTGAAGTTCTGGCGGAACCTGCTTTCGGACGAACGCCCGCACCTCGCCATCTGGGTGAAGTTGAGCCGTCCTGCATTGGTGAGGATAAGTTCCATGGTCTCGATGAAGAAGGATTGAAAAGATTTGCTTAAATTTGTCTGTCACGGAGAGTGATTTCGAAAGCATCTCTCTGAGCTGGGTAAGGGGCTTGATTTTCATCAAAATAACTTGATTTTGTCGTTACTTCTAATATTACTATAAATCAAGCATTTATCTAAATTTTCAAGCATTATTTTCATCTGTTTTTAACACTTTTTTCAACTTTTGTTCAAGGTCGTTCGACGGGTGTCTTTGGCATCCCGGAACGAGCTATTGTTGTTATAATGAATTGAAAATTATTTGGTTTTTAATTTTTTAAGGAATGATTGAAAATAATTATATTTGCCATAAATTGAATTAGCCTTCCGGAAGGATTAATTCAAGGAAAACCACAAGCCATAAAAATAGCACTGAAAATGATCAAGGCTTTTCCAACTTATGCTCAGCTAGATGCGATGGACTGCGGGCCGAGCTGCCTGAGGATAATAGCTAAACACTATGGCAAGAACTATTCTCTTCAGACCCTTCGGGACAAGTGCCACACATCACGTGAAGGCGTGTCCCTATTGGGCATCAGCGACGCCGCTGAAGAAATCGGATTCAGGACAATCGGCGTCAAAATATCCTTCCGGCAACTTTGTAACGAAGCACCTCTTCCATGCATCGTGTACTGGAATCAGAATCACTTCATAGTAGTATACAAAGTAGAGAAAAAGAAGAGCGAGACTTACGTATATGTCTCTGACCCGGCATCAGGCCTGTTGAAATACGGAGGCTCCCAGTTCATAAAGTCATGGATACAGCTTAAAGAAGCAAGCCAAGGTAAGAAGGAATCTGAGACTGTCCCGGAAGGACTAGGGATAGCCCTGCTGCTTGAGCCTACGCCTAAATTCTACACATCGGATGACGAGAAAGAATACAGGCTTACCTTCCGCAACCTTCTCAAATACCTGATTCCATACAAACATTTCATAGTACAGATGCTGCTTGCCATGCTGACAGGCAGCATAATAAGCCTTATCCTACCCTTTATAACCCAGTCGGTCATTGATGTCGGAATAGGGACAAGCGATCTGCACTTCGTAGTAGTAATGCTCATCGCTCAGGTAGTCCTTGTCCTTGGGCAGATGGCTAATGAGCTTATAAGGAGTTGGCTCATGCTTCACATGACTACAAGGGTAAGCATATCGTTGATTTCTGATTTTCTTGCCAAACTGATGAGACTACCTATCTCTTTCTTCGATTCCAGGATGCATGGCGACATCATGCAGAGAATCGGCGATCACGGCAGAATACAGTCATTCCTTACCGGCTCGCTACTAAGCATAGTCATGGCAGTCGTCACTTTCATAGTTTATTCTGTAATAATGGGCGGGTACGACATGA
>OMXX01000009.1 GCA_900315105.1 uncultured Prevotellaceae bacterium | reverse complement strand
GCACAAAAGACAAAGAGTCTTAAAGCTAAGGGAAGGAGAGATTTATAATAATCTCACATCGTTAAGAGAATCACGAGGCAATGTGGGATAATAGAGCTTTACTACCAAACCAATGTGTTAATTATTGATGTTTGGGATATGCAATTATCTAAGTCTATCTTATGCTTCGAAACAAATTCTTCAAATAATTTATATTTATTATCGTGACAAGTAGATATGTATTCTACGCATTTATTACCAGATAAATCATAAATTCCAAGATATTCGGGACAACCAATGCCGTTACAGTTTAAAGCTCCGTATAAATACAGATATTCTTCCGTTCCCTTTACGAAACTAACATCAATTATTGGAATTTGTGATATTTCCAATTCCGCATTGTCTTTTGTATGAATATGTATTTGTCTATTCGAAATTTTAATTTTTTTGTTGTATATACTTATTTCTTGTTTAATTACAGTTGGTTTTTGCCATAGTAAATCATTTGTTACTACTGAATCTTTTAGGATATACGTCTTTAGGGAAAGCGTATATTCCTTATAATAGCATAGATTGGTAATGCTATCCAACTTGTTATCAAAGTCTTTTGTATACCCAATCAATGAGTATGTAAGAAAATATAAAATAAATAACATTCTCATTTCTTCCTTATATTTATTAATACTCCTATTGGTGATGCGATTTGGGATGTTCCAAATAGTTCTTTGGAACGATTAGAATAAAACTCCGCTTGTATTTCATTAGGAGTCCAATAACGAAGTGAAGTCCATGTATTACCAGCATCTTTTTGGAAATTTAATATGTCACCCGATACTGCATCTGTCAAACTCCTTGCCGTTATACTTGTGATTCTGCACATAGCTCTTAGTGCTGTTATCGCAGAACTCAGCACCGAAAGGATAGTAGTTCATTGTCTGGATGATTTTTCCATTGGAAAATCCATTATAATCCTGCGTCACCTGACGGATATTGCCGAGGTGGTCCTGATTGTAGTAGTTGAACGCAAACTTATACTTGGTCGTATTTGATACAGCAGAAGCCTGAGCATATCCACCATCAAACAGAACCTTGTCAATCTTTTCGTTCCTCATGACAAGGCTACCACCGAGAAGATTGTCGGTGGAGTCTTTCTGCCGAATTGGAAATGGTTTCGGTTCACTATGTGTTATTTTGTATGTTCGGATATTGCTCATTTCGGGGACAAAGTTAAACAAAAAAAATCAATATCACGAAGGAAAACAGGAAAAAGTTTTGGGGAGCATTTCATGTTTTTTTCAGACGTGAAGGTGCTAATCTTTGTGTCTTTGCACCTCTGCGTTTAAAAGATGTTTCTCCTTAATTATAATAATAAAAGGCTGACTTTATAGCCAGCCATATTATTATTAAAAAGTAAAGTCAATTTCCCTTTGAAAGTCCACGGATACTCCATCGATAGTCCATCAGTTCTCCATCGTTCCTCCATCGAAACGATGGACCATCGATGGAGTATCGATGGAGCATCGATGGAGTATCTACGGTGGAAAAGCGGAAAAACAGCGGAGTTTCTTGCAAGGAAAATCCTATGTTCTTGGGGCGGAAAATCAAGAATGAGAGAAAAGAAAAATCCCACACCGCCAAGGAATCACTTGACAATGTGGGATAGAGGTCAAATCAAAGGAATCCGCAACAAATGTGATTTTAAACCTACCACTTATGATCAAATTCTAAGGGAATCAGACCTTGTGGGACAGAATAAAAAGTATCCTTTTGGTTATGATTTTGTAAAATCATTCTGTTTTCATTGATATCAAGAATTTTACGTATCGTATATGCACATTCTATACTATCGTTTCTTAAATTCCAGTTATTAGGTGGAAGGTCGTCTTCGTATGCAGCTGTACCATATCGATGAAAACCAGCAGTACTGTTTTTTTTAAACACCAAATATTTGCCATTACATCCGAAATAAGTAAAAGATACATTTCCTGATTCTCCTATACTGAACCAGAATTTATAGTCACCTCCATCTATTAAATCTTTTGTTGTGTTCTTTTTGCACGAAAGACATGCCAACAAGCAAAAAGCAATATTGAAAACCAAATACTTATTATGCATTTTATTCATTATTTTTTTAGTTGTTAATTTGACGAAAATATGCTTCACCATTTTTATAATACATTTCCCAACCAATTTTAAATAAGACTTGATTCGCTTCTTTTGCTATCTTATTTGCCTCAGTAGGATTTGTGCTCAATACCTGTTCTGCATAGAACCACAGTTGCGCCATTTCCCCAACATATTCTCTGCATTAAATGCAAGTAACTTGTGTTGAGACAATAGAGCAAACAAGAGAACAAAACATAATTTAATTCTGTATTCCATTCTTAATGAACTTTGAAGATTAATGATTAATTTCTTGAATCTTGTTAATTCCGAGGACAAAAGTAAACAAATAATCTAATACAACCAAATGAAAACGGGGAAATATCTTGTATGTAAAATGATTTAAGTAACTATCTTCATCTTCTGATATAAATTTTTCCTGTGATTTTCTTTGGCAGTTTGGGATTTATTGTTTACTTTTGCCATCTGTAAGAACAATATAATTTTGATGTACAATGAAGATAATGACTACATTATTGCTAATGTTATTTACAATTCCATTAGCAGCTGCCAATACAAAAACTTTTGAAGGTGAATTTGTATATTACAATTCTCCTTGTCTTGTATATTGCACATACTCTGATAGCGAGAGTAAAGAGAAGAATGTGTATTTGCAGAACTTAAAGACTAATCAAAAGGATTCGCTATTGTCCGTAGAAGTGAAGGTTTTTGGGGATATGCTTTATTATTGCGACAACAATACAATTAAGAAAAGACATCTTTTTCAAGAGCCGAAAGCCTCTGTGTTTTTACAAACAGAGTTTGAAATTGATAATTTCTATATTGACAATCGTGATGTTATAATTGCGGAGATAGACACCTCTTATGAAAAGGTTAATATAAAGCATTATGTTGATGGTGTCTGTTCTTTCAGAGAATCTGTTCCTTGTGCTCCGCAGGAAATGGAAGGACAAATAACAAGGATTTATGAATTTGAGGATTATTATGTTGTATCAGTACAATATGACTTGTATGTTTATTATAAAAAGGAAAACAAGTTAGTTCAACTGGTTAGTGGCTGTCCTGATTTCTCTATGGATGAAACTGGCAATATTTATTTTACACAAAATTCTGAGGATTTTCTTGCAAAGACTTTGTTCGTATGTAACGTGAAAAAGCCTGCTGACAAACATGAAATAAGGAAGTCCTCTGGTAGAACAGAGGTGTATAGTTATACAATAAACGACAAGAAAAAGGGCTTTGCTCTTATTGGTGATAAGCTATATGAACTGAAAAATCAGCAGCTTCAACCAGTTCCTGATATAAAGTTTTCTATTAATGAGGATTCTGAGGTGACTATAAACGAGGAAGAAGGCAATTTTGTGCTCAGCACTAAATAATAAAAGGCTGACTTCACAGCCAGCCATATTATTATACAAAAACATTATGAACTTTATCTTATAACAAAAATCTGCGACGTCTGACTGTTGTCTATGGATTCATAGAGCGTGGTGTCAGATATCTGGGTGCAAAGTTACGACTTTTTGCAGAATCTCACAATACCAAGAAATAGTGATTTTATATCATAATTCTATGGTATGAGCCCAAATACTTACATTTTTCTGCTAAATTATAGAAAAAAGTGAGAAAATGTTTGTGAGTTCGGAATAAATTTAGTAATTTTGCACCGCATTTAGTAATAATTGCATTAAATAGTAAACAAGAATATAGTTGAAATATGAATAAGAATTTCTCATCTTATTATTATTACTTTTACTTTTACTTTGCAGGAAACTGTGAAGCGGGAAGTTGCGTGTAAATTTCAACTTAAGACAAAACGAAACCAAATGTAAGGTTTTACGTAAAGTCCCGCTTCATACAAATGATGCGGGATTTTTCGTTAGTAAGAGCATAGGACAAAGGTCAAAAGACAAAAGACAAAGGTGAAAGACCTTAGACTTTAGACCTTAGGCTTTAGACAAAATATAGAAATATGAAAAGAATAGCAATACAGGGTATTATCGGGTCGTTCCATGACATTGCGGCTCATCAATTCTACGAAGGCGAGCAGATACAGCTGATATGCTGCCAGACTTTCGAGGAGGTCTTCGAGAAGATAAAGGAAGACCCAACGACAATAGGTATGCTTGCCATAGAGAATACTATTGCCGGCAGTCTCCTTCACAACTATGAGCTGCTTCGTGACTCTAACACAACCATCGTGGGTGAGCACAAACTTCATATTCAGCACTCTATCAACTGTTTGCCAGAAGATGATTGGGACACTATCGAAGAAGTTCATTCACATCCGGTTGCCCTGATGCAATGCCGTAACTTCCTCAGCAAATATCCGCACATTAAGGCTGTGGAAGATGAGGATACCGCAGGATCAGCAGAGAAAATCAAGCGTCTTCACAAGAAGGGATGTGCTGCCATCTGTCATTCTGATGCTGCACGTTTCTATGGGATGAAGGTTCTTGAGGATGCCATAGAGGATAACAAACACAACTATACACGTTTCCTCGTGGTCAGCAATCCGATGAAAGCCGATTTCCTCCGTCCTCTAAATGAGGCAGATAAGGCAAGTCTTGTTTTCTCTTTGCCTCACGAGGAAGGATCGCTTAGCAAGGTACTCACAATCCTCTCTTTCTACGGCATTAACCTCACAAAGATTCAGTCGCTTCCAGTAATCGGTCATGAATGGGAATATATGTTCTATGTGGATGTGACCTATACCGACCTCATCCGATATCGTCAGTCAATAGACGCTATCATTCCTCTTACTAAGGAACTGAAGATATTGGGAGAGTATAAGGGGAAGTAGCCCATCAAGGGGCCTCTCCCCCCGCCCTCCCCCGTAGGGAGGGAGCCGGAAGGCGAAAAGTCCCTTCAATTATTTAATTAATTATTCATTTTTAATTAACCCCTATTGGCTCTCCGGCTCCCTCCCTACGGGGGAGGGCGGGGGGAGAGGCCGAAGAGGCCAGATTTTTACTTTATGAAACCAGCAGACAGATTAAATCTCGTACAGGAATATTACTTCAGCAGAAAGTTGAAGGAAGTTGCAAAACTAAATGCAGAAGGCAGGGACATCATCAGTCTTGCTATCGGATCACCTGATATGCCACCGTCAAAGCAGACTATTGATAAGCTTGCGGAAGTAGCATCACAGCCTTCAGCTCATGGGTATCAGCCCACAATGGGTACACCGGAGCTTCGTACGGCAATGGCTAATTTCTATAAGAAATGGTATGATGTGGATGTGAATCCAGATACTGAAGTGTTGCCTTTAATCGGTTCTAAGGAAGGTATTCTTCATATTACCCTTGCTCTCTGTAACCCTGGCGATAAGGTGCTTGTGCCAAATCCTGGCTATCCAACTTACACATCTTTGAGTAAGATTCTCGGTCAGCAGATTGTGAACTATGACCTTCTTGAGGGTAATGGTTGGCAACCTGATTTCGAGGCTCTTGAGAAGATGGATCTTGAGGGTGTCAAGATTATGTGGACGAACTATCCAAATATGCCGACTGGTGGTCGTGCTATGCGTGAGACATACGAGAAGCTGGTAGATTTCGCAAAGCGTCACGATATAGTAGTGGTGAACGATAACCCATACTCATTCATCCTTTCTGACGAACACCTCTCTATCATGCAGGTGCCAGGAGCAAAGGACTGTTGTGTGGAGTTCAACTCAATGTCGAAGAGCCACAATATGCCTGGATGGCGTGTCGGAATGTGCATCTCAAATCCACAGATTATCTCTTGGGCGCTCAAGATAAAGTCTAATATCGACTCTGGTACCTTCCGCGGAATACAGTTGGCTGCTGCCGAGGCTCTCAATAACAATACTCCAGAATGGCATCACGAGGCTAATGTGGTTCTCTATCGCAAGCGTCGTGATGTTGCAGAGAAGATAATGGATGTACTTGGATGTACCTACGACAAGACTCAGGTGGGTATGTTCCTCTGGGGACGCATTCCAGAGCATTATAAGACTTGCGAGGAACTCACAGAGAAGGTACTCCACGAGGCTCGCGTATTCATCACTCCAGGCTTCATCTTCGGAAGCAATGGTGAGCGCTATATCCGCATCTCCCTCTGTGCAAAGGAGGAGAAGATACAGGAGGCTCTGGAGAGAATAAAAAAAGCAATATAAAGGCCCCTCTCCCCGCCCTCCCGTTGGGAGGGAGCCGATTCGCGAACGGTTTTTAGACATAATTTTAAAAGAAAACGAAATAACCCCGCACAGCCTCCAGCGGTTATAGTATGAGCAATCATTACTATATAAAAAGATTCCCCCTCGGGGGATAGGGGGGCCTCGATATGGAACTACAACTTTCACCACTTAATCTTCCAAGTGATTTGAAACGTCCTTTTGTAATTGCAGGCCCATGCTCGGCAGAGACAGAAGAACAGGTAATGAAAACGGCAACTCAGCTTGCTGAGAAGGGATGCCACATCTTCCGCGCTGGTGTGTGGAAGCCTCGTACAAAGCCGGGAGGCTTCGAGGGACATGGTGAGCCTGCTCTTAAGTGGATGGTTCAGGCAAAGAAGGAAACGGGTATGCTTATGGGTACTGAGGTTGCTACCCCTGAGCACGTTGAGCTTGCCAACAAATATGATATGGATATCCTTTGGATTGGTGCACGTACATCAGCCAACCCATTCGCTATGCAGGCTCTTGCTGATGCCCTTCAGGGATATGACAAGCCTATACTCGTAAAGAATCCTGTAAACCCGGATCTTGAGCTCTGGATTGGCGCTCTTGAGCGTCTTAATGCTGCTGGTGTAAAGCAGCTAGGTGCGATTCATCGTGGTTTCTCTTCATACGACAAGACCATTTACCGTAATCTCCCTATGTGGCAGATTCCTATCGAGCTTCGTCGTCGTATTCCTGATCTTCCAATCTGCTGTGACCCTTCTCACATGGGTGGTAAGCGTGAACTCATCGCACCTCTTTGTCAGCAGGCTATGGACCTCGGCTTTGACGGTCTTATGGTAGAGAGCCATTGCGATCCTGACAAGGCATGGAGCGATGCAAAGCAGCAGGTTACTCCTGATGTTCTCGACTATATCCTCTCTATCCTTACCGTTCGTGATGAGGTTTCAACAACCGAGGGTATTAAGCTTCTCCGTAAGCAGATTGATGAACTTGACAATTCTATCATGGATTTGCTCTCTAAGCGTATGCGTGTGTGCCGTGAGATTGGCCAGTATAAGAAGGAACACAACATTACTGTGCTTCAGACAGGTCGTTACAACGAAATCCTTGGCAAGCGTGGCGCTCAGGGTGCCCTCTGCGGAATGTCTGCTGATTTCGTAAAGCAGATTTTCGAACATATCCACGAGGAGTCTGTACGTCAGCAGTTGGAGATTGTAAATAAATAAAGCCCACCCAGTCCCTCCCAAAGGGAGGGCTCCTCCCCCCTTACCCCCTCAAGGGGGAGTAGTTAGTATTTCTAACTATGGGGTGAGCGATAAAATAAACAAATTATACTATAAAACATCCTTCCCTTTGGGAAGGCTTGGTTAGGCTTATGAAAATCTTAATCCTTGGCGCAGGAAAGATGGGGAGCTTCTTCATCGATACCCTCAGCTTTGAGCATGAGGTTGGTGTTTTTGAGAAGAACCCACAGCGTCTGCGCTACACATACAATTGTCAGCGATTCACAGAACTTGAAGAGATTCGTGAGTTCGCACCAGAACTTGTTATAAACGCAGCTACAGTAAAATACACGATTCCTGCCTTTCAGGAGATATTGCCATATCTTCCTGAAAGCTGTATCTTGAGTGATATTTCATCTGTAAAGACCAATCTCAAGGAATACTATGAGAGTACTGGTCGTCGCTATGTATCTACTCACCCTATGTTCGGTCCTACCTTCGCCAACCTCAATCAGCTTTCTGAAGAGAACGCTATCATAATCAGCGAGGGCGACTATATGGGTATGTGCTTCTTCCGCGACCTTTACAGCAAGCTCGGGCTTAACATCTATGAATATACATTCGATGAACACGACCGTACCGTGGCATACTCACTCAGTATTCCATTTGTCTCAACATTCGTGTTTGCTGCCGTGATGAAGCCACAGGATGCTCCTGGTACTACTTTCAAGCGTCACATGCGCATAGCGAAGGGCGTGCTTAACGAGGATGACTATCTCCTTCAGGAAATCCTTTTCAATCCTTACACCCACGATCAGGTGTCAGAGATCCGTGATGAGCTCAAGGAACTCCTTGACATCATCGACCATAAGGATGCAGACAGAATGAAGAACTATCTGACTAAGATCAGACAACATATTAAATAGCCTATCCAAGCCTTCCCTTTGGGAGGGCTTGGTTTGGTTTTAACTCATTATGAAACGAACCTCTATCATTCCTATTCTTCTACTTGCCGTCGTTTCTTGCTTTGCACAGAGCAAGAAGGAAGTATTTCATCTTTGGGCAGATACTCCTGCTCCAACATCTAATGGCATTACAAAGACTGAAGAGAATCATGGTCTCTATGTGGAGAACGTGACAGATCCTGTGCTGACTGTCTATGTGCCAGAGAAACCCAACGGACTTGCTGTAATCGCATGTCCAGGTGGCAGTTATCTTCAGGTGTGGCAAGGTTCTGAAGGCCATAATCTTGCAGAGTGGTATAATGAGCAAGGCATAACATATGCTGTGTTGAAATATCGTCTGCCTAACGGACATAAGGAAGTGCCTCTCGATGATGTTCACAAGGCTATGCGCATAATGAAAGAGCATCAGAAGGAGTATGGCTTTACGCAGATAGGCATTCAGGGATGTAGTGCCGGAGGACATCTCGCTTCTACGGCTGCTACTCACTATGCTAATAAGGATGAGCGTTTTGACTTCCAGATACTCTTCTATCCTGTCATCTCATTCGATCCTGCCTTTACCCACATGCTTTCGCGTGAGAGTCTCATAGGAAAGAATGCGTCGGATGCAGATGTTCTTCTTTATAGTAACGAGAAACAAGTAACCAAGGATACTCCACAGGCTTTTATTATGGCAAGTAGTGATGATGGACTTGTACCTGTGCGTAACAGCGTAGAATACTATAATGCTCTTGTGGCTAATAATGTGCCTGTTGCTATGCACCTCTATCCTGTAGGCGGTCACGGATGGTGTGGCAATGAGGAATTCTATTACCGTCAGCAATGGATGTCAGACCTCAAGCAATGGCTTGCTGCAATTGCCAAGAAATAGTTTTTTGTCATCGAAATCACATTAAATAATTCTTTTTGACTCCGTACATACTCCATCGATAGTCCATCAGTAGTCCATCGATACTCCATCGAAACGATGGACCATCGATGGAGTATCGATGGAGTATCGATGGAGCATCTACCTTGTTTTTGCCTTGAACTATACTACTTTTTTCGGATGGAAAAGAAAACTTGTGCAAGAATTCTGACAAGAAAAAAGTGAATGTGTACTTTTTGTTCGACCAATTAAGACATTCAAAGGAGAATAGCTCTTGGGCGAAAAAAATGTTGAGCTTACGTTCTACTTTAAACAATATTTAAAGTCTTTTTACGTTTATAAGTAAATATTTTGAGTTATCATAAACATTATAATGAAAAAACTAACATTACTCCTTGCTGCAGTTGCATGTCTCTGCTCAGGTAAAGCCAATGCTCAGGAAGGCAAAGGCTCAATCAATTTCGTGCCATACGTTGGCGTAAACTATTCTGATTTCTCAGGGGATACAGATCATTACTTGAGAGAAGAAACGTCAGGCAAGGTGAATTTTATGGCAGGTGCTCGTTTTGAGTTCCAGATTGCAGATAAGTCAGCTATTATTGCTGATGTCAATTATCGTCGTCTTGGTGCTAATGCGAAAGATGCGAGTTTTGATTACCTACGAGATTTGCGTTATCCTGAATATGATTATATAACGGGTATAGAGGGCATATTTAAGAAACTAACGCTTGATTGTATTTCTTTTGGACCACAGTATAAACAGAATATAGTTAAAGGATTGTCAGTTAGGGTAGGGGTGGAATGCTCAATTGTTTTATCGGCAAAGTATCATAGCCGTATAAAAACGATTATCGGAAAACGTAAAGGAATTGATGATTCCGGGTTTGATCCATCTAATTTTGATCCATCTGATTTTTATAATTATAATTATGATTATATTTATTATTATGGTTCAGAAAAATACACTTTACATTATGATGATTTCGACTGGTATTCTTATGATATGGATGATTACAGTAAGATAACTGATGCTGTATCTGATAATCTTAAAATAGCGATTCCTCTTGGTGTCAGCTATGATTACAAAGATTTCAGTTTGAACGCAACATACCATCTCCCTCTCACAAATTGTTTTGGATCACATAGTGATGAGTATTATCTTCGCAATCAGGCTTTTGACCTCACAATAGGTTATCGTCTGCCATTGCGAAAGAGGTAAGATTATCAGTATATAGAATTAGCATAAAAAAATAAGAATGAAGAAACTAACATTACTCTTTGTGGCAGTTGCTTGTCTCTGCTTAGAAAATGCTAATGCTCAGGAAGGCAAAGGCTCTATCAATTTCGTACCTTATGTTGGCATAAACAATTCTGATTTCTCTGGTGATGCGGATTGTTATTTCGGAGAAACATCTGGTAAGCTGAGTTTAATGGCTGGTATCCGCTTTGAGTTCCAGATTTTAGAAAAGTCTGCTATTATTGCTGATGTAAATTATCGCCGTTTGGGAGCAACTACGGGTAATGCTATTCGTTGGGATTCTGCTTTTCGCTTTCCCATTGGAGAGAATAAGAATTTTTTAAATGATGTTGGAGAGTCTCATCCAAGTGGAGAGGCACGTGGAAATTATAACAAAGAAGAAATTTTTAGAATAATCAAGGAAGCTGATGCTGGATATGTGCATGAATACACAAAAGTGACACTCGATTGCATCTCCTTAGCGGTACAGTTTAAGCAGCATATAATAAGAGGTTTATCAGCACGTGTAGGTTTGGAAGGTATAGTAAGTTTGGCGGAAAAATGGCACTATCATTTCTATAATTATTATAAAGAGACAGAAGAATGTATAGAAGGCGATAGTTCATCTGATATAGGTGGCTATTTCTCTGATCATATCAATGCCGCAATTCCTCTTGGTCTCACCTACGACTGCAATAACTTCAGTATAAATGCCACATATCATCTGCCAATCACAAAATGTAATAGTGATAAGAATCCCGATTTCAGCAATCAGGCTTTCGACCTCACAATAGGTTATCGTCTGCCATTACGAAAGAGATAAGATTATCAGTATATAGAAAAAACAAGAATGAAGAAACTATCATTACTCCTCATGGCAGTAGCCTTTCTCTGTCCAAAGGACGTCAATGCCCAAGATAGTTATGGTTCTGTCTATTTCGTGCCTTATGTGGGTGTGAATTATTCAGATTTCTCAGGTAATACCAAAGAGTATTTCAATGGTACATCGGGCAAGGTGAACTTTATGGCTGGTGCTCGTTTTGAGTTTATACAATCAGACAAATGGTCTTTACTTCTTGATTATAACTATCGTCGTCTTGGTGCCATTGCTGATAATAATATTGCTATGTATGAGGTGGCTTATACTATCGAGCCTCTAACGAAACATTATGAGAAAATAACTCTTGATTGCCATACGTTAGGCATTCTGTTTAAGCATAAAATCGTTAATGGGCTTTCTGCACGTATAGGTTTGGAAGGAATGTTGAGTGCTGCCGAATACTGGTATTATCATCTTACAGGAAAAGTAGCATATATAAAGTCTGGTTATGTTGTAGGTGGTCATGATGGTGATTATGATTATGAAAATTCAGATATGTTTGATATATCAGAATATGATGATATGGGTAAGGATAATGCCGGTTCTATTTTCTCTGACAAACCTATTTTCGCAATTCCTCTTGGTCTTACCTACGACTACAAGAATTTCAGCGTGAATGCCACATATCATCTTCCGCTCACAAAATGTGCGGAGCAGGATGAATATTCTCTTCGCCATCAGGCGTTTGACCTCACAATAGGATATCGTTTGCCATTGCGTAAAAGATAAATTAAAGAGAAAATCATAATATACAAAAATGAAAAAACTATCATTACTCCTCATGGCAGTTGCATTTCTCTGCCCAAAGGACGTCAATGCCCAGGATGGTAAAGGCTCTATCAATTTTGTGCCATACATGGGCGTAAACTATTCTGATTTCTCTGGAGACCCAAGTTATTACTTCGGAAAAACATCAGGTAAGGTGAACCTTATGGCTGGTGCTCGTTTTGAGTTCCAGATTGCAGATAAGTCGGCAATTATTACTGATGTTAATTATCGTCGTCTAGGAACAACTGTGGATTCATATATTAAATGGTACACTATGCGTGATCGTGATTATTCCCAGGGGGAGGCACGTGGAGACATGTTCAGAGATGAGATTTTTAACCGCATCAAGGAAAAAAGTGGTATTGTGTGTGAAGCTAAAAAAGTAACGATTGATTTGATTTCTTTTGCTTTGCAGTTTAAGCAGAATATAATAAACGGATTATCTGCAAGAGTAGGCTTGGAAGGTTCTGGGACTTTGGCTAAGAATTGGCATTATCATTACTACAATTATTATTATTATAAAGAGACTGGTAAATGTGATGAAGGCGATGAAACTGCAGATGCTGGTGATGTCTTCCATGATAAAGATCTCTTTATTGCAGCAATTCCTCTTGGTCTTACCTATGATTACAAGAATTTTAGCGTGAATGCTACATATCATCTTCCGATTAAAAAGTGTGCTGAGAGGGATGGGGCGTATTTTCGCAATCAGGCGTTTGATCTAACAATAGGTTATCGATTGCCATTGCGTAAAAGATAAAAAACATAATATAGTAAAAATGAAAAAACTATCGTTACTCCTCATGGCAGTCGCATTTCTCTGCCCAAAGGTTACCAATGCCCAAGATGGTAAAGGCTCTATCAATTTTGTGCCATACATGGGCGTAAACTATTCTGATTTCTCAGGTGATACCAAAGCGTGTTTTAATGGTACATCAGGTAAGGTGAACTTTATGGCTGGTGCTCGCTTTGAATTTCAAATAGGCCCCAAGTCTGCTATCATAGCAGATCTTAATTATCGACGTTTGGGAGCAACTACAGAGAATCACCCAATTATTGTCGCATCAGGATTTGATAATAGTTATATAAGAGAGGGCGGTATCTATAACCCATATGAAAACTTAAGTTTTGAAGATTTGAAGAAGTTAGTATCTGAGAGTGGTACTTATGGGATTATAACAAACACAACAAAAATTACTCTCGATTATATTTCTTTAGGTGCTCAGTTCAAGCAAAACATAGTTTCTGGGTTGTCTGCAAGAATCGGTGTAGAAGGTTCATTAGGTTTTGCAAAACGGTACTTCCATTATTATCATTGTGCTAATCCTGATGAGAACGGGAAATTACCAGAGAGTGAAGGAGATGACGATGAAGATATGGATGATGTCTTTAAAAATTTCAATGTTGCAGTTCCTCTCGGTCTCACCTATGAATTCAATAATTTCAACGTGAATGCTACATATCATCTTCCACTCATGAAGTGTGCAAAGGATGGCGATTATTATCTTCGCAATCAGGCTTTCGACCTCACAATAGGTTATCGTCTGCCTCTCCGTAAGAGATAAGATAATGTAGAAAATTGAGTATGCCTATCAGAGCCAGTATTGATTCTGATAGGCATATTTTTGTTTTATAATATTTCTTACGAAATTCAAAAAAAATCAAAAAACATTGTGAATAAGGGAAAAAAAGTTTAACTTTGCATTAGGATTTAGAATAACTATTCTGAATATTTAATTGGAATAACATAAAATTTAAATAGACGGTATGAAAAAGTTCTTAGTATTAATCTCTATGTGTATTGCAACTTGCACAAACGTCATGGCTCAGGACTACGACTACGACGATGACGATGATGATGAAGTATATGTATATGTTTCAGACGGTTGTAAATACAATGAGTATTATCACTTGTCATTATATTGTCAGGAAACGAAATTCTGTCGTCATGAACATGATAAGAATGCAGTAAAGAGGTGTCCTGAAATGTGTGCTCATAGGGGACATGTGAAAACCATATCCCTTGAGTTGGCAGAGAACAGGGGCAAGAATCCATGCCCAAAATGCTGTAATGTTAAAGGTAAAAAGAAAAACAAAGGCAAAGATAAGAAGAAAAAGAAATAAGGATATAGGTATCCCCACGCTACATAACATTGGAGCGTGGGGATTTCTTTATATTTGCTAATGTCAAGCAAAAAAAATACTCCACTGGTCATCGCGACTTGTGGAGCATTTAAAAATATGTTTAACTAAATCCTTTTCAAAAGTAAAAGAATAACCTCGCGGTTGTTCTTTGTTATCCAAGAGTCAAACAATCTTTAACCTAATAACTAAAACCTAAATCTATTATTCTACTAACCTAAACAATCTTTTTCTATAGTCGTCTAAGGAATGTTACCGGAAGTTTTTACTTCTTTTTTCCTTTTGACGATGCAAAGGTACGACTATTTTCTTGTGTGCGCAAACAATTTGATGAAAATTTTGCGAATATTACCGTAAAATTGATGTATGTCAAGAGTTTGTGTGCGCACACAGATGAAATTAAAGGAAAGTGGTGTGCCTTTTTAGTTAATATATTTGCTTATTCAGTTTTTTTTCTGTACTTTTGCATCTCAAAATAGGATAATATATAATGGAACAGGCAATAATAGATTATTTGGATAGGTTTGAGGAGAAGTTAAGGAAGACTCTCCTGAAACTTGCAACTGACCATAAAGCGCTTGATGGCAAGCTACTTGAAACGGATGACCTAAAGGAGTTCTGGCATCGTATAGAGCCTAACTATATGGCAGATGCCGTACCTCAGATAGCATCATATCCAACGGTTTCCGTTGCATGGGCTTTATATTTGGGAATGGGGGCTGCTTACTATTGGGATACTGATTGGGCAACTTATTCAAATACTGCATACGAGACATTCTACGGAGATCAGGGCTTTGACAATATGGATGACCATATCGTTCGTGATATCCTGATGCTTCCCCTTGATTCTGAAGAGGCATGGAAACTTGTATCGCTTGTGCAGAGTCTGGCACAGGAAACTGTTGATGTGATTCGCCATGAGCAGATAGAGCCACAGTCAAAAATGGCGTTTTATGCTTTTGCACGTGCCTGTGATGCCATGTTTGCCATTGGCGCAGCAATACAGTTGAAGAGAATGGGGTATAAGTTTGAGAAAATTGATAATTGATAATTAATAATTGGAACTTCTAAAATAACAGAAGAAATTGAAGATAAAGGCTATTTTCTTTGATATAGACGGAACGTTGGTTTCTTTCAAGACCCACGCTATTCCGCAGTCGGCTCTTGATGCCATTCATAGGATTCGTGAGAAGGGTGTCAAGGTTTTTATAGCTACAGGCCGTCCGATGCCTTTTATCAGGAACCTAAAAGGATTGGAGTATGATGGCATTATGTCGGTAAACGGAGCTTCGTGTATTACGGCTGATGGTAAAGTCATCTGTCATAGACCTGTGCCAAAGGCTGATATAGAAAGGGTTATAGCAGATGCAGAGAAACATCCAATGCCAATAACATTTGCAAGTAATGACAAGGCAATAGTTTGCAATATTGAGGCTGCTATGGATAAGTTCAAGGAAGTTTTCACGCTTCTTGACATTCCACTCCCAAAGCCGCTACCGATGACAGAGGCTCTCAATATGGATGTTATGCAGATGGTGGCATTCTTCGACAAGGATGAGGAGCCAAGAATTATGAAGGAAGTTATGAAGGAATGTGATGCGAACCGCTGGCATCCTTATTTTGCCGATTGTATAGCAAAGGGAACAAACAAGGCGACGGGTATTGATGAAATCTGCAAATACTATGGCATTGACATATTGGAGACAATGGCATTTGGAGATGGCGGTAATGATATCGCCATGCTTAAGCATGCCGGGGTAGGGGTTGCTATGGGTAATGCCTCTGACGAAGTGAAGGCTTGTGCGGATATGGTCACGGATAGTGTAGATGATGATGGAATCGCAAAAATACTGAACGTGTTGTAGGTTGTTTTTTTATGCGTATGTGTATTTTTACACTAAAAAACACATTGAAATGTCAAAATGTAAAGAAAAAAGGCGTTTTCAGACGCATTTTCTGCTTTCTGGGCAAAAAAAACAGCACTTTTCTTTGGAAAAAGCGAAAATTATTGTAACTTTACAACCAATTTAGACTAAACAACAAACATTTATAAAAATGCAGAACCTAAAAACTATTCTTTTCTGTGCTGGAGCAGCAGTAGCTATGTTCTCAGCGTGTAAGTCAGGCGAAGCTCCTTCGCAGTTGACACAGTCTGGTCTTGATGCCGCTAATTTTGACACCATCATCGGTGGAAAGAAAGTGGCTCTCTATACCCTCAAGAATGCCAATGGTATGGAGGTGTGTATCACAAACTATGGTGGTCGCGTGGTTTCACTCGTAGTTCCTGACAAGGACGGTAAGCCAACGGACGTAGTTCTCGGTTTCGACAACATCCATCAGTATGCTGATACCCTTAACTCTCCAAGTGACTATGGCTCTTCAGTAGGTCGCTATGCAAACCGAATCAAGAATGGCAAGTTCTCACTTAATGGCGAGGAATACCAGCTCCGCCTCAACGACGGTCCTAACAGCCTTCATGGCGGTGGCACAACAGGTTGGATGCATCAGGTATACGAGGCTGAGCAGGTAGGTGACTCTATCCTTAAGCTCACAATCACAGCTGCTGACGGTGAGAATGGCTATCCTGGTAACGTGACTGCTACAACTATATATAAGGTAACGGCAGACAATACTCTCGATATGACTTGGGAGGCAACAACAGATAAGGAGACTATCATCAATCAGACAAACCACAACTATTACAACCTTAATGGTGACTTCAATAGCGTAGGTACTGATATGGTTCTCTATCTCAATGCTGACAACTTCACTCCTTCTGACTCTCTCTACATACCAACAGGTGAGATCAAGCCAGTTATGGATACTCCATTCGACTTCACCACACCTCACGCTATCAGCGATGCAGTTGGTAAGGTTGACTTCGATCAGATCAAGAATGCTAACGGCGGTATCGACCACAACTTCTGCCTTAACACATACAAGGACGGTAAAGGTGACGATACACAGGTATGTGCTTCTCTCTACTCTCCAAAGACTGGTATCTTCATGGAGATGTACACTAACGAGCCTGGTGTTCAGTGCTATACTGGTAACTTCCAGGGTATCGGCAATGAGCCAAACATCGCTCACAAGGGTGGTAAGTACCCTCAGTATGTAAGTGTATGTCTCGAGAGCCAGAAGTTCCCTGATTCTCCAAACAAGAAGAACTGGGTTCAGGCTGTCCTCAAGCCAGGTGAGAAGTATTACAGCCATGCTGCTTATAAGTTCTCTGTGAAATAAATTTCTTAGGACTAAGGTCAAAGGTCTAAGGACTAAGGTTTTATGTTTAAGGGTTAAGGTCTGATAGCCTTTGACTTTTGACCTTTGACTTTTGACTTTAGAAAAAAAACTAAAACTATAACTAAAAACAACTGACAAACAAAAATGAGCGTAATTGAAGCTTTAAAGAACAATGGCTTTGAAACCATTGACTATGTAGTATTCGGTGCTTACATAGTACTTCTTGTTGGTTTGGGATTGTTCCTTAGCCGTGACAAGAAGGGTGAGGAGAAGTCTTCTACAGACTACTTCCTTGCAGGTAACACTCTTACATGGTGGGCAGTAGGTGCATCACTTATTGCTGCCAACATCTCAGCCGAGCAGTTTATCGGTATGTCCGGTTCTGCTTTCGCATCAGGTATTGCACAGGCAGCTTACGAGATTATGGCTGCTGCAACATTGCTGGTAGTAGGTAAGTTCCTGCTTCCTCTGATGATTGAGAAGAAGATTTTCACTATCCCACAGTTCCTTCGTGAGCGTTACAACTGGGGTGTAGGTCTTGCATTCTCTTTGCTTTGGCTTTTCCTTTATGTATTTGTAAACCTTACTTCTGTAGCTTGGCTCGGTGCTCTTGCTATCCAGCAGATCCTTGGTCTTCCAACTGACATGACCGTTCAGTTCGCTGGTATGGAGATTGACCAGGTTCGTATGGTTATCATCCTTGTTCTCTTCTTGATTGCAGGTGTATATTCTATCTACGGTGGTCTTGCTTCTGTTGCATGGACTGACGTTATGCAGGTTACATTCCTCGTAGGTGGTGGTCTTATTACTGCATACGCTGCACTTTCAGTTATCGGTGCTGAGGTTTGGGGCTGTGGTGCATTCGAGGCTTTGGGCAATATATTCGACTGGTGTGTCAATCAGCCTGGTGATAAGCACTTCAACCTTGTTGTTACCCGTCAGGCTGACCTCTATCCAGTAGTAAATGGTGTAACTGACGCTTCAGGTGCCGTTATCCAGAAGGAGGATCCATTCTTCACAAACCCTGGTATCGTACTTATCTTTGGTGCTCTTTGGTTGACAAACCTCGGTTACTGGGGCTTCAACCAGTATATCATTCAGAAGGGTCTTGCTGCTAAGTCTCTCGACG
This sequence comes from uncultured Prevotellaceae bacterium, assembly GCA_900315105.1. Next base: position 65,006 of record OMXX01000009.1, on the reverse strand, counting down.
AGGCTAAGAAGGGTATGATCTTCGCTGCATTCCTTAAGATTCTTATCCCATTCATCGTATGTATCCCAGGTGTATGTGCATTCTACATCATGAACGGTGACGGTGAGGCACTTGAGAACCTCCGTCAGACTCTTGCTGGTGGTATTGAGCGTTCTGATGACGCATATCCATTCCTTATCCGTAACTTCACCCCTACATTCATCAAGGGTCTCTCTTTCGCTGCTCTTTCTGCTGCTGTTATTTCTTCATTGGCTTCAATGTTCAACTCAACTTCAACATTGTTCACAATGGATATCTATAAGCAGTTCATTAACAAGAACGCAAGTGAGTCTAAGCTCGTGAACGTAGGTCGTATGACTTCTGTAAGTGCTCTTGTCATAGCTCTTCTCGCTGTATATCCACTCATGGGTGGTATCGACCAGGCATTCCAGTTCATTCAGGAGTACTCAGCATTCGTATATCCAGGTGTTGTAGTTATCTTCGGTCTTGGTCTTCTTTGGAAGCGTGCTTCTGGTACAGCTGCTGTTGTTTGTGCTATCGGCACATTCGCATTCTCAATCCTCTTCAAGTTCACATTGCCTGACGTACCATTCCTCGTTCGTTCTGGCTACGTATTCATCTGCCTCGTTATTCTCTTCGTTGGTATCTCACTTAAGAGTAATAAAGCAGTTGCTGCTGATGAGCTTGACGAGCATACGATTAAGACACAGCTCTTCTGGAGTAATGTACTTTATGCTGTTGCTGCAGTATCTATCGTCTTGTTCGTTGCTTCATTCTTCAGCGAGACACTCGCAGTTCATGGAGTTGCAGGTGCAATGATCTTCTTTGCTGCTATCACAGCAACAATAGGTTTCTACCTCCGTTCAAATGCACTTGACAAGGTACAGGATCCAAAGCTTGTTGCAATCGACTTGAATATCTTCAAGACTGACAGCGCATTCAACTGGGGCGCTCTTGGTGTGATTGCGATTATCACGTTCCTATATATCATTCTCTGGTAAAACTGAAGAAGTCTTCACTGTGTGCATTTATGTGCATGGTGAAGACTTTCCTTAGTTTATATATCTCACACTTTTTTTCTTTAATAATTTAATCTCAGCAGCCTTTGGAGTTCACAAATTGTACATTGCTCGCAAAGTTTCTAAAACTTCGCAATCGTACATTGTAATCGCACATCGGCTTAGCTTTTTCTCCTTTTTATTATGGGCAATTACTATGAGGGCATGACCCCGTTACTTATTTCTGTTGACTGTATCGTCTTCGGTTTTGAAGAAGGCAAGTTGAAATTGCTTATCGGAAAACGAAAGATGAATCCAGGCAAGGGTGAATGGTCACTTTATGGTGGATTCGTTCAGGCAAATGAGAGTCTGGAACAGGCTGCAACAAGAACCCTGTGTAGTCTGACAGGTCTTGACAATATCTACATGACTCAGGTCGGAGCATACGGCGCTGTTGACCGTGACCCGGGTGAGCGTGTAATTTCTATAGCCTATTGTTCGCTTATCAATGTGAGCGACTATAATGAGGTACAACAAAAGGAATATGGAGTAGAGTGGGTGAGTGTTGATGAACTGCCAGACTTGTATTCCGATCATAAAATCATGGTAACTGAGGCCATAGAAAAGCTCAGAAGACATCTTTCTACCGAGCCGTTGTGCTTTAATCTGCTTCCGGAGCATTTCACGCTCACTCAGTTGCAGAAGGTTTATGAGGCAATACTCGGTGAGGAGATAGACAAACGCAACTTCCGTAAGCGCATCAAGACGATGGAGTGCATACAGAAGACCAAATACGTTGACAAATTGTCAAGCAAGAGAGGTGCTGCCCTCTATCGCTTTAGTGAGTCACGTTTCCAAAAAGAAGTGAAATTTAAGCTGTAAGGCTTACAACATATACAATAAATCGGATAAAATTACGTATAAACTATAAAACAGATTATTATGCTGGAAGAACTCAAACAGAAAGTGTTCAAGGCTAATCTCGATTTGGTTAAGCAGGGACTTGTCATCTTCACATGGGGAAACGTCTCTGGTATTGACCGCGAGAAAGGTCTTGTTGTTATTAAGCCGTCTGGTGTTAGCTATGACGATATGAAGGCTGAGGATATGGTTGTTGTTGATCTTCAGTCAGGTAAGGTTGTTGAGGGTAACCTCAATCCTTCAAGTGACACACCAACCCACCTTGTTTTATATAGAGCATTCCCTAACATTCAGGGTGTTGTTCACACTCACTCTACATACGCTACTGCATTCGCACAGGCAGGACAGGATATCCCTAACATCGGTACAACTCACGCCGATTATTTCTACAAGGCTATCCCTTGCACTCGCGATATGACTAAGGAGGAGGTTGAGGGCGCATACGAGCTTGAGACAGGTAACGTAATCGTTGATGAGATTCTCAATATCCGTAAGATCAACCCAGATCACACTCCTGCTGTTCTCGTAAAGAACCACGGTCCTTTCTCTTGGGGTACATCTCCTGACAATGCCGTTTATAATGCAAAGGTAATGGAGCAGTGTGCTAAGATGGCTTTCATCAGTTTCAGCATCAATCCTCTGACAAAGATGAATCCTCTCCTCGTAGAGAAGCATTACAACCGTAAGCACGGTCCTAATGCGTACTACGGTCAGAAGAAAAAATAAGCCCACCCAGTCCCTCCCCAAGGGAGGGTTCCTCCCCCCTTTCCCCCTCAAGGGGGAGTAGTTAGTATATTCTGCTTAGGGAGAATTGTGGACGATTTTCGTAATTACGAATAGAAACAAATAATATTAACATAATACCAAGTCTTCTTGATTGTAAGGCATTTACATTTATACTATAAAACATCCTTCCCTTTGGGAAGGCTTGGTTAGGCTTTTTTTTATGTTTGAAAATTTAGAGCTCTGGTGGGTGACAGGTGCCCAGCTCCTTTACGGAGGCGAGACAGTTAAGATAGTAGATGGTCACTCAAAGGAAATGGTTGAGGGCCTTAACAATAGTGGTATTATTCCAATTAAGGTAGTTTACAAGGGTACAGCAAACTCTTCTAACGAGGTTGAGGATGTGATGAAGGCTGCTAACAACGATGCTAAATGTGTCGGTGTTATCACTTGGATGCACACCTTCTCTCCTGCAAAGATGTGGATCAAGGGTCTTCAGGCTCTTCAGAAGCCATTGCTTCATTTCCACACTCAGTATAATGCTGAGCTTCCTTGGGATTCTATCGACATGGACTTCATGAACCTCAACCAGTCAGCACACGGTGATATCGAGTTCGGACATATCTGCACTCGTATGCGTGTTGCTCGTAAGGTTGTAGTAGGCTACTGGAAGAGCGCAGAGGCTCAACGACAGATTGCAGTATGGGCTCGTGTTGCTGCTGCCGTTGCTGATGCTCACAATGTACGTTGCCTTATGTTCGGTATGAACATGAACAATGTTGCCGTTACCGATGGTGATCGTGTAGAGTTTGAGCAGCGTCTTGGCTATCATGTTGACTACTACCCTGTATCATCTCTCATGGATTATTTCAAGAAAGTAACCGATGCAGAGGCTGATGCTCTCGTTGAGGAGTATAAGAAGGCTTATACAATCAAGATTGACGAGTCTGGCGAGGACGTATATTGGGAGAAGGTAAAGAATGCAGCTAAGGCAGAAATCGCTCTTCGTCGTGTATTGAAGGATGAGGGTGCAACAGCATTCACAACAAACTTCGACGACCTCGGCGATGCTGATATCAATGATCCTAACTTCGTTGGTTTCGACCAGATTCCAGGTCTTGCTTCTCAACGCTTGATGGCTGAGGGCTATGGTTTCGGTGCTGAGGGCGACTGGAAGACAGCATGTCTCTATCGTTCACTTTGGGTAATGAACCAGGGTCTTGAGAAGGGCTGTTCATTCCTTGAGGACTATACACTCAACTTCGCTTCTGACTGTACATCATCACTTCAGAGCCACATGCTCGAGGTAACACCTCTTATCGCTGTTGATAAGCCAACACTTGAGGTTCACTTCCTCGGTATCGGTATCCGCAAGCAGCAGACAGCTCGTCTCGTATTCACATCTAAGACCGGTGCAGGCTGTAAGGCTACTATTGTTGACCTCGGCAACCGTTTCCGTCTCATCACTAGTGATGTTGAGTGCATCAAACCAAAGGCTATGCCTAAGCTCCCTGTTGCTTCTGCTCTCTGGGTTCCACAGCCAACATTCGAGATTGGTGCAGGTGCATGGATTCTCGCTGGCGGTACTCACCACAGCGCATTCTCTTACGATATCACCGCAGAATACTGGGAGGACTTCGCAGAGATGACAGGTATCGAGTTCATCGGTATCAACAAGAATACAACTATTAGCGAGTTCAAGCAGCAGCTTCGTAACAACGAGGTTTACTATATGCTGAATAAAGCGCTAAGGTAGCCCACCCAGTCCCTCCCAAAGGGAGGGTTCCACCCCCCTTACCCCCTCCAGGGGGAGTGGTTAGTATTTTCAATCAAAAAAATTAAATTAAAAATAGATAAGGCTACCCATATAGGGATTAATACTATAAAACATCCTTCCCTTTGGGAAGGCTTGGTTAGGCTCTATTTGGGAAGGCTTGGTTAGGCTTTTATTATGACAGCAAAAGAAACCATTACTTCTGGTAAGGCCATTCTCGGTATCGAGTTTGGCTCAACCCGAATCAAGGCAGTTCTCATCGATGAAGAGAACAAGCCAATAGCACAGGGAAGTCACGAGTGGGAGAATCAGCTCGAGGACGGTCTTTGGACATATAGCACAGAGGCAATCTGGTTCGGTCTTGAGGACTGTTATGCAGACCTCCGCAGAAATGTGCGTGCTGAGTTCGACTGTGAGATCGAGCACCTTGCATCTATCGGTATCTCTGCAATGATGCACGGTTATATGGCATTCGGTCCTACTGGTACCGCAAGCCGTTACGGTGATCCTTCTGAGGCAGAGAAGATTCTCGCAAGCTTCCGCACATGGCGTAACACCAACACTGGTGCTGCTGCTGCTGAGCTTTCTAAGCTCTTCAACTACAACATTCCTCTCCGTTGGTCTATCTCTCATCTCTATCAGGCTATCCTGAATGGTGAGGAGCACGTTAAGGACATCACTTACCTCACAACCCTCGCTGGTTATATCCACTGGCGTCTTACTGGTAAGAAGGTTCTTGGTATCGGTGATGCTTCAGGTATGATTCCTGTTGATCCTGAGACAAAGAACTACAACGCTGAGATGGTTCGTAAGTTCAATGAGCTCGTTGCTCCAAAGGGCTATCCTTGGAAGCTTGAGGACATTCTTCCTAAGTGTATCCTCGCAGGTGAGGATGCAGGCGTTCTGTCTGATCACGGTGCTCGTCGTCTCGATATCTCTGGTCACTTGAAGGGCGGTTGTCCTGTATGTCCTCCAGAGGGTGATGCAGGTACTGGTATGGTTGCAACAAACGCTGTTAAGCAGCGCACAGGTAATGTTTCTGCCGGTACATCATCTTTCTCTATGATCGTTCTTGAGAAGGATCTCAGCAAGCCATCTGAGATGATTGACATGGTAACAACACCTGATGGTAGCCTCGTTGCTATGGTTCACTGTAACAACTGTACTTCTGACCTCAACGCTTGGGTAGGTCTCTTCAAGGAGTATCAGCAGCTGCTCGGTGTTCCTGTGAATATGGATGAGGTTTATGGCAAGCTCTACAACAACGCTCTCACAGGTAGTGCTGATTGTGGCGGTCTTGTTTCATATAACTATATCTCTGGTGAGCCTGTAACAGGACTTGCAGAAGGCCGTCCAATGTTCATCCGCTCTGCTAATGATAAGTTCAACCTCGCTAACTTCATGCGTGCTCATCTCTATGCTTCTGTAGCTGTACTGAAGCTTGGTAATGACATTCTCTTCAAGGAGGAGAACGTGAAGGTTGACCGTATCACTGGTCATGGCGGTCTGTTCAAGACAAAGGGTGTTGGTCAGCGTGTTCTTGCTGCTGCCCTCAACTCTCCAATCTCTGTAATGGAGACAGCTGGTGAGGGTGGTGCATGGGGTATTGCCCTTCTTGCTGCATACGCTGTACGCAATCCTAAGAAGCTCAGCCTTGCCGACTGGCTTGAGGAAGTAGTCTTCGCTGGTAATACCGGTGTTGAGATTGCTCCAACTGCCGAGGATGTAGAGGGCTTCAACAAGTATATCGAGAACTACAAGGCCGATCTTGCCGTAGAGCAGAAGGCCACTGAGGTTCACAAGCTTTAGAATTCTAAGTGAATAGATAATAGTGAAAAGTGAATAATACCTAATACTGGTAGCCACCAGAACGGGGTTCCCATAATGGCGTTAGCCAGTATTAAGTATTATTATCTATTCGTTATTCACTATTCACTTCCAAAAAGGTACTTTACATCTAATTTAATATTTAATAACAAAAATGGCAAACGACATTAAAGTTTTGAATCACGCAGCGGATAACATTCGTATCCTCGCTGCTGCTGCAGTTGAAAAGGCTAAGTCTGGTCACCCAGGTGGTGCTATGGGCGGTGCTGACTTTATCAATGTACTTTATTCAGAGTATCTCCAGTATGACCCAAAGAACCCAAGTTGGGTAGGTCGCGACCGTTTCTTCCTCGATCCAGGTCACATGGCTCCAATGCTCTATTCTCAGCTCTGCCTTACTGGCAAGTTCTCTCTCGACGAGCTCGCACAGCTTCGTCAGTGGGGTTCTGCTACAACAGGTCACCCAGAGTATGAGGTAGCTCGTGGTATCGAGAATACATCAGGTCCTCTCGGTCAGGGTCATGCTTACGCTGTTGGTGCTGCTATCGCTGCTAAGTTCCTTGCTGAGCACACAGGCAACCCAACATTCGCTAAGGAGACTATCTACGCATATATCTCTGACGGTGGCGTTCAGGAGGAGGTTTCTCAGGGTGCTGCTCGTATCGCTGGTAACCTCGGTCTTGACAACCTCATCATGTTCTATGACTGCAATGACATCCAGCTCTCTACTGAGACTAAGGAGGTTATGAACGAGGATACAGCTGCTAAGTATCGCGCTCAGAACTGGGAGGTTATCGAGATCAACGGTAACGACGCTGCTCAGATTCGTGCTGCTATCGAGAAGGCTCAGGCTGTTAAGGGCAAGCCAACTCTCATCATCGGTAAGTGTATCATGGGTAAGGGTGCCCTCAAGGCTGACGGTACTTCTTACGAGGCTAACTGCAAGACTCACGGTGCTCCTCTCGGTGGTGACGCATTCATCAACACAGTTAAGAACCTCGGTGGTGATCCAGAGAACCCATTCCAGATCTTCGAGGATGTTAAGGAACTATACGCTAACCGCGCTAAGGAGCTCGAGAAGATCGCTGCTGAGCGTTACGCTGAGGAGAAGGCTTGGGCTGCTGCTAACCCAGAGAAGGCTGCACAGCAGGCTGAATGGTTCTCAGGCAAGGCTCCAAAGATCGACTGGAGCAAGTGCGTACAGAAGGACAACGATGCTACTCGTTCTGCTTCTGCTGCTTGTCTCTCAGTTCTCGCTGAGCAGGTTCCAAATATGATCTGTGCTTCTGCAGACCTCTCTAACTCAGATAAGACTGACGGCTTCCTCAAGAAGACTCACGCTCTCAAGGCTGGTGACTTCTCTGGTGCATTCTTCCAGGCAGGTGTTGCTGAGTTCACTATGGCATGTTGCTGTGTAGGTATGGCTCTCCACGGTGGTGTTATCCCAGCTTGCGGTACATTCTTCGTATTCAGCCAGTATATGCTCCCTGTAGTTCGTATGGCAGCTCTCATGCAGCTCCCTGTTAAGTTCATCTGGACTCACGACGCATTCCGTGTAGGTGAGGATGGACCTACTCACGAGCCTGTTGAGCACGAGGCACAGATCCGTCTCATGGAGAAGCTCAAGCGTCACGACGGCAAGAACTCTACACTCGTTCTTCGTCCTGCTGATGCTAAGGAGACAACAGTTGCATGGGCAATGGCAATGGAGAACATGGAGAGCCCAACAGCCCTCATCTTCTCTCGTCAGAACATTAACAACCTCCCAGAGGGTAACGACTATGAGCAGGCTCGTAAGGGTGGCTATGTAGTCGCTGGTTCTGATGCTAACCCAGATGTAGTAATGGTAGCTACTGGTTCTGAGGTTTCAACACTCGTTTCTGGTGCTGAGCTCCTCCGCAAGGATGGCGTTAAGGTTCGTATTGTTTCTGTACCTTCTGAGGGTCTCTTCCGCACACAGAGCGCTGAGTACCAGCAGAGCGTTGTTCCAACAGGTGCTAAGGTATTCGGTATGACAGCAGGTCTTCCAGTAAACCTCCAGGGCTTCCTCATCGGTGCTGATCCTGCATCTAAGGTATGGGGTCTTGAGACCTTCGGTTTCTCTGCTCCTTACAAGGTGCTCGACGAGAAGCTCGGCTACACAGCAGAGAACGTTTACAAGCAGGTTAAGTCTATGCTTTAAGAAGCCCACCCAGTCCCTCCCAAGGGGAGGGTTCCACCCTCCCTCACCCCCTCCAGGGGGAGTAGTTACTACTTGAGGGCGATGGAAGAGTGGTCTTGAATTATTGACAATAAAATAACAATTTAAACACCAAGTCTTCTCGAAGGGTAGGGTGATAGCGATTATTACTATCAAACATCCTTCCCTTTGGGAAGGCTTGGTTAGGCTTTTATATGGAAAAGAAAATAATTGGCGTAGCCACCGATCATGCTGGCTTCCCACTCAAGCAGTTCGTTCTCCAGTATCTCGAGAAGAATGGCTATGAGGTAAAGGACTATGGCACATGGAGCGATGCTTCTGTTGACTATCCTGACTTCGGCCATGCTCTTGCCGAGGGTATTGAGAAGGGCGAGGTTGACTGTGGTATTGCAATGTGCGGTTCTGGCGAGGGTATCTCTATGACCTTGAACAAGCATCAGGGCGTTCGTGCTGGTCTCTGCTGGAATGTAGAGGTAGCACATCTCATCCGTCAGCACAACAATGCCAACTGTCTCGTAATGCCAGGTCGCTTCATCAGCAACCGTGAGGCTGAGGTAATCATGAACGAGTATCTCAATACTCCATTCGAGGGCGGTCGCCATCAGACACGTATCGACAAGATACCTTTGAAGAAATAAAAACTTATGAAATCGCAGGCTTAACCAAGTCTGCGATTTCTTTTTTGTACTATGGAAGGAACGAAGTAAATTTGGAGAAAATTAAATCTGAAAATTAATGCGATATTAATGTATTATTGATGAGAACTTGCTTCAGCTTGATGAGCTTCAGCGAATAATTAATGTAGGTTCGCAAAGCGAAAACATATAAGTCGCATTAATATCACGTTAATGTCGCATTAATTTCCTGTTCCTATACACCTCCCTTGCAAATCCTATGTAAGTCCTATGTAAGTCCCATTTTTCTCCCATTCTAAGGAACGGACTTACAACGGACCTATAACGGTATTATAACGGACTTACTGTTATGGCATAAACTGACAACAAGTGAACTTTTTTTTAGAATTAAACGCCAAACACATACACGGGGGCAAAAATGAAAGGGTAACAAGTTGTTAATCAGAAAGTTTGTGGGCGTGTACGTGTTTGGTGAACATATACATAAGTCGTACACACCATATACACAAAGAGCGTGACAACCCGTGTACGTGTTGTGTATGTGTTGTGTATATGTTAGACAAACACATACACGCTTTTAACTTCTTGACCATCAGTACAGTTAGAGGCTATTTCCCCGAGCGTGTATGTGTTTGTCGTTTAATTCTAAAAAAATCCACATTTATTTCGCATTTAGCTCTACACTCTACACCAGAGACTATATAAACGAATGATTTACAAAAAGTTATAATGATGTATAGTTCGTTTTTACTCTACACCAACTATACACCCTTTACATCATCTTTGTTTATGACAAGGTGTATAGATGTAGAGTTGATGTAAAGTTATTAAAAACTCTACACCGCCACAATATACTGTATTTCAATAGATTGAATACAATTTGATGTAGAGATGTCCGTAAATCCCATTAATCTCTGTATATCATATTGTATTTTGCATGGTGGGTAATATGAAACATTTATAATATCTGATGCCAATAACTGCGATTTATTACTTTTTTTGATGATATTCGTCATTTTTATAAGGAAATTATAGTAGAAAAGGTAAAATTTATTACAAATTATTTGTTTTTGTCAGGAAAAAGTATTAATTTTGCACTCGCAAATTTAAAACGTGCACCAGCCTTGTGGGCTGACAAGCACTATTTGCATCGTGCGAGGTGCTTTGCACGTTGCACTCGCAAATTTTTTTGGTGATGGGTGTTAGGTGTTGGGTGTTGGTGAATACCACTCTCTAAACACTAATCTCTAATCACTAAACAGAATTAAAGAAATAAAGGAATATGACAAATAACATCACACTATCAGCCCTTATTATTAACATCCTCCTTCGAAAAGAGGCGGGAAGTGATAAGGTGTGCTGGTAATTATGATGCGGAAAATATTACGAGCCTTTTTCACTTCCTGCTCGGGATGTGAAGAAGGCTTTTTTAATTAAAAGCCCCCTCCGTCTCCCCGAGGGGAGGGACTTTAAATACAATAATACTATCTAAGATACCCTCCCCCTCGGGGGAGAAGGAGGGGGGCTTAAAATAATTATGAGCGAAAGATTATATATTTTTGATACCACGTTGCGCGATGGCGAACAGGTACCAGGATGTCAGTTGAATACCGTTGAGAAGATTCAGGTGGCAAAACAGCTCGAGGCTCTCGGTGTGGATGTCATCGAGGCTGGTTTCCCTGTGTCATCACCAGGCGACTTCAATTCAGTTGTAGAAATCAGTAAGGCTGTGACATGGCCTACTATCTGCGCACTTACACGTGCCGTGGAGAAGGATATCGATGTTGCTGCCGAGGCACTTAAGTTTGCTAAGCGTGGGCGTATCCATACAGGTATCGGTACAAGCCCTTCACATATCAAGTATAAGTTCAACAGCACTCAGGAGGAGATCATCGAGCGTGCCGTTCGTGCCGTGAAGTATGCAAAGCGCTATGTAGAGGACGTGGAGTTCTATGCAGAGGATGCAGGTCGTACTGACAACGAGTATCTTGCTCGTGTGATTGATGCGGTGACAAAGGCTGGTGCTACTGTCTGCAACATACCAGATACTACTGGTTTCCGTGTGCCAAACGAGTATCATGAGAAGATAAAGTACCTCTATGAGCATGTTGATGCCTTCGCTGCAGGTAAGTCAATCCTCTCAACCCATTGTCACAACGACCTTGGTATGGCAACAGCAAACACCGTGGCTGGTGTGCTTGGTGGTGCGCGTCAGGTAGAGGTGACTATCAACGGTATCGGTGAGCGTGCCGGAAACACCTCGCTTGAGGAGATTGCTATGATCTTCAAGACACACCCAGACCTCGGCATTGATACTAACATCAACACCACGAAGATATATCCTACAAGCCGTATGGTAAGCTCGTTGATGAATATGCCAGTTCAGCCGAATAAGGCTATCGTTGGTAAGAATGCCTTCGCACATTCATCTGGTATTCATCAGGATGGTGTTCTGAAGAATGCTTCTACCTATGAGATCATGGATCCAAAGGATGTAGGTATCGATGAGGCAAGCATCGTATTGACGGCTCGCTCTGGTCGTGCAGCCTTGAAGCATCGTCTGCATATCAACGGTGTGGATGTTGAGGGTGAGAAGCTCGACAAGATTTACGCTGACTTCCTCGTACTTGCCGACAAGAAGAAGGAGGTTACAGATGATGATATCCTCGTACTGGCAGGTGCAGAGCGTAACGAGATGAACAATGTGAAGCTCGACTACCTTCAGGTTACAGCAGGTAAGGGTACACGTGCGGTTGCAAGCATCGGTCTTCAGATTGCCAACGAGCACTTTGAGGCAGCAGCATCGGGCAATGGTCCTGTGGATGCAGCCATCAAGGCACTCAAGTCAATCATCAAGCGCGAGATGACATTGAAGGACTTCACCATTCAGGCTATCTCAAAGGGTTCTGACGACCTCGCAAAGGTACACCAGAGCGTGGAGTTCGACGGACACACATACTATGGCTTCGCAGCCAATACGGATATAGTAACAGCTTCGGTAGAGGCTTATATTGACGCAATAAATAAATTCAGATAAACTAAAAATGGCAAAAACATTATTTGACAAAATCTGGGACGCACACGTAGTACAGAACGTGGAGGATGGTCCTACACAGTTGTATATCGATCGTCTCTATGCACATGAGGTGACATCACCACAGGCATTCGACACACTCCGCGATAAGGGTATCAAGGCTTTCCGTCCTGACCACGTTGTCGCTATGCCTGACCACAATACTCCTTCTGATCAGCAGGAGGTAATCAACGACCCAGTAGGCCGTAAGCAGGTTGAAACCCTCAAGGCAAACTGCGAGGAGTTTGGTATCAAGCACTTCGCAATGGGCACAAAGGATAATGGTATCATCCACGTTGTTGGTCCTGAGAAGGCTCTCTCTCTCCCAGGCATGACAATCGTATGTGGCGACTCTCATACATCTACCCACGGTGCCGTAGGTGCTATCGCTATGGGTATCGGTACTTCTGAGGTAGCTCAGGTATTGGCTTCCCAGTGTATCCTTCAGTCAAAGCCAAAGACAATGCGCATCAACGTTGAGGGTGAGCTTCCAAAGGGAACAACAGCCAAGGACGTTGCACTCTATATCATGGCTCAGATGACAACATCAGGTGCTACCGGCTATGCCGTTGAGTATGCTGGTAGTGCTATCCGCAATATGTCAATGGAAGGTCGTCTGACCCTTTCAAACCTATCTATCGAGATGGGTTCACGTGCAGGTCTTATCGCTCCTGACGAGACAACATTCGCATATCTCAAAGGCCGTGAGTACGCTCCAAAGGGTGCAGACTGGGATAAGGCAGTAGAGGAGTGGAAGAAGCTCTACAGCGATGCTGATGCTAAGTTCGACAAAGAGGTTACATATCGTGCTGAGGACATCGTGCCACGTATCACATACGGAACAAACCCTGGTGCAGGTATCGCTATCGACGAGTGCATTCCAACACTCGACCAGATTGCAGAGGCTGACAAGACTCAGTTCCTCGATATGCTCGACTATATGCAGTTCAAGCCAGGACAGAAGCTTGAGGGCACACCTGTTGACTATTGTTTCCTCGGTGCTTGTACCAATGGACGTATTGAGGACTTCCGCGCATTCGCTTCTGTTGTCAAGGGCAAGAAGAAGGCAGACAGCGTTGTGGCATGGCTCGTTCCTGGTTCTTGGCTCGTTCGTCAGCAGATCATCGACGAGGGCATCGACAAGATTCTTGAAGAGGCAGGTTTCGAGCTCCGTCTCCCTTCATGCTCTTCATGTCTGGCTATGAACCCTGATAAGGTTCCAGCAGGTAAGCTCTCAATCTCTACAAGTAACCGTAACTTCGTTGGTCGTCAGGGACCTGGTGCCCGCACCGTCCTTGCATCTCCACTCGTAGTTGCTGCATCTGCTATCACAGGCGTTATTACAGATCCACGTAAATTATAAAGACCTACCCTGTCCCTCCCCAAGGGAGGGGAATTTGGATAGTCTTATAATTATAAGGTCTCATTGTAAAAAATATTAAAGCTCCTACCCATCCGGGAGAAATACAAACAACTCCCCTCCCTTTATGGGAGGGGCATGGGGATGGGTCTCTTATGGCAAAAGAAAAATTCGATATAATCCTGTCAACTTGTATTCCAATCGAGATTGACAACAACAATACAGATAACATCATCCCTGCACGTTATCTCGCGTTCACAACACGTGATCCTAAGTTCTATGGCGATGCTTTCATGCACGACCTTCGCTATGATGCTAACAATCAGCCAATAGCTGACTTCGTGATGAACAAGCCTGAGTTCTCTGAGGCTCCAAAGAAGGGCATCCACGAGATTATCGTAGGTGGTCAGAACTGGGGTTCAGGTTCTTCACGCGAGCATGCAGCATGGGCTATTGCCGGCTATGGTGTTCGTGTGGTTATCTCAAACTCATTCGCTGATATCCACCGCAATAACCTTCTCAACTGCTTCGTGCTTCCTGTAATCGTTAGCCGTGAGTTCCAGCTCGAGCTCTTCGCTACAATAGCAGCCAACCCACAGGCAGAGGTAAAGGTTGACGTTCCAAACCAGACAGTTACGAATCTTACAACAGGCAAGTCAGAGCACTTCGAGATCAACTCATACAAGAAGTACTGTCTGATGAATGCCTATGACGATATCGACTTCCTCCTTGCCAACAAGGATAAGATCGAGGCGTTTGAGAATAAGTGACCCAACGGCCCTAACGACCCCAACGGCCCCTCACCCGTCACTACGTGACACCCTCTCCCCAAGGGGCGAGGGGGAAGTATGTATTTCCAATCACGTTTTTAGCGAACAAATGTAACTTCCTCCTCGCCCCTTGGGGAGAGGATGCCCGTAGGGCAGGTGAGGGGCCGGTATGATTAACTTATGCAACAAAAAATAGAAATAATGGACTCCACCCTTCGTGATGGAGAACAGACCAACGGCGTTTCATTCCTTCCGCATGAGAAACTCGTGATAGCGCGTATGCTGTTGCGTGATGTCAATGTTGACCGTATAGAGATTGCCTCTGCACGTGTCAGCGAGGGCGAGAAGGAAGCCGTTAAGATGGTTTGTCGCTATGCGAAGGGCGCGGGTATGTTGGATAGGGTAGAGGTACTCGGATTCTGTGATGGCGGTCGTTCGGTCGATTGGATCACGGAATGCGGTGGCTCTGTCATAAATCTCCTTACCAAAGGTTCTGAGAAGCATTGCACAAAGCAGCTCAAGCGCACTCCTGACGAGCATATTGCAGATATCAAGGAGGCGATTAACTATGCGCATGAGCAGGGCCTCAAGGTGAACATCTACCTTGAGGATTGGAGCAATGGCATGAAGGATAGTCCTGAGTATGTCTATCACATGATAGATTCGCTCAAGGACTGCGGAATCATGCGTTTCATGCTGCCTGATACCCTCGGTGTGCTTACTCCAATGCAGACGGGGGCTTTCTTCCGTGAGATGACAAGCCGTTTCCCAGACCTCCGTTTCGAGTTCCACGGACATAATGACTATGACCTTGCCGTAAGCAACACTATGGCTGCGGTTTCCGAAGGCGCTTCTGGTGTTCATGTCACGGTCAACGGACTCGGAGAGCGTTGTGGTAATGCTCCTCTCGCTTCCGTTCAGGCAATTCTTCACGATCATCTCGGTGTTGAGACATCAATAAAGGAAGACGTGCTTAATGATATCAGTCGCGTTGTGGAAGGCTATTCGGGTGTTGTCGTAGCACCTAATCAGCCAATCGTTGGTGAGAATGTCTTTACTCAGGTAGCAGGCGTTCATGCTGACGGCGACAACAAGGATAAGCTCTATTGCAACGAACTTGTGCCGGAGCGTTTCGGCAGAAAGCGTGAGTATGCGCTTGGCAAGGCATCGGGCAAGGCAAATATCGAGATGAACCTTCAGGAACTCGGTCTTGAGCTTACTCCTGAGCAGGTGAAGAAGATAACGCAGCGTATCACCGAACTTGGCGACCGTAAGTCTGTCGTCACTCCCGAAGACCTCCCCTTCATCGTTTCCGATGTACTGAAACACGATACACCTGACGAGAACGTGAAGTTGCTCGGCTACATGGTCAGCCTCTCGTATGGCATAAAGCCGCTTGCATCAATCAAGGTGAGCATCAACGGACAGGAGTTCTATGGTGATGCTACGGGTGATGGTCAGTATGATGCCTTCGTAAAGGCTCTCCGCCGCATCTATCGCGATAACCTTGGGCGTAAGTTGCCTGATTTGCTCAACTATGCCGTCACCATTCCACCGGGCGGTCGTACCGATGCCCTCGTTCAAACGGTCATCACTTGGAAATTGCTCGACGGTAAGGTAATCCGCACTCGCGCACTCGATGCCGACCAGACGGAAGCCGCTATCAAGGCAACGTTCAAGATGTTGAATCAGATAGAGAATAATTGATAATTGGAAGTTCAAGGAATAGAATATTCTTGAACTTCTTTTTTTTGTATGTTGTAACTTTATTCTATCTGTTTTATGTTAAAATTAATCTTTTTTCGAAAAATCTTGTTTATTTCAGATTTTATTAGTAATTTTGCATTAAGACTACAAAGTTCAATTAAAAAGTTTACTGAAGACATGAATTTATCGTTAAAACTCCTTAATCTATTATTGATTTTTTGTGTGGCATCTCCAGTTTTTGCTTTATCTGAATCATCAGATGCCCCTCTTACGGTCAATAAGAAATTCGGAAAGCCGACTATGGAAGAGATGAATATGACAGAATATGCTCAGGATCCTGATGCTGATGCTGTTATACTCATGCAGTCATGTGATGTTATATATTCGATGTCATCTATGTACAACATGTCGATTTCTTATAACTACAGGATTCGTATTAAGGTTCTTAAGGATGAGGGTAAGAAATATGGAGACTTTGCTATCTCTTATTATGTTGATGACGAAGGCAAAAATCTGGAGGAGTTTAGTGATTTTTCTGCAGCTTCATATAATTTGAATGAAAAGGGCAAGATTGAGGCTACCAAAGTAACCCCAAAGCTTATTCGCGATGAGAAGGTGGGGGAGCATCACATGTTGCGAAAGTTTAGTGTTCCTATGGTGCAGAAGGGTAGTGTTATAGAAGTTTCTTACCGATTGTTCAGTACAAGATTCTATAACATATACGATTATGAGATGCAGAAGGAAATTCCGATCATATATCAGAAGTATTTCATGGAAATTCCGGCTGTACTTATTTTCAATGTCGAGGCTCCGTTGAAATTGAGTAATGTGAAGAGTAAGACATATATAGGTAAGGTGGATATAAAAAGTGGATCGGATGCACGTAATATGAAGAGTTGTAACAGCAATTGCTATGAGGTGGAGGCCTTCAATATGCCAGCTCTTCGTGATGTTCCATATGTATGGAATATTGATGACTACGCAGCAAAGGTTGTATGCGACCTCAAGACAACGCAGTTTCCAAATAATGCGGTGTATAATGTTGGTATGACTTGGGAACAGGCTGATAAGCTCATTCTTGATCAGGATGAGATTGGTACGCATCTAAATGATAAGAGCAAACTGAAGGATGAACTGGCTGCTAGTGGAATTTCTCAGATTGCCAATGAGGATGAGCGTATTGGTGCAGCCGTGAGGTTCGTAGCTTCTCATGTGGCATGGAATGGAAATTATAGCAATGTTCCTGAGTTTGCAAGTACTATAGTAAAGAAAAAAAGTGGAAGTACGGCCGATGTAAACATGATGCTTATAAATGTGTTTAATGATCTCGGCTTTACATCATATCCCGTCTATATAAGTACCCGTCGTCATGGTCGTCTTCCTATCCACCCAACGGCAAATGCATTTAATACATTCATTGTTGCGGTTGAGACTACACATGGTACTTGTTATGTAGATGGAACTGATCCTTATGGAGCAATTAATGTACTCGCCCCTAATCTCTATGTTACAACAGGTCGTAAGATTGGCAAGAAAATAGCTGGTTCGTGGGTGGATTTGACCAAACTTGCACAGCATAGAACGGTACATATGTCAAATATCGAAGTTTCTGCGGACGGTTCGGTAAAGGGTGACATATCCACGCAATATCTCATGAACTCTGCACGAGAGTTTAAGTTGGACTACCATAAAGCCAAGGATTCCATTGATTATGTACATACCCTTCAGGAGAAGTATGGTGTCATGATTGATTCTCTTGGAATTACAGGTAAAAATGATTATGGTACCGTGGTGAAGCGTACGGTTAAGTTCCATAAGAGTGTAGAAACTACCGATGACCATATTTATGTAAGTCCTTTTGTCTTCAATCCTATCGGTGATTCTCCTTTTAAGGAAGAGACTCGTGAACTTCCTATTGAAATGCCGACTCCTGTTACTGTAAATTACTATGTTGATGTCAAAATACCAGAAGGTTATGAGGCGGAAGAGTGTCCTAAATCCTATGAACTTACGCTTCCTGATCGCTCCATGACGGTAAAGATGGTCTGCAATAAGAAAGAGGATATTGTACGTCTTTCATATACATTCATTTGTAAGAGAATGAAATTTGATTCTGAAGAATATACGGCGATTAAGAAATTGTATGATATGTCCTCTCAGAGTATGGGTGATATGATAGTTTTCAAGAAGAAATGATAAGACGACTCTTAATCTTCTGTTTGCTGTTTGTTTGCTGTGCAATGACAAATGCACAGAAAGCGGACGTGGTTGTGCTTTTGGATAGTACCTCAGTAAAAGTGAAGAGCCTTAGCTACTATTCATGTGAGCATCATCAGAAGTTTATGCTGATGAACAGCAATAATGCAGATCTGGCAAATATTGTAATCGGTATGGATAACGATACGGAATTGTCACGGTTTGAGTATGTGATGACTGATGTTCTTGGAAATGTTCTCCGTAAGGTCAAGAAAAGTGAATTGCAAAGATTTGAGTATTCACGTGATCTGGCAACAGATTTCTACCGACTGATAGCGGAGGTTATTCCACCTTCGTATCCTGTCATCATTACGAGAACAGAGAAGATTATCAGAAATGCAAATGTGCTGAGTTATCCTTCTTTCTGGCCGCAAAAGCAATATGGTATGAAGGTCTCCAAGGCTGTATATCAAATAGAATGGCCGGAAAATGAGGTGAATATCAGATATAAGCCGATGAACATGTCTGCAGAACCTGTGGTGGAACAGGTTGGAAGGAATAAGATTCTTCGATTTACCTTGAATGGGATTGCCCCATTGACTCGCGTGCCTTATGCCCCTTCTCTTGATGAACAGGCTCCTTATGTGTTTTTTTCTCCTGAGAAGTTTTCATACTACGGAACTATGGGTAGCATGTCTTCATGGTCATCTTTTGGCAGTTGGAATTATGGTTTGGTAGAGGATCGTCAGTTGCTTCCGGAGTCACATCTGGAAAAAGTTCGCGAGGTTATTGCTGATTGTCATACTGAACGTGAGAAGATAGCGAAACTATATGAGTATATGGGTAGGAATACCCGATATGTAAGTCTGCAACTTGGTATAGGAGGTTATCAGCCTGCAACTGCTGTATCCGTAGCTGTCACGGGCTTGGGTGATTGTAAGGGATTGAGTAACTATATGCACACTCTGCTTAAAGACATTGGGATAGACAGTAGGCTCGTGGCAATAGGAACGGAAGACTCAAGGCTGATTCCTGATTTTGCCAATGTCAATCAATTGAATCATATGGTATTGGCAGCCCTGCTCGAACAGGGAAAGGATACTGTATGGTTGGAGTGTACCAACTCTAAGTTATCTCCTGGGTATATTCATGAAGGCATATCAGGACATGATGCTTTATTGTTGTCTTCGGATGGATGTCATATTGTGAGGTTGCCGGAATATGCAGATTCTCTAAACCTGCGACACGCAGATGTAAGGATAGCCATTCGTCGTGACGCTTCTGCCGATGTATCGATAGATGAAGTGTTTAATAATCATAGGTATTCGGAGAAATTCCATCTTCTGAAGGAAAAAGAACAGGAACAAAGAACGACAATCTCATCGTGGTATAAGTTGCCTAACACATCGTTTGGCTCCATTTCCGTTAAGGATTCAAGTAAACCGTTCGATACAGCCCAACTCAAGACGCATCTTGATGGAGTTTGTGCCAAGTATGCCAATCTTACAGGACGAAGGTTGTTCGTTCCAATCAATCCTTCTCACAAGGGATTCTCGCCTGTTGTAATAGCAGATACTTTGGCCTCTCAGCGTTTGCAGATGAAGATACGTCATGGCTATAGGAATGAGGATGAGATTTTGATAGAGATACCTGAAGGATGTTCTGTTGAGTCTATTCCTGCAAATATAGATATTGTGGAGGAGTTCGGGGCATTCCGTCAACACGTGGCCTTAGAGAATGGCCACCTACGTGTGTCCCTTGTTTTGGATATTCATAGTGGCACATACGCTCCAGAAGCACGTCAACGTCTTCTTGAGATGCAAAGGAATGTGCAGAAGGCATATAACTCTCGTGTGGTATTAGTAAAGGGATAGCTCTTCTAATATTGAAACTGCCATCAAGGCAACATTCAAAATTCTGAATCAGATTGAAAACAATTAAAAAGAGAAATGACGTGATGCAAAAACATCACGTCATTTCTTTGTTATTAAATTTATTCTGAACCAAAGTCAATCAGGAATAGTTTTTTGCTGTTTTCTTCCCTTTACAAGCCAATATATAAGTAATGCTACCAAACAGATGATGAGTCCTCCATATGCAAAGGTTGCAGCATCTATGTGTATTAATAAATATACAATTAATATCACCAGTAATGTCATCAACAGAATCCCAAAGGCAAATCCGAGTTTCTGAGATGATTTCTCGTTTCCTGCAATTTCTTTTTTCTGTAAATCCAGCCAATCTTCGTATGTTTCCACATAACCATATTGTAATGCAGTATTGATGATTTTTCTGGTCAACCTTTCGTTTTCGTTCTTAAACAATGGTTGTATTAGCCAAAATCCATCATAATACATGTTGCCGACATCACCCTTATAGAATCCAGGAACTTTAGCTTTTTCCAATAGAATATAGTAAATAATGGCGAATTCCTCGAATTGATTGATTCCTATACGCTCATAGAGTTCCTCCTCGCTTAGTTCATACCATTCATTAGGTACTGTGTTCATAAGTTGGATAAGGGCGTGTCTTGAAGGCATTTCATATTCCATGAAAAACTCAAACACCTTTGCACTACCATTATTAGTCTCGTCAAGTACGAACTGCCATACGGATGAATCTTCCAGAACATCAACCATTTGGTCGTGTATAGCATCTATTTCACCATTCCACATTTTTTGGAATGTTCCGAGGTCTATTCTTTCTGTTTTTATGTCCATATCCATTGTTTCGTATTTATGAAAACTGGATTTACGTTAACCTAACGTGAGTTCGATGACAAAATTACAAAGAAAAAGTGAAAATCCCAACATTTTCTATGATATTTTCTTTATTATTATATCAACTCAGGTTTTGCTATTCCTCCGTTCTTCCTCCGTTGTTTGTTCGTTTCACCTCCGTTCTGGAACGGAGATAGGATGGGCGGAAAATGGGACTTAAATAGGAGTTACATAAGAGTCACATAAGAGCAACATAGGAGTTAGTGCTCTCCGTTTATGGCTTTAGCTGCTATTCTGCCTGATACCATTACTTCTGTGAGAGCATTACCGCCAAGACGGTTTCCGCCGAAGAATCCGCCTGTAACCTCACCTGCTGCATAGAGGCCTGGGATTGGCTTGCCGTGCTTGTCGAGTACCCTACGACTTGTGTCTATTCTCAATCCGCCCATTGTATGATGGAGGGATGGGGCAAGGAGACGTATGCGAAGTCTTGCATTCAGAATATCGTATGTGCTCTTGTCGTAGCTTCCATCAGCCTTACGTTTGGCAGTACCGATAAGACCGACCTGATGCTGTTTCCTGAAATCCTTTGGCTGACGGTTCTCCATTCCTGCTATGTCGTATTCGCGGATAGTCTCAAGAACTGCCTTTGCATCGGTATTCATTCCCAACTCCTTGAAAAGGGTTGCAAGTTCCTTACCTGTTCGTGTCCATTCCTTTCCCGGAATGTCGGATGTGATGACGTCAAGTCCGGCTTCATCGGTCTTCACATCAGCCCTTATACAGAAGAATGTACCTTTGATGCCTTTGTATGTTATGCCGTTTTCGAATGCAGCGAGTGAAAGCACGTCACGTTCTGAACACTCGTCAACAAAGCGTTTTCCTGTCTTAGGACTTATGAATACGGCGGTCTCTACGCTTCCCTTTGCTATTAGTCCGTCGGCAGAGAAAGCAAGAGGCAGAAGTTGTGTCCATCCCTCGCCGCACTCGTCAGCACCGATTTCTGTTGCCATCGACAGACCTTCACCCAGAAGAGAAGAACGGTTTGTTGTGCCCATGTGGTATGAAAGATATTTTGCTGGCCAGTATTTATTGGTCTCTATTACCTTCTTTATATTGGCAGCATAGCCTCCAGATGCAATAATCACACCTTTTCGTGCATGAGCTACCACAGTCGTGCCGTCATCCATTATGCCTTTTACTCCTGTCACCCTTCCATTCTCCATGATAAGGTGCTTGGCTGTGGTTGATTTAATCACCTTATTATGTTTGTTGGCTTGAAGCATGTGTGTGAGAGGAGCCATTACGTATGCTCCCCAATTCTTCGCAAAGAATGTCTTCTTACCATCTCCTGCGGTATCTGTGTTGCAGCCGGTCATTCTGTTGCAACGATACCAGATGGCACCCGGAAGGGTTGTCTGTGTGTTCATAAACTCCACTCCCATGCTCATAAGCCATGGCTTGAGTTTCTCACCTTCGTTAATAAATTGATTTACAAGATTGTAGTCGCTATATACCCATTCCTTCTTGTCATTGCTCAGACGAAGGCCTCCATAATAGGTCTGGAATATATGCAGGTTCGTAGTAGAGAAAAGCAAAAGCTCATTCTCTTTCATGCCTTTTTTTATTTTGGGTTCAGCATAGGCAAGATATGCTCGTATCTCTTTCTTCAGGTTGCGGAGGATAGGAAGAAATTCCTGATGAACGCCATGCTTTGACAATTCTATCACATCACCTGCCACGAACTCATGTGTGAGATAGTAGTTCTCGTCAAAAGGTTTCTCATTCCATGAGAGAATTGTTTTTAATTGGTCTATACTTCCTATGGTAGCCTTAACCTTGTCAACCCTTTTACCATCAAAGCCGATAGCTGAAGTGGCTTCTGGATGATTGATGTCCCATACTAGGTGGTGGTCAACAGCCTGATACATACCACCTGCAATCAGGGTGTTACCGCCAAGTTCTGAATTTCTCTCTATTACGAGAACGGTATTACCATCTTCTGCAGCCTGTGCCGCAGCGAAAAGACCTGCACCTCCACCACCGACAATTACTACATCCCACGTATCTTCTATTATATTGTGTGCTGTCATGGTTAATTTGTTGTTATAGAATTTATTACGATTGGTTACTTCTGCTTTCTCGGCAGCCTCGTTTACAAGTTTTCTCAGTGCTGTTACTGTAAATGTGGCACCTGTTACTCCATCTACTCCTGTTCCATTGGCTTTTAGCATATTGCGTATGGTCGGTGGAATTGCGTTCTGACCGACATGGGGCGTCTCATTCGACTCCTTTATTATTATGGTGTCGATAGCATTCTTACTGAAAGTGACGTCAGCCTTGATCTTGCTAAGGAATCCGTCGGTTTCCACGGAGTATGTTCCTGGCGTAAAACTCATTACATTGGTATTGTCAAGAACAGGTTTCTCGCCTCTTGACTGTGCTAAAGCATCGCGTACAGCGTCTTTTATGCCGTCGGAAAGATATGTTGCACCTGATACTCCATCAACTTCGGGCGATTGGTTCTCTATGATGCTTTCACATAGCTGCTTTATCTGACTGGCATACGACTTGATTTCTTCAAGAACATGTATATCTGTGATGCGTTGTTCCTCAATGGTTACATCAACATTGATTGTTCCAGTAAGATTCAGTCCTACAGAGTGAAACGTTCCATCTGTTAGTGTATTGTCCTTTTGTTGATTACATCCCATCACCATGAATGTCAATAGCATCAGGGATAGTATTGTGAGTTTTTTCATTGCGTATATTTTTTTAAGGTGGAGGATTATTGATTCCCACCGGAATTTAATATAGATTATGATGTAGATTCTTGTATTCTTCGAACAGTTGCTGGCATGCTTCACGGTCAATCTCTGTCATAAAGCCTTCAAGCTTGTCACGACCACCGAAAATCTTGTCGAACTTATCATCGCGGAATCCAATGAGTCCGTTGTCTTCTATCGTACATCCGTAGTATATCTTATCGATGTTTGCCCACATACAGGCGCACAGACACATGTGGCATGGTTCTCCCGTAGTGTAAAGCTCGCATCCGCTCAGGTCGTGTGTACCAAGCTTCTGACATGCCTTGCGAATGGCATCCACCTCTCCGTGACATGTAGGGTCATTATTCAGGAGAACTTTGTTGTGTCCTGAACTTATTAAGATTCCGTCCTTTATGATGGCAGTACCAAACGGACCTCCATGTCCGTTCCTGATACCATCTCTGGCTTCATCTATTGCTATTTGCATGTATTTGCTATGTGTCATAATGTCATTATTGTTGTTTTCTGATTGCTTGTTGTTGGAAATAAGTCAGTTTTTAATCGTCTATTTATAATAGATTTATGTTGCAAATATACAATATTTTTCTTTCTCCTCCAAACAAATTCGATATAAATTGTATATTTGAATAAAAATTCATTGTAATTTGGAGAAAATGTATTTGTTTGGTTTTTGTTTTATCTTCAATTTTCATTTTTCACCAGAAACAGAGCTCATGGATGCCCCACGATGATTTTTCGCCTTTTTTAACTGAAAAATTTTGTGTAATGACGAATTTTTTGTTCTGAAATGTTAATTTATTTATAATTTAGGCAGTAATGACAGATATTTTTTGGCGATATCAATAAATATCGCTATCTTTGCACTCGTAAAAACTTTAGTTTTTCAATGCAAATGTTATAATATATATACCGAAAAAATCATTTAAACGATTATAGAGTTTGTTTAGTCTGTGAAGATTGAAATTCTCGCAATTCATTTAGTTATTACTAGGTTTCTTAGCCTGTGAAGGCGATAGAACCGGAGATAGTCCTCGTTTTCGGCCGAGGACTTTTTTTGTGTGCATAGGTGATGAGGTGAAAAGCATGGGTTGGAGTTTAAGGTTTTAGGTCTGATTGATATGAGCCGAACATGGTGTATAACATTTGTTAACAGATGAAAGCATTTTTAAATACTACGAAATGGATTTTTTTTGCTATGTTTTTTGATTTTTCGTTAAACCATTCATTTTATAGTTCGTCAAAAAGCCAGTAGAAAAAGCAAGTGCTATTAATATTTGATGAAAAAATCAATATTTACAATTCTGTCTGCAATGATGATGGCAGTAATCTGTGAAGCGCAGAATCCTGTCATTAGTGCTATATATACTCCTGATCCTGCGCCATATGTCCATGGTGACAAGGTATATCTTTTTGTTGACCATGACGAGGACGATGCAACATACTTTCTTATGAAAGACTGGCTCGTGTTTTCCTCTGAGGATATGGTGAACTGGCAGTATCTGGGTGCTCAAGTCAATACCGCTACATTCAAATGGGCAAAGCAAGGTGATCGTGCCTGGGCGGCTCAGGCTGTTGAGCACAAAGGCAAATGGTACTGGTATCTATGTTGCAACACCGATGACGGAAAAGATGCTTTATGTGTTGCTGTAGCCGACAGTCCTACAGGTCCATGGCGTGATGCCATAGGGGCTCCCCTTGCTACAGGCTTTGGATTTATTGATCCTACAGTATTTATCGATGATGACGGTAAGCCGTATCTCTTTTGGGGAAATAAGGGATTCTGGTACGGGGAACTTAACGATGACATGATTTCGTTCAAGAATGGCTATAAGGAAGTTCCCGGATACACAGATCCTAAGAGTTTTGGCACCTTGCAGTCTAAGATGGACTGGTCTATCGGCAAGGAACGTGAAATGACTCAGTATGAGGAAGGGCCTTGGGTGACAAAGCGAAACGGCATCTACTATGCTGTATATCCTGCGGGTGGTGTTCCAGAGTATATGGCTTATTCTACCGCTCCTAGCGTTCATGGTCCTTGGACTTTCAAGGGACGTATAATGAACGAGGCAGAGAATAGTTTCACTATTCATGGCGGAAACATCCATTTCAAGGGACATGACTATATGTTCTACCACAATGGCGCCCTGCCTAATGGTGGAGGATTCAAACGCTCTACTGCTATTGAGGAGTTCAAGTTCAATGCTGACGGTTCAATACCTTTCATTCCATTCACTAAAGAGGGTGTGAAGCCTGTCGGTAGTCTTGATCCCTACAAGACTGTTGAGGCTGAAACCATGTCACAGAGCTGGGGCGTTAAGCTTGACCGTATGGCGGGTGCAAGGCATTATGTAACATCAATACATAACGGCGACTGGACAAGGGTTCGCAATGTGGATTTCGGTTCAGAGGCTCCAAAGGAGATTACTGTAGAGGTGCTGAATGTGAAGAATCCCGGTGTCATCGAGTTTTATGCAAATTCAATCAGCGGAAAGCCTTTTGCCCGTATAGAGGTGGATGGCAGCAAGAATATAATCACTCTTCCTATCACCCAACATCCATCACCTACCACCCAACACGATGTCTATATCCTCTTCCGTGGAGGAGATGAACAGCTTTTCGACTTTGACTGGTGGAAACTTGGACGTTAAGGAAAAGAACAGATGACTATTTCCGATAACTAATAACTAAATTGAATGAATTGTATGAAAAAAATCGTTAGAATGTTTTTCGTTGCTTCACTTGTGACGATGTTTTTCTCTTGTTCTCAGTCAGAACCAAAGACAAGCGAGGGTACTCCGTCATTTGATGAGGTAATCAAGACACGCCGTAGTGTCCGTAGTTATGATGCAAGCAAAACCATAACAAAGGAACAGGTGAAAGAGTTGCTTACAGCCGCTCAGGAAGCACCTTCTTGGGCAAACCAGCAGCCAACCAAGTATTATGTGGCTATCAGTCCTGAGCAGGTAAAAGCCGTTGCTGAGCTGATAGGTCCGAATAAGGAGAAGGTAGCAGGTGCGCCTGTGCTGATTGTATCAACATTCGAGCGTTCAAAGTCCGGATTCTTCCAAGGGGAACAGACCAATGAAGTCGGAGACGGGTGGGGCGCTTACGACAATGGCCTGAGTAACGCCTATCTCGTGTTGAAAGCCCGTGCCATGGGATTTGACACTTTGATTATGGGAATGAGGGATGCTAATGAACTGCGTTCTCTTTTCAGCATACCGAATGAGGAAACCATTATGGCGGTTATCTCGCTTGGATATAGGGCTGAAGAGCCACAGCAGCCACAGCATAGGCCTTTTGATGAGATTGTTCGCTTCTATTGATAATATCTGTAGGTTGTCAGGCATCGTTTATGAGGCGAGTAGTGCGTGTACCACTTTCATAGCCTTATCGCGATGCTCAATGTCAAGCACATAGTGCTCTTTGGCTCCATCGTAGGGATAACCTGTCCATGCTGATGTCATCATATCATCAATGGCAGGAGTCATCCTGACGTATGATAGATTGTCAAAAGCGAGTATTATAGGCTTGCCGTTTATGTAGATGCACCAGTCATCTGACATCTGCTTTTTCATTATAATATCGCCAACTCCCCTAAGCTGGGAGCACACGAAATCTATGTATTCTGAAGTACACATTTTTTTTATAATTACGAATTACAAATTACCGATTGTTCGCTAAGGCTCACCAAGCTAAAGCATGTTCTTTGTTACATATCTTGGTTGCATTGTTATAAATACTTATAAAAGGTAATTTGTGATTCGTAATTTGTAATTTTACAGTTCCACGTATTCCTTTGGCTTGAAGTTATCCTCAAAGCTCCATGTGTGAGCCTTGCCATGTTCCATTCTATATACTTGAATGAAGTCGAGAACGGCATCCAAGCCTTGCTCTGCTATCCAGCCCTGAAGGAACTTGCGTGAAGGATGATTGATAATCTCCTTTTTGAATTCAATATCGTCAACAAGTTTGAACTCACCCTCAACACGCACCTGATACTTACCGGTAGCGAAACAAACCTCTGCCTTTGGATTTTCCTGAAGCTGCTTGTGGAGAGCCTTGAACTTACCCGTATGGAATACTATGCCGTTTTCGTCAGCACTATATAAGAGGATGCCACGCACATGAGGCTGTCCGTTCTCACTTGTAGCCACATACATCACAGGATTCTGCATCCCGTTGATTAATTCAAAAATCTGTTCTTTTGTCATAGTCTTTGTGTTTAGAGTTTTGGGCGTTTATAGCCTAAATAATTATCTGAATGCAACGTGCGAAGCATCCTCGCACGAAGGCAAAAGTGCGTGTCTGCCCTCAAAGGCTGGCGCACGGTCTTCGATTTGCCGAGTGCAAAGATATATCATTCTTGTGATATATCCAAATATATAACGTGACTATGTTGTGACATGTCCTTTGGTCACGCGATAGTCACGCTAATGCCTTCTTTACCTTACTCCCGAATCATTATCCTTGTTATTAAGTATTCGGTCAGCAGCCTTGTATTTGCGTCCGTGGCTGAAATTCCAAGAGGCGGATATATGAATCATATTACCATTTTCGGGGTAATATAGATGCGCGTCAGTATTATACCATTTGCTGTTTATTTTATAATTGTAGTCAAAGCCCATAGGAGAACCGATCAACAGACATCCTAAGGAGAGTTTCAAATCCTTCCATTTGTAAGAAATGTTTACATCGCCCTTTTTCTCGCCACCTTGAGCAATCTCTCCTGTGAAATAATGGGGTTGTGTGCAGAAACAGGCATCCATGCTAAAGTTTCCTAATTGAGCCCAAGAGTAGATGCCAACCTGAGCCGTATTGTAGAAGTGACGGAATGTATTGCCGATACTTTCGTAGTGGTCGTATGATGTCCAAGATGTCACATGCCATTTGTCGGGGACTATTTTCCATGTTATTTCGCCGTAGATGTTGCCTCGGCTGAATCGCTTATGATTCTCAGGACGGCATACGATTACCCAGTTTCCGTTAGCTTCCTTTTCTGGAGCGTACGTTCCCATGAGGGCATTCGGATTGTTCGACCATGAAGCTTCTATCGCATACTCCACGTTCTTCACATCTCCGTTTATGCTCAGATTGTTACGCCATGTGTATGACGGCTTCAGTTCCTTGTTGCCCGAATTAATAAAAAAAGAATTAGAATATTGCCTTACATCGGTCACGTTTCCAAGCGACGGGTCATTTGGAGTGATGCGTGACTGCATTCTTAGGTTCATGTTTTTATTGATAGGCAAGGAAACCGTCAGTTGCGGACGTATCGTCCAGTTATCGTAGCCGAAGTCACCCTGATGAATAGATGAACGGTTGGCACCTATGCCTAATTGATAACCTATCGTCTTCTCCTTTTTTCCAAATGGAAGGTTTCCTTGTATCTGAGCAAACAGATATTCGTTGTTATTGTGAATCAAGGCATGGGTATTGGTACTGCCCACGTATTTGTTATTCGTGAAGCCAATGGTATATTCACCACCTATTGACAGATTAATCTTCTCCATTTCCTTCGTGTAGATAGCCTCGGTAATGAGAGAGTGCTTCTTTCCGTTTGTAGAATAGCTGTAATCGGCTATTGCTTTGTCGAGAGAACTCAGTTCCGGAGATTTCCTGTCCTTGCAAATATAGTTTTCGGGTAACAAGTACTCACGCATCTCGTATTCGTATTTTGTCGTGAAAATCGTACCTACTGCATTTATTGCAAGAGTCTGTTTCTTTGGCAGGTTCACGAAGTAGTAGATGTCGAGTGAAGGGGTGTAGTACTTCCTGCTTCTATTCTGATAGTCGAAAAAGTTATCCATACCAACTTCGCTCACTATTGAATTGATTCCCTGTCGTGGGTTATTTTGTGTTTCGCAATTGAACCTGACATTTAGAGTGTATTTCTCAGGTTGGGCGAGGTTGTATGCAGCCTGAAGAATATTGTGGGTGTACATAAATGGGCTGTTCACTCCATCGTAGTTTATCTTGTAATACTCTCCGTCTGGAAAGAAATATTCCGTTGTACTCTCTGAATATCTCTTGTCATAGTCTCGCCAACCGAAGTAATGGCTGATACTGAACTCTGAAAGCTTGTAGTTGTACTTGAAATACGAATTGGTGTTGTTGAATCCTGATGTAAAGGCCTGCATCGAACTTACTCCACCTACATATCCGGCATACCTGCGTTTAACCACATAGTTGATCACGGCATCCAATGTCCAGTCGCCATAGCGTACTCCCGGCATATCAACATACTCAACACGAACAACCTCATCGGGGCGTATAGCCATGATGTCCTGACTGTTAGCCTTTATGTCGTTTACACGAACCTGAACGCCACCACCTCTGTTTGACTTGATAGTCTGGTTGACAGGATCCACCATTATACCTTTTAGCGACATACGTTGCAGAAGGTCATAGCCGTTGCTACTTCCCTTCACCATATTCTCCGTTGGGATGATATACTGACGATCCACCTTGTTTATAATGCGTGCGCCTGTAACCGTAAGTTCTTCGAGCACCTTGCTATCTGCTCTCATCACCACTTTTCCTATTTCAGGCTTTGTGCATAGGCGGTATATCGTGCGGAAGCCCATATACGATATTCTTGCAAGAACCGTATGTGCATCGCAAGGTACCGTGAATGAGCCGTTCTCGTTACTCACACCACCTGTGATGAAGGCGGAATCTGTAGGATTGAGAAGCGAAACGTTGGCAAAGGCGAGAGGCTGTCCCTTTGTATCAACGATATGCCCTACATATCTAATAGAAGCCTTCTGTACGCATTCCACGAATATATCGCTATCCTGTACGGCTATGCTCATAGGGTAGTAACCGCAAACCGAACGGACAGCATCCTCAACCGACAGGTTGCGTATTTTCTTGGTTACGCGGAAGTCCTCAAGCTCGTCATATATGAAATGAATGCGCTTGGCATCCTGTACCTTGTCAATTCTTTTGAGTGCTTCTGAGAGTGATACATCTTCAAATGTGAGTGTCACCTTTTGTGCAGAAACGGTTGAAATTCCAATGACAAGGTAAATGATGAATAATAGTATCTTTTTCATAAAGCCGCTATCTTATGTGGATACTATTACCCTCTATCGTCAGATGAACTTTTTTGAAGTTATTCATAAACTCCACAACTTCCTCTATTCTCTTCGTCTTCTCAATCTGAATGTATAAGCGCACGTGCTTAGCTTCCTCATTCTCAAAGACTATCTGCTTGCCATAGTAATCGCCAACCTTCTTGGCTATGGTCTTCATTTCGATATTGTCAAACTTGAACACCTCGCGGTTAATAGTCAGCGTGTCGGTCTTAATCTCTTCCGTATGTTGAACAGCAGCAATCTGTTCTGCAACATCCTTTTTAGTTTCAGTTTCCTGCTTTGGAGTAGGGTAGAAGTAGATAGAAGCGAGGGCGATGAGGCTAACGCCCATGATGATTCCTATGAACATGGCTGCTCGTGACCAGTTCCTATTTACTTTCCACTTTCCACTCTCCATTTTACTCTTCTCCTCGGAAGCATCAATAACCTCCTTCTCGAATTTTGCCCATTCCATATCTATGTCGGGCATTCCTATCTTGCGGTCTATATCTTCTGTTTTCATTATCGGGCAATTTTAAGGATTGAACGTATCTTCCCAAGCGAACGGGTTATATGCTTGTTTACTGCTGATGAACTTATTCCTAACGCCTTTGCTGTTTCCTCGTAGGTCATTTCTTCATCATAGTGAAGTGACAGTACCCGTCGGTCTTGCTCTGTGAGGTTATCATTGATAACTCTCTGGAGTTCTTCCATAAGTTCCTCACGTTCTTCGTTCTCTTGCTGAGCCTTCTGCATAGCGACTTCCAGCTCCATTTGCTGACGCAAGCGCTTCTGTCGCATTATGTTCAGGCTTTGGTTTCTTGTGGCGGCAAGCAGGTATCCCGTAACAGATGCGTCAGCAATGGCCGGTTGACTGTTCCACATCTGCGTAAAGACCTGACTTACCGCATCCCTCGCTTCCTCTGCATCCTCAAGAATAGAGAAGGCGAAGCGATACATCTGCCTGTAATTGTCTTTGTAGATTCTTTCGAACCCTTGTTTGTTATAATCCATTTTCAACTCGATTTGTTGGGTCTTTATATGTAAGACACACAACCAGGGGGAAACCAATACCCCTATGCCCGATTTTTTTCGTAATTTGTTGCAAAATTATGAAAAATTCCTGATATATGCAATAGTCGTTTCGTTTGTCCTTCTATTATCTGCCGTTATGCCTTCGCTATGACAACGCTATGCCTTCGCTCTGAAACCGAAAAAGAACTATAGGATGAGCGAAGGTAGAGCGAAGGCATAGCGAAGGTAGGGCGAAGGATGAACGAAGGATGAACGGACAACGAACTAAGTAATATGATATAACAGGAGAGAGGTGAGAATGGATATATTATTCAGAGAAAATGATTTCGCTGAGGGATGTTTTGTCTTTTCCTGTGTATTCGTTGATGAAGGTGCCGTCTTTCAATGTGTTCTTGGCAGTTATGGAGGCTTGCGCTTCATAGAATGTTTGGTATTCTGCGAGTTGGTCATCAGAATTTACGTACTCTGTGTAAACGATATGACTTATTGTTAAAGCTATCGCTACCGCTAAGATTGTTGTATCCATATTATAGAAAAGTAAAAGTTTGAAAATCGAAATTCTGTTATTTTTGCTGCAAAGTTATATGATGTTTGTGAACAGAACAATAGTTGGGGATAAACGGTACGTTATTGGGGACTTATAGCTTGTGGATGGGACGAAATGCATGTTTTTTGTGACGAATGGTATGTGAAAATGTTGTTTGATTGACAAAAAATAAGTACCTTTGCAGCTGCATAAAAAAGTTTAGAGTTTAGGGTTTAGTGTTTAGAGTTTAGAGTTTTCCAAAATGAACGATTACATATATATACTCAAGCGTGCTTTCAAGTGTGGTATCGGGGTGTTGGTCTTTCTGGCACTCGTACAACCTTTCGGCATAGGCAGGCTAAATGAAGGTCGTATGGGGTATATTCTTATATGCTCCTTGATATCTTTCCTTGCCGTCTTGTTTTCCTTGCTGCTGACAAAGGCTGCTCTTGGAGATTATGAAAAGCGTAACGGTTCTCTAAAGTACTTCCTTGTTCGCGAGTCGGTTGCCTATATTGTTAATACTCCAATTCTAGCGCTTTTGCTGCTTATGTACGATGGTTGGTTTTGTCAAAGACGATGGGATATGTTCTTCTATGAAGACGGGCATTTCACACTATATAACGTGTGGCTTATGTGTGTGAATGTCGGGATTGTGACTGTGTTTATGTTCTTGTGGGCTTTCTATGAATTCAGGAACGACCAGCTTCGTCGTGAGCTTGACGATGTGAAGGCTATCAATAACCTCTTGGAGAAGCGTCAGGAGGAACTTTACCAAAGAGAAGACAAACATGAAGAGGTTGAGGAGAAGCCGATAACGGTGGTGATTGAAGGTCAGGGACAGGGTGCCCGACTGGAGGTAGCCCCTTCAAGTATTCTCTATGTGGAGTCAATGGCGAACTATGCTGATATATGCTATATCTCGGAGAATGAGACCAGGCACATAACTCTTCGCATCACGTTGAAGCAGATAAAGGAAACACTTTCTGAGTTCTGCTATATCGTACAATGTCACAGGGCTTTTCTTGTCAATATCAATTTCGTGGTATCTATGACGGCTCGTAATCCTGGCTATCAGTTGCAGTTGTTCGGTGTTGAGAAGCAGTTGCCGGTATCGCGTGCCAATAACGATGTCATCAAGTCGGTTTTGAGTGATAAGTAGAGCAAAGGTACAGCTTTTTCTTGACAACTATTGGATATGTGCGGAAAATGTAGTACCTTTGCTCCCGAAGACGATAATCCTCCGTTATGCCTCAAAGCGTCTGGCTTCATGTGGCATACCGCAACAATATGCCACAGAGATACAGAGCATTTTGCATAGAAAAATAGGGCGAAAACTACAAAATTACACTTGAAAAATCAAGGGATATAACCTTTGCTTACGCCGTTTCCTTATCAAGGAAACTCAAATCCTCAGCCTACCTCACCCCCAGAATCTTGTGCATCTGTAGCGAGAGACGCCATTTCGGATGAGTGAGGATGTAGTCGATAGTCTGGTTGGTGATGAAAGTATCTTTTTGGCGGTCGCCCGTACAGCATGGTTGCAGACGATATTCCTTGGCTTGGATGACATCATACTGGCTCATGTCCTGCTCTGTCCCCTCATAGACCACCTTGAGTTCGTCGATACGCTGTATGCGAATTGGGTGATGGGTGTTGGGTGATGGGTGATGGGTGTTAGGCGATGGGCATTTGGGAGAGCATGTAATCCAATCCACGATGCAGCCTTCGGGCAATGGCTGTGTACCGTTGGTTTCAAGCATGATGTAGAAGCCTGTGGCATGGAGCTTGGAGGTGAGCGATGCTGTGAGCTGCAAGGTTGGTTCACCACCTGTTATAACCATATATCGTGAAGGGTATTGGCTTGCTTCAGCTACAATCTCATCCTCGCTCATCTCGGTAAAAGAGTGAAACTCTGTGTCGCAGAACCAGCAGTTGAGGTTGCATCCGGCAAAGCGCACGAATACGGCTGGCGTACCCGTGTAGTGTCCCTCTCCTTGAATGGAGTAGAATATCTCGTTTACTCTCATATCCTTACTTCTCGTATATGGCTTTGTTTCCCTCGCTTTCCTGCACACTTACGCGATAGCAGAAAGGAATCCTGTCCGCAATCCAGCGTGCAATATTCTCCGCCGTAGGATTGCAGTCGAGTACGTCATTAAGACATTTGTGATCCAGTTGTCCTTTTACAATCTTTTTGATATGGGTGAAATCCACGACCATTCCGTCTGCGTCGAGGGTTTCTGACTTGCAGAATACAACAATCTTCCAGTTGTGGCCGTGTAGGTTCTCACACTTGCTGCGGTAACTGAGATTCAGATAGTGTGCTGCTGAAATCTCAAGCGTTTTTTCTATGTAATACATTCTAAGTTTTTTAGATAGGGTTTTCTTAGACCTATTTCTCTGGTTGATGGTTGTTAGGTGTTGGGTGGTGGTGGTTTGTACTATACGCCAACACCCATCACCCAACACCTGTCACCTATTTGGGATGCAAAGTTACAAAAAAATCCGCATATTCTATCGTGTTTCCAGAAATAATTATTGAATTAACATACTGGCAGATAAAAGTAACTCCTTTGACTGCGTGAAACAAACAAAATAATTTGGTTATGTGCTGAAAAATATGTATCTTTGCATATGATTATTAATCAATAACGTAAAATCTATGAGAAAATCAATTCTTGCCTTTGTGTTAGGATGTTGTGCCATCGGTAGTTGGGCGCAGCAAACCGTGTCTTTGGATTCCTGCATCATTGAAGGACGTGTTAGTGATGTTGCAGATGGTGTTAATGTTTTGTTGTATAGACATGAAGGGCGTATGAGTCCTCTGGTAGATAGTACAAAGGTGAAGAACGGGCACTTTCGTCTTGCTGTAATGCCGTTGACAGAAAATCAGAAACTCCTTATTCATACTTCTATGGATCAAATGGATTTTCAATTCTTTTGGGTAGATCCAGGAAAGCATACAACTATTACAGGAAAAGGAAATGCTGCTGTGGATTGGCATATAGAGAATAATTCGTTGTGCCAAAAGGAGGCTAATGCTATAATTGCATTCCAACGTGAAAAAATGCCGAGGGCTTTGGAAGCACAAAAGGAAATATATAGTTTGTATCCTATAATGGATGATCCTGATATTTCACAGGAAAAGAAAAGGGAGGTTGGGAATAAGGGAAGAGCCTTATCGAAAGAGCGTGATTCCATAAAGGCGGCGCACGTTGAGGAATATATAGATTTCCTGGCAGACAGACCATATACTCCTGTTTTTCTGGAAGAACTTACTGAAATCGCTTTTGTGGTAAAAGGGGTTGATAATAAGGCGGTTGTGGAAAAGGCACATGGCTTGTATACCAAAATACCAGTTGAGTATCAGAGTGAACCTGATGCTATACAAGTTAGGTCTATGTTTTACCCTAACGCAATTGCAAAGGGCGGTAAAATCGCTGATTTCACACTCTACGACCGCAAGGGTAACGAACATCATTTAAATGAGTTTGCTGGCAAATATGTGTTGCTGGAGTTTAGTGGTAAAGGATGTCCCCCTTGTGAGGCTGCCAAGCCTTTGCTCAATGAGATTTATAGCAAGTATTCAGACAAGTTGGAGATAATTACAGTTTCGATTGACGCTACTAAGCATTGGATGGAAAGTATTGATGATAAGGTTACATGGCATGAGTGGAATGACAAAAAACAGGCTGCGGAAATAAAGGCAAGATATGGTGTACTTGGTATTCCTCATTTCTTCTTTGTCTCTCCGGAAGGTAACATCATAGATCAATGTTCTGGTTATGGAGATGGTTTCAAGCAGAAGTTGGCAGAGGTGTTCCCGTTCATAAAGTAATAATGAGGATAAAAATAATGTCATATAAGTGATTACTATTCCTAATACTTTATAAAAAAAACAAATAGGAGGATAATTGCCTGAAATAATTTGGTAGAGTGCCGAAAAAGTTGTACTTTTGCAGAAAAATAGAAGTTTTAGTAACAAATTTATATATATAACAAAAAATGAATTTGAAGATTGCAGTTCTGGCTGGTGATGGTATCGGACCAGAGATTATGGAGCAGGGCGTAGCCGTAATGGACGCTGTTGCAAAGAAGTTCGGACACGAGGTAAGTTACAAGGAGGCTCTCTGTGGCGCTCACGCTATCGACGAGGTGGGTGATCCATTCCCAGAGGAGACTTTCAAGATTTGTGAGGAGGCTGATGCAGTTCTCTTCGCTTCTGTTGGTGATCCTAAGTTCGACAATAACCCATCAGCAAAGGTACGTCCTGAGCAGGGACTTCTCGCTATGCGTAAGAAGCTCGGTTTGTTCGCTAACATCCGTCCTGTAACCACATTCGACTGCCTCGTTCACAAGTCACCTCTCAAGGACGAGATTGTGAAGGGGGCTGACTTCATCTGTATCCGTGAGCTTACTGGCGGTATGTACTTCGGTAAGAAGCAGGAGCCTGCTATGAATGCAGAAATCGGTACAGAGGATGCTCTTGATACCAACTACTATTCACGTCCAGAGGTTGAGCGTATCCTCCGCGTAGGTTATCAGTATGCTCAGCAGCGTAAGAAGCACCTCACAGTGGTTGACAAGGCAAACGTGTTGGCTTCAAGCCGTCTGTGGCGTAAGGTTGCTCAGGAAATTGAGAAGGAATACCCAGACGTAAAGACTGACTATATGTATGTTGACAACGCTGCTATGCGTATGATTCAGGAGCCAACATTCTTCGATGTAATGGTAACAGAGAATACATTCGGTGACATTCTTACCGATGAGGGTTCTTGCATCACAGGTTCTATGGGTCTTCTCCCATCAGCTTCTACAGGTTCTTCTACTCCTGTATTCGAGCCAATCCACGGTTCTTGGCCACAGGGTAAGGGCTTGAACATAGCAAACCCACTCGCACAGATTCTTTCTGTTGCCATGCTCTATGAGTATTTCGGTTTGAAGGAAGAGGGTGCTCTCATCCGTAAGGCTGTTGATGCTTCTCTCGACCAGAACGTGCGTACTCCTGAGATTCAGGTTGAGGGTGGCGCAAAGTATGGCACTAAGGAAGTTGGTGCTTGGATTGTTGACTTCATCAAGAAAGCGTAACCCCCCTTGACTGGAAAGGAAATTCACCTTGCGGTGATATGGTTCTTTCTGGAAAGGACTCTGCGTAGCGCCTGAGCCCTTGCGAAGAAATTAACAGAAAATTAAATCAGTAAATTAATTCAGTAAATTTCTATGTTTGTTGGGTTGATTTGCTGATTTAATACTTTTCTGATGATTGTCATTGAGGATTTTATGCTCCTTTTGGGTGAAAGTAAATGGATTCTGTAGATAAAAAATAAAATTTCTTGTGACGAATGTCACTTTATAATTTACTGATTCAATTTTATTGGTAATTTACTTTCAAAGAATAAAAAAATCGTCGTAAGGCGAATTCTCGATATTTTTTTTATGGGAAAAATATTTCTTTTCGTAGCATTTGTTTTTTGTCTCTCTGTTAATGCGCAGACACAACAGCAATGGAAGGATTCTATCTCCGTACTTTCAAAGAAGATAGAGCAGAATCCTAAGTCGCTGGAGTATCGTATGCGCAAGGCTGAGTGTAATATTGCGTTGGAGCAATGGAAATATGCCCTCGACGAGTATTCCAATATCCTCGACTTGTACCCTACGCATATCGGGGCATTGTATTTCCGTGCCTTTGTCAATAATAAGTTGCGTAGGTACTCATTTGCGCGTGCCGACTATGAACAGGTGCTGAAATATGAACCTGACCATAAGAATGCGCTTACGGGACTCATCCTGAATAATATAGAGGAGAAACGCTTGCCAGATGCATACGATTATGCAAATCATCTTGTGGAACTGTATAAGGATGATGCAGCGAGCTATGCCACACGTGCTCAGGTGGAGGAGGCGATGGAAAAGCTATCCCTCGCTATTGATGATATATCTTCTGCAATAGACATAACCGCCAAGAATCTTACTCCTAATCAGCATCTTAGCTATGCAGACGAATATACCCAGTATGTTCTTCAGCGTATAGCACTCTATCGTAAGCAGATGGCGCAAATCAAGAAAACAAAGTCAGACGATGGTATTCTCGATAAGATTGAAGCCGATGAGGCTCTGCTTATAAGTAAGGGAATACCAAGTAAGGCGGTTAAGGGTAAAAAGTAATAATGGGAATATTCTTAACTCGAAAATATCCGTTTCCACAGAGCAGTAACAGGCTGAAAGACTGTGCCATATACTCTGCAATCGTGTTCTTTATCCTCTATCTTCTGCAACCGTTTGGGTTTAGCGAATACAAGGGAAACAAGTTATTGGTGTCATTGTTATTCGGGGCTGTTACATTCGGATGCTGTTATTTATATGGACTCGCATTGCAGCCTTTACAGAAGAGAGTGTCGCCTTGGCGAGTATGGCATGAGGCATTATCTGTGCTGATAATGACATTGTTTGTCTGCATCTGCAACATCTTCGTATCTTCGATAGTATTCCATTCTTCAATATCATTAGAATTAATACTGTTATTCCTCAACTGGACTTTTATCATAGGTATATTCATAACCGTATTCTCTGTAGGTATGAACTACCATCGTTATCTGCGTAGTCAGTTAGAGACTCTGCTTGACAAGACAACGGATATTCAGACAGATATTATTGTGACTATTCACGATGCATCAGTAAGAGGTAACGATTTGCAACTGCCCATCAACGACCTCTTGTATGTTGAGGCTCAGAAGAACAATGTGCAGGTCTGCTATATGAAAGAGAATAACATAAATACCATAGAACTGCATACAACGCTTACGGCGGTACTTGACGATTTGAAGGAATATGAGAATGTATTCCAATGCCACCGCTCATTTGTAGTGAACCTAAACAATATTACTTCGGCACAGGGAAATTCAAATGGCTACCAGCTTAGACTTGGTAAATGCCCTACGATTGTGCCTGTATCGCGTACTTACGTACCAAAACTCCGTTCATTTATAGCTTAGTATTTCGTCCTATTTTATAGTCATTCGTCTGGCAGATTAGTTGTCTGTCAGCATTTCTTGTTGTCTGTCAAAGATATTTGGCGGTATCAGAATACCGTCGTATCTTTGCAGCATGAAACATCGACTTACACATATCATTATCATGTTGCTTGTCGCTTGTCATGCGATGAGTCAGACAGTTATTTCCGGTGTCGTTACCGACGGACGGGAACCAATGGCAGGTGCCAATGTATTTATAATAGGTACGATAGACGGATGCCTTACGGATTCACTTGGCAGATTCGAATTCGCTACCAGTAAAACGGGCGAGTTGTCCGTCAAGGCGACATTTATCGGTTTTGAAGATGCGGTGCTGACTACAACAGAATCACAGAACCTTCTTATCCGTATGCGCGAACAGGCTACGACGATAAACGAGGTGGTTGTTACTGCCAGTACATACAGCTTTGGCAAGAGTGATAACTTCAAGACTATGGATGCGCTAGATGTTGTGATG
This sequence comes from uncultured Prevotellaceae bacterium, assembly GCA_900315105.1. The sequence goes on along the minus strand of OMXX01000009.1, from coordinate 25,182 downwards.
TCGGGCAATTCATGTGGCGACATTGTGGCAGCATTACAAACTTTGCCAGGAACACAGAAAGTAGGTGAGAATGGCAAGTTGTATGTACGTGGAGGCGAGAGCGACGAATGCCAGACGTTCATCAATGGTATGCATGTACTCGTTCCTTATTCTACAAACATAGAGAATAATGCTGTACGCGGCCGTTTCTCTCCGTTCCTGTTCAAGGGTATCAATTTTTCGCTTGGCGGCTATGGTGGTGAATACGGACAGGCTTTGTCTTCTGTGTTGCCTATGGAAACCACCGATGTGGCGACAGGTGACAAACTGGGCGTGAGTGCATCGCTTGTTGACTGGAATATTGGTGGAACGAAGGCTTTCTCGTCAAGTAGTCTGTCGTTTAATGCAGATTACACAAGCATGGGACTTTACGATGCATTGTTTCCTGACCGTATAAATTGGACACGACCATATAGAAAACTATCTGGTGAGGCGCAGTATAAGGCTGAATTATCATCAGCTTCCGTTCTTAAATCATATATAGGATATGACTATACTTCCTTAGGTCAGCATATTGATGATCGTGGTCTATCTCTCAAAGAGCATAACATTTATGCTAATGCTACGCTCAAAAGCAACATTGGACGAGGTTACAGTCTGTTTACGGGTATTGCCAATTCTTCTGTTATAAATGACATTGACGATGCGCAGATATGTGGCGACCATTATCACAACTTCCGTAATGAGATACATCTGAAAGCGGAGGTTCGTAAGGTATATTCCTCTGTTCTGAAGATGTCAGCTGGTGTGGAGGATTATCTTCGACACAGCACGAAAAGATATGACAACAGTCATTACTGTCTTGACTATAACCTTCTTGCTGTACATACTGATGCCCAACTGAGAATTGTGCCAAAACTATTTCTGAACCTCTCTGCGAGGGTTGAGAATGCAAGTTATGACGGTGGTTGGTTGCTGATGCCTCGCGCCACACTGAGTTATGTGCCAGACAAGCACTTCCAGCTATCGGCTATGCTGGGAAGATACAGTCAGACGGCAGATGATGACTGTATAGTGATGAGTGGAAAGAACTTGTCACAGAGTACAGCCAACCATGCCATACTCAGCATGCAGTATGAAATCAGAAATACACTATTGCGTATAGAGCCATATTACAAGAAATATCATAATCTCCCTCTTATCGCAAATGGCTTATATACAGCTGATGGTTATGGGACAAGTAAAGGCGTGGATGTATTCATTGAAAATCACTCGCTTATAAAGAATCTAACAAGCACGCTCTCTTATTCTTTCAATGACTCAGAACGTCTATATCTCGACTATACGGCATTGCGTACTCCCGATTATGTATCGCGTCATAATGTCCGCATGACCTTAAAATACAACATCGGCAAAACAATTATCGGATTGTCGGAGTCGTATGCCAGCGGAAGGAAATACCCTATCGGTACAACTCCGCATTATAACAGCGTAGATGCTAATATCACATGGCTTGTAAGTCCGAAGATCATCGTTTATACATCGTTGAACAATATCTTTGGTCGTACTAATATCTTCCGTTACAATCCTGACGGCACAACGGTAAAAGCAAATCGAGACCGTTTCTTCTATATCGGCATATTTGTTTCACTTAAAAATAATAAAGCTTATGACATTTCAAACTTTTAAGAATTGTGTTTTCGCCATCGCTCTTTGCTTGATGGCAAGTGTTAGTATCAATGCTCAGGAGTCAGCACAGATGCAGGCTCTCATAGGACAGTCGCTCAGCAAGCTTCAACAGCAGACACCGGAAGCTACTCTTAACTGCATAGCAGAGCTTAAGCGTATTGATGCTATGTTCCCTGACAGTATTCAGCCTAAGTATCAGATGGCACTACAAAGTCTCAGTTTCTCTGTAGCAAATCCTCAAGCAGAGCAGACCGAGAATTTGTTGAAAGATTCCGAGCAGACCATCAATAAGATGGAGCAGATGAAAGGTGCAGACCAATCTGATGTATGTACTCTGCGTGGATTCCTCTATATGGTACGTATATTGCAAAACCCAGCCGTGAATGGTCAGCGTTACTACTTGATTGTGATGCAGAACTACGAGAAAGCCTTGAAAATCAACCCTGACAACCAGCTTGCACAACAATTGCAGCAGAAATTCTTCGAGGGAATGAAACAGGCAACAGGTAGTAACTGATTTGTGTGAAATATGTAAAAAATACCGCTTATGGAAAGGTTCTTTATGAACTGCCATAAGCGGTATTATTGTTTTTCTCTTCGCAAGTGTATTTATTGGCAAAGCTTGTAGATATCCTTGCAGTCGTCCATTGAAAGACTGACATATCCGCCAATCTTATCACCTTTGTTTCCGCGGAGTTTGGCAACAAGTGTATCGATGTCGGGATTATCTATTCCAAGTTCCTTCATCGTTACTGGCATGCCGAGAGATTTCCAAAATGCCTTGAGACGATTTATACCTTCGGATGCAACGGAAACGTCATCGATACCTTCAATTCCGAACACCCGTCGGGCGAATTGTGCTATCTTAGAAGCGTCCTTTCTCATTACAAATGTCATCCATGCAGGAACCACGACGCTTAGACCTGCACCATGGGTAACACCATATATCGCACTAATCTCATGCTCCATGTGATGACTTGCCCAGTCCTCTATACGTCCAACACCGCAGATACCGTTGTGTGCCATAGTACCGAGCCACATGATATTTGCACGTGCTTCATAGTCATTGGGATTAGCTATAACCTTCGGTCCTTCATTTATACAACTGATGAGTACTGCTTCACAGAGACGATCTGTTGCTTCACAGCCAGGAGTGGGGGAGAAGTAACGCTCCATGGTGTGAACCATCATATCTACGATACCTGCGGCAGTCTGATATGGCGGCAAGGTCATGGTGAGTTCCGGGTTCATTATGGCGAACTTAGGGCGCAATAATGCTTTGGTACGGATGGATAGCTTGAACATTCCATCGGTTTTGGTGATTACGGTGTTGCCTGAAGCCTCGCTTCCTGCTGCAGGAATGGTGAGAACGACACCAATAGGGAGTACGTTAGGGTAGTTCTCTACGTTATTCTTTCCGCAATAGAAATCCCAGAAATCACCGTCGTAGTTGAAGCCTGCACTTATCGCTTTTGCCGTGTCGATAACGCTACCGCCACCAACAGGAAGGATGAAATTGACTTTCTCCTTACGTGCGAGTTTTATGCCTTCATATACCTTGGTGTCTTCTGGATTAGGCTTGATGCCTTCGAGAAGACAATAGGGAATGTCTGACTTACTTAAGGAGTCTTGCACACGTGCCAACAATCCACTCTTACGAGCACTACCGCCACCTATAACTATCATGACCTTTATAGCTCCGTATGTCTTACAAAGGTTGCCGCATTGGTTCTCGGTGTCACGTCCGAATACGAATTCTGTTGGACTTTGAAAAACAAAGTTGTTCATTTGTCTTGATTTTGGGGTTAGTATTGCAAAGGTAGTTATTTTTCATGAGAAAACAAAAAATCCTAATCAAAAATTGATTAGGACTTCTTGAAGTACACCCTCAGAGGCTCGAACTCTGGACACCCTGATTAAGAGTCAGGTGCTCTACCAACTGAGCTAAGGGTGCAACATTTATGCTGCAAATTCCGAAAGAAGTACACCCTCAGAGGCTCGAACTCTGGACACCCTGATTAAGAGTCAGGTGCTCTACCAACTGAGCTAAGGGTGCTTGTTTTTGTACTTCGTTTCTGAATTGCGGTGCAAAGGTAGTTATTATTTCTGAGATAGAAAAATTTTCAGAGCGAAAAATAGAGAAAACTTTTTCTCGCTTGATATATATCAATATATAATACTCAAAAACGTCACATTTATATGTCAATTAGGTATGCTCCACGCAATATGATGGTTTGGTGAGCAGAACGACTGAAACAATCGAGTTTGCTGTCTCCATAGAGATTACCGAGACCATAGTAATATCGCCCTTCAACCTGGAATCTTCCTATGGGTTTGATATGTAGTTCTATACCTATACCTGCCGCAATTCCATAATCGAATTTATTCTTTGGCTTTTGCTCTTTTTCTTTGAGTTGTTTTTTTATTTTCTCTTGGTCCTTGCTTTGATAGCCTCTTCTTTCAAGGTTAGCTGTCTCATAAGTGAAGTTTTTGTCTATATCATTATTCACAAGGAAACCGAGTACAGGACCTGCGTTGAAGAAGAAGTTTAAGCCTTTCTTTTCCTTTCCCCATGCCAGATGGGCGAGTATGGGTACTTGAAAATAGTTTATGGTATGCTTGAACTTTTCGCTTTCATCTTGGTTTGTGGTGCAAGGTACGGGCTTTTTTTCTGCGTCGGTGATATCTTCCTTCCAACCGAGTTGTGAGTAGTTGAACTCCATTTGTACGGAGCATATCGTCTTGAAATATTTTTCGCAGGTATATCTTGCTACCAGTCCTCCGGTAAGTCCCATGTGCGTGCCCAGGTTCACCCTCGGTACGAAATCAACTTTATTGAAGTTGTAGCCTCCTTGAAAGCCTACGGCAAACTGGTTTCGGTGCTCACCTACCTGTGCCAGTACCCATATTGGGGCAAGGCATAAGAGTATGAGTGCGTATTTTTTTTTCATAATCTTACTTTACGCTTTAATAGCTGATAGTCTCTATACCGCCGTTTGTCTGATAGTGAACCAAAAGGTATGCCTCGTTACGGAAACCTCCGTTTGGCGTCTTGCTGAAATGGTATGGAGTTTGGAGCGATGTGTTGTATATCTGATTCCTTGCTCCATAGAATTGTCCCTTGAACTTATACACACCACCGATGAAGAACACACCTTGGTCATATCCTGTGAGGGCAAAATGAGGGAGTGCATTCATCATATCCGCACCAAACTTTGTCTTGTATGCGCGTTGGAAACTCTGTATGTAGCCCGACTGCTCATTGAAGAAATAAGAGGATGGGATATATACATCGTATTTGTGGAAGAATGTTTGGTTCTGATTGTATTTCTCGTACATCTGCCATTCTGTATATCCGAACATGGAAATCATGTATCCAGGAGAATGGGCAAGAAGGGCATCGAGCTTGTGCATCGTCTGGGTAAGTTCAGGAGATCTGCCTGTGTTGAGTATCACTACGTTTCTTTTTGTTGTGGAGAAAGCTTTCTCGAACATTTCTAAGTTGGAACGCAGATTTGTGATACTGTATTGTATGCCTTTCTCTTCCAATTTCTTGCGAAGGGCATAGGTGAATGTACCCTTGTTTGATGTGGAGTCGTTGCAGTCTATGATGATAGGGTGACAGTTGCTGAAACGGTCGATAAATGAAGTGATGCTCTTTTGATAGAACGTTTCCATAGGCTGATAAACCTGATAGATGAACTCATTACGGTTCACCTCGTCGCCATTGATGGAGAATGGGATTACCATGCGTATCTTGTTCTTCTTGCAGAAATCACCAAGAGCCTTTACTTGTTTTGAATACAGAGGACCGAAGATTATATCGGATTGATCTGCTCCCTGTTGGAGTAGGGTAGAGTTGATATCATCAGTCTGAGATACGTTCCATGCTCTTACGTTGATGCTGATACCGTCAGCCTTTAGTTTTTCTACAGCCATAAGCAAGCCGCGGTAGTATTCAATCATTCTGCGACCATCGCCATCCACATTGTGAAGGGGAAGCATAACACCGATGTCGATACTGTGTTTTATAGGAACGGCAGGAGCTGTTTCCGCAAGTTGCTGTTGCTGCTGTTGTGGGAATGGTATGTTTATGGTAGAGCCTTTCTTGAGTGCGTAGCCAGGCTGCAGCATCTCAGGATTAGCACCTATTAGTTCCTCTATTGTTATGTTATAGTCGCGGGCTATGCCGTAGATTGTTTCGCGTTTCTTAACCTTGTGGACTGTCTGTATCTGTTGTTGTGCGTCAGCATCCAGACAGAAGGCAAACAAGACTGCTAAAAGTAAGACTATGTAGTTTTTTTTGCTCATTTTAGTGTTGAATTTCTATTTACGATGCAAAAATACGAATTTTTTCGGTATAAATCAACATATTTCGGTAAATTTTGCGTTATTTCATATATGAAAAAGTTTTTTTTGATTTTATCTTTGCTGCTCTTAACTGTAATACCACAGATGACTGCGCAGGAGATATCTCCATATGCAGAGATTACCACCGAGGATGGTGAGGTACAGAGTACGAGTTACGAAGGCTCTGCCCCTCTCAAGGTGCGTTTCGTATCTGGTAGCGATAATCATGATGGCTATTTTGAATGGCGCTTCTATAAAAATGAAATCGTAGAAGGTCAGCATTATCTTCTTCGTCATGAGGAAAATACCGACTTCACGTTTACAGAAGCCGGAACACATCTTATTTGTCTCTTTGTTTCTTTTCCTGATGGTGGGGAATTTATATCTGATCCTATTAGTATTACTGTAAAATCCAGCAAACTGGAATTCCCCAATGCCTTCTCGCCTAATGGTGACGGGCATAATGATACATATAAGGCTAAGGAAGGGTATCAGTCAATAGTGGAGTTCAAGGCAACTATATATAACCGATGGGGACAGAAGCTTTATGAATGGACTGATCCTGCTGGTGAGTGGAACGGAACATTCAACGGAAAAGACGTCAAGGATGGCGTGTATTATGTTCATGTTCAGGCAAAAGGTGCCGATGGGGTGAAATATAACATAAAGAAAGACGTTAATCTTCTCAGGGGATATACCGAGACTGTTTCAGGGAACAATTAAAATAATGATTCTGTCGTGATAGAAATATATGGTGCCAGAGTGCACAATCTTAAGAATATTGATGTAAAGATTCCACGTTATTCGTTGAGCGTAATTACCGGACTTTCTGGTTCGGGTAAGTCTTCTCTTGCCTTTGATACGATCTTTGCTGAAGGACAAAGGCGCTACATCGAAACGTTCTCTGCATATGCCCGTAATTTCCTTGGAGGGATGGAGCGTCCTGATGTTGATAATATTACGGGACTTTCTCCAGTTATCAGTATTGAGCAGAAGACAACCAATCGCAATCCGCGTTCTACCGTTGGTACAACGACAGAGGTGTATGATTATCTCCGTCTGCTTTTTGCACGTGCCGGAACGGCTTATAGCTATGTGTCGGGGGAGAAGATGGTGAAATACACCGAGGAACAGGTAACAGAGATGATTCTCCGCGACTATGCAGGTAAACGTATCATAATCCTTGCTCCCTTAGTACGTAATCGTAAGGGACATTATCGCGAACTCTTTGAGCAGATGCGTCGCAAGGGGTATCTTCAGGTTCGTGTTGATGATGAGATTCTTGAACTGGAGAGCGGCATGAAAGTGGATCGTTATAAGAACCACAATATCGAGGTTGTTATAGATAAACTTGCCGTTAAGGATACCGATGAAGAACGGCTTCGTAATACTATCCGTATTGCCATGCGACAGGGTGAAGGCCTTATAATGATATATGACAAGGATGCTGACGAGGTAAAGTATTTCTCTCGCCGATTGATGTGTCCTACGAGTGGCATAGCATACAAGGATCCTGCTCCTAATATCTTCTCGTTCAATTCCCCAGAAGGTGCTTGTACTCATTGTAAAGGACTTGGCATGATAAATCAGATTGATATGAAGAAGGTCATTCCTGACACCTCCCTCTCTATCTATGATGGCGGTATAGCCCCTCTCGGCAAATATAAGAATCAGATGATTTTCTGGCAGATTGATGCCCTTCTTGCAAAATATGACTGTAAGTCCAAGACTCCTATTGCTGATATTCCAGAGGATGCTCTTCGTGAAGTCCTCTATGGAAGTCTGGAACGTGTCAGGATACCTAAGGAGATTGCCAAGACAAGTTCTGATTATTTTACTGAATATGAGGGCGTAGTGAAATATCTTCGTCAGGTAATCGAGAACGATGATTCCGCTTCTGCACAGAAATGGGCTGACCAATTCATGGCTATGGTGAAGTGTCCTGAGTGTGAAGGACATCGTTTGAATAAGGAAGCTCTTTCATATCGTATATGGGATAAGAATATCTGCGAACTTGCGGATATGGATATCGACCAACTCTATGATTGGTTGACTGAGGCTCCGAAACATATGGACGAGCGACAGAACAGGATTGCTGCGGAGATTATCAAGGAAATCCGTACTCGTCTGAAATTCATGCTTGATGTCGGTCTTGACTATCTCGCTCTCTCTCGTCAGTCAACCTCTCTCTCCGGTGGTGAGAGTCAGCGTATTCGTCTTGCCACTCAGATAGGCAGTCAATTGGTGAATGTTCTCTATATTCTTGATGAGCCTTCCATCGGACTTCATCAGCGTGATAACGACAGACTCATACATTCCTTGAAACAGTTGCGCGATATCGGTAATACGGTTATTGTTGTTGAACATGATCAGGATATGATGATGGCTGCTGACTATATCGTGGATATTGGTCCTAAGGCTGGCAGAAAGGGTGGGGAAGTAGTATTCCAGGGTACTCCAAAGGAGATGCTAAAACAGCATACTATTACAGCCGATTATCTTAACGGAACTCGCAAGGTTGAAGTTGAGCGTGATCGTCCTGTGCCAGAGGAGAAACTTGGTAATTCCGGAAATGCTCGAAAATCCAGTAAGTCAGGAAAAAACGTCCCTCCAGCTATTGTCATTCATGGCGCTTCGGGCAATAATCTCAAGAACGTGGATGTTTCTTTCCCTCTCGGAAAGCTCATCGTCGTTACTGGTGTTTCGGGTTCAGGAAAGAGTACGCTTATTAACGAGACGCTACATCCTATCCTCTCACAGCATTTCTACCGTTCTCTGAAGAAGCCTATGCCTTATGAATCCATAGAGGGTATAGACCTTATCGACAAGGTAGTAGATGTTGACCAGACACCTCTCGGACGTACTCCGCGTTCTAATCCTGCTACATATACAGGTGTATTTTCAGATATTCGCTCTCTTTTCGTTGCTCTTCCTGAGGCTAAGATTCGTGGATACAAGCCTGGGCGTTTCTCCTTCAATGTAAAGGGAGGACGATGTGAAGAGTGTTCAGGAAATGGATATAAGACGGTAGAGATGAATTTTCTCCCGGATGTAATGGTGCCTTGTGAGGTCTGTCAAGGAAAGCGATATAACCGTGAGACACTTGAGGTGCGATATAAGGGAAAGAGTATAGCCGATGTCCTTGATATGACCATCAATCAGGCTGTGGAGTTCTTTGAGAGTGTACCGAATATTCTTCATAAGATAAAGACTCTTCAGGATGTCGGTCTTGGATATATCAAGCTCGGACAGCCGTCAACAACCCTCTCTGGAGGTGAGAGCCAGCGTGTAAAGCTTGCCACCGAACTCTCGAAGCGTGATACAGGCAAGACTCTATATATACTTGATGAGCCTACCACTGGACTTCATTTTGAGGATATCCGCATCCTTATGGGGATCATCCGTAAACTTGTTGACAAGGGCAATACCGTCATCATCATTGAGCACAACCTTGATGTCATTCGTCTTGCCGACTATATCATAGACATGGGACCAGAAGGCGGTCGTAATGGCGGTATGGTAGTTGCTACTGGTACTCCAGAGGAGGTTGCAGCACAAAAGAAAGGATATACTGCAAGGTATATCTGATAAATTGCTGTCCGGTAATAATTTTCTGATTATCTTTGCTTTTTCCCAAAAACAAGATGATAATCATAATTTTACCGGACAGCAATAACTTTCTTACTACTTAATCCCTTATAAATCCAAATTTCTGCGTGATTATTTCTCTTTCATTTTCAAAAGTCTAACCTGATTTTTCATAGTCCTCCCCAACTGAGCATATCCAGACGGGGGTACTATGTCTGAAATGAGATACGCTAACACTAAAATCCTTATTGTTACCCGTTACCTGTTACTGCTGAGTTAGAGATGCTGTTGTGCTTTCGCTCTGCCTTCGTTCTGCCTTCGCTTCAGGTTCGCTCCCATCGATGGAGCATCTACGGACTTACAACGGATCTACAACGGACCTGCATTGGAGGGAGTTGAAAGTTCTCGCAGAATCTCATTGAAGCCTGTATTTAGTTTGGGGAATGGCTTTGGAATGGTTTTCACGTTTTACACCATTTTTCAAGCATACTGAATAATGTGAAGCAGCCAGAAATTAATGCTTATTGTTATGCTATTGAGACTATCAGCCGCCCATATCTTATCCTCTAATTTGTGTATAACAGCTTCATTATCTTTATCTTGCATAGCTATATACAAGATCAGAGTCTCGCTCAACAAGCAAGCAAAATAACGACTAGTAACGGGTAACAATAAGGATTTTAGTGTATGGCCAAAAATTTTACGGAATCTTTCTAAGGAGTTTATATACCTATTTTATATAAAGAAATAATAAATATGGGGCAGCAGCTTATACTATTTTTCTTATTGTTACCCGTTACCTATTATTAGCACGTCTTCTGGGATACAAGATAAGAAAACCAGTAAGCGCAATCGCCTACTGGTTCTCTTTTTCCTTTGCCTTCTTTCGTGCCTCTATAACTGAGGCTGGAGTATGTTTTTTTTGCTTGGCAAGCCATTTGGCTTTGCGTTGTTCATATTCGGCTCTATGATTCTCAAGGAAATTATCTGCCATGATAACCTACTTTTGGAACTTGCTGTAGATGCAACTTATCTTTATCGCATCAGGATTATCCTTACCACCAACGAGTCTCGTACTTGAGATACTCATGTCGTGAGTCACACGTGTGATTATTGGGTTTGTGTTTTGACCGACTTGTATTGTACTTATTGTCACAGGAATTATGATTGCCTTATTCCACATTGGGTGGAGTTCCTCATACTGTGCCTCTGTGATTCCTTGTTCTTCAATACATTTTGTCTTTGTATCCTTCATTATTCGCATCATGCTACTGATATTACTGAATGTATATCCGTTTGTGGCAGATGCGTATGATGTTATGTATGAACTGCGATTGTCGATAACTTTTTCGTTTGTGAAGAAGTTCTCAACGCTATCGGCTGGCAGAATCATGACTTGCTTTGGAATAGGGATAGTGTAGCTGTTTGTCTCCTGGGTGTTGTTCTCGCGAGAAATGAATATGCTTGCTGTATTCAGAGTGTCGCTTTCGTGCCCGTCAAAGACTTCGTCCACAGGAAGAGTAATCTGTGTGTAGAGACCCGCAGGAGTCTTGAGATATGTGTGATCCCCTTCGTCCTTCATCTTGTCGATTATTTCTTGATCCTGAGTGATATTGGTCTTTTGGAGAACCTCCTCTGTACCACCGAATACAAGTATGCCTTTGCCTTCGGTATTACCAGACTTGATTCTCATATACACATCCAGTTCTGTGTAGGATATGTTTGCAATACTGCCGATACCTCCAGTATTCTCGAGATAGAATCCTGGGAATACGTTATGGATGAAGTTGTAAGAGTTCTTGAAATTCTCACTTCCCCCCGGCTCATAGTACTTACGCATGATATAAGTGCCGTAATTGTTGTACTTATTGCCGTCTATGTCGGTATATTCATCATTAAGATGAATGTAGAAGTCTCTTACTCTGCTGGACCATCGTGCAGAGTCGGTAATACTGTAGTCTGTCAATGCATAGGTTGTTGGCTTGTTTATGCCATCCTTGCGCAGATAGCCGTTTTCTATTGTAGGCTTGAAATCTACGTTGTATGTCTCAGATTCGCTAAGTGGCTTTGCAAGCTCGTGGAACCTACACTTCATTGAGACGGTTGAATCACCGGTAAATGATGAATAGCAGATATGAAGAATACATGAGTCTGCAACTATCTCGCCATTTGTGAGTATGAGACTGTCCTTTGCAGGAAACGTGTAGTTTTCCATTATATGTAGCTGCCCCATGAAGTTACAAGTGATATAAGATCCAGTTTCAGGGTCCTTTATCTTTCCGAGGTAGCCTGTAGAAGAACGTGAGATTATGTTGTCGAGCTTTACGGTTTCACTTTTTACGTTGAATGTTCCGTAGTCGATAGCCATTCTGTCCGTAGGATTGGTGATAGAGTATCCCAACTCGTCTGTATTGTCATCGCATGATGCAAAGAGACCTGCCAATGCTATGAGTGGGAGTATAAGATTCTTTTTCACAATTGTTCAATTATAATTTTACCCTGAAATTACAAAGTATCATAGAAGTCGAGGTAGGCATCCTTGAAGTCTTCACCTGGATATGCAAGGAATTTCGTGTCGGAGGCTTCGACTTCCTTCATGATGCTATCCTTGAGAATTGGTGAACCTGCGATGACACCATCGGAGTTCCGGATTGCCAGACGTGCAAGGTCTGACATGTTGAAATTATCGCTATAGTCTGAAAGAGTGTCAACGGTGACGTCCTTGAAAGCAATGCGTTGTTTCAAATCTTCCTCAAGTACGATGTCTTCTGTGCTGTTGAAAAGGGAAGAAACAATCTTCGCATTGCATACAGATGGCTCGTCCTGATAGGCATGCTTGATGTAGAGAGGTACAAAGGCACTCATCCAGCCCTGACAATGAATAATGTCAGGAGACCAGCGAAGCTTCTTCATTGTTTCAATCACGCCACGAGCGAAAAATATAGCACGTTCACCGCAACTTGTTGTTGGAACATCGTCATCGCTCTTGCCCTTAATGAAGTATTCCTCGTTATCAATGAAATATACCTGAATCTTTGTCTGGGGGATGCTTGCCACCTTGATGATAAGTGGGTGGTCGGTGTCATTGATGATGATATTCATACCAGACAGGCGCTGTACCTCGTGCAACTGACCACGACGCTCGTTTATATGCCCCCATTTAGGCATGAATGTACGGATTTCGCATCCGCTATCCTGAACTGACTGTGGTAAACGGCGTCCCATAACCGCCAACTCTGAGTCTGGTACGAAAGGCGAAATTTCGTGATTGATAAAGAGAACTTTTTTCATTATTGTTGTTGAATTTGTGGTGCAAAGTTAACAAAAAAACTTGAGAAATCGGCAAATTCTTCCCCACTTTACAGATAATTAACTCAAATTTAAGAAAAAAATGCCGATATAATGTAATCCTTTGACTACATTATACCGGTATATTGTTTTTTTATAATAGTCTAAACAGACTTATTCAAATGTTACGAGAGGCGTATTCTCCTTTACTGCTTCGCCTTCACCTACAAGAATAGACTTTACTATGCCGTCGCGTTCTGCTGTAAGATTGTTGTTCATCTTCATAGCCTCAAGCACAACGAGAGTGTCGCCTTCCTTTACTTGCATACCAGTCTTTACTGGGATTTCTATTACTGTTCCTGGAAGTGGGGAACGTAATGCATCCTGCATCTCATCTGCGTTCTCGGCAGGCTTTGCTGCAACAGGTTTTACCACCATTTTTTTCTTCTCCACTACAGGTTCCGGTTCACGCACAACAGAATAAGTCTCGCCGTTTACTGTTACTGCGATAGTTCCGTCAGCGGCAGGAGTCTCAACCGACACCTCATATTTCTTGCCGTTGATCTGATATTTATACTGTTTCATTTCTATACTTTTGCTGTCATCTTTGCTGCCTTTGATGACCATTCAGAATCCCTTGCCACGATAGTGAGTCTGCCAGACTCACTATCGTGCAGGTTATATCCGAGGTCATCATGCAATGCCATAGCGATGGCAGCATAAACTTCGTTATTCATTTTTATTTTCTTACACTTTCTACTTTATTCTTTACTCTTTCCAATCTTACATAGGAATACATCCGTGCTTCTTTGCTGGCAAAGACTGACGCTTGGTAGCCAACTGTGCCAATGCGCGACAGATGCGGAAACGTGTGTTGCGTGGCTCGATTACATCGTCGATATAACCGAACTGTGCAGCCTGATAAGGATTTGCGAAGAGTTCCTGATACTCAGCCTCCTTCTCTGCGAGGAATGCCTTTACATCACCACCTTCCTCCTTTATCTTCTTTGCCTCCTTTGCCTGAAGTACGGCAACAGCACCGGCTGCACCCATAACGGCAATCTCTGCGCTTGGCCATGCAAGGTTGATATCGGCACGGAGCTGCTTACAACCCATAACGATGTGTGAACCTCCGTAAGACTTACGCAAGGTGACTGTAACCTTTGGAACGGTAGCCTCACCGTATGCGTAAAGCAACTTGGCACCATGAAGGATGACGGCATTATACTCCTGACCAGTGCCTGGGAGGAAGCCTGGTACATCTACGAGACTCACAATAGGAATATTGAAGGCGTCGCAGAAACGAACGAAACGAGCACCCTTACGCGAAGCATTCACATCAAGCACACCTGCGTATGCTGAAGGCTGATTAGCAACAATTCCGACAGACTGGCCGTTGAAACGGGCGAAACCGATAATGATATTCTTTGCAAACTTAGGCTGAACCTCAAAGAACTCACCGTTATCGGTAATAGCTGCGATGACCTTATACATGTCGTAAGCCTGATTTGGATCCTCTGGGATAATCTCATTCAGAGAATCGTCCATACGGTTCAATGGGTCGTTACACTCTTTGCGAGGTGCCTCCTCCATATTGTTCGAAGGAATGTATGATATGAGGGTCTTAATCATCTCAATACCCTCTTCCTCGGTCTTTGCTGTGAAGTGCGTAACACCAGACTTGCTTGCATGTACGCTTGCACCTCCGAGGTGCTCTGCGTCAACATTCTCGCCAGTTACTGTCTTCACAACTGCTGGACCTGTAAGGAACATATATGATGTTCCCTCCATCATCAGAGTGAAATCGGTAAGGGCTGGTGAATAAACTGCGCCACCGGCACAAGGACCGTAGATCATGGAAATCTGTGGAATAACACCTGAAGCGAGGATATTACGCTCAAAGATCTCACCATATCCGGCAAGGGCATCAATAGCCTCCTGAATACGAGCACCACCAGAGTCGTTGATGCCGATACATGGAGCGCCCATCGTCATCGCCATATCCATCACCTTGCATATCTTCTCCGACATTGTCTTTGAGAGAGAACCGCCGTTTACGGTGAAGTCCTGTGCGAATACATATACCAGACGGCCGTCAATAGTACCAGAACCTACAACGACACCATCGCCGAGGTACTGCTTCTTCTCCATGCCGAAGTTATGGCAGCGATGCAACTTGAATGCGTCGTACTCCTCGAAAGAACCTTCATCCAACAGCATGTCAATTCGCTCACGGGCTGTGTATTTACCACGCTCATGCTGTTTTTCGATGGCCTTCTCGCCACCGCCAAGACGAGCTTGTTCGCGCTTTGCTAAAAGCTTCTTTATATTTTCTACTTGCTTTGACATCGCTGTATTATTTCTTAGGTTCACAAAGTTCAGTCAGTATTCCTGCGGTCATTTTTGGATGCAAGAAACCAATCATCATATTCTCAGCACCGAGACGTGGTTCCTTGTCTATAAGACGGATACCCTTGCCTTCAGCCTCTATGAGTGCCTCGGCAACACCGTCCTCTACTGCAAATGCAACGTGGTGAACGCCCTTGCCACCCTTCTCAAGCCACTTTGCAACAGCACTTTCTGGACTTGTAGGCTCAAGCAACTCTATCTTTGTCTCACCAACTTTTAGGAAAGCAGTCTTCACTTTCTGATCTGCTACCTCCTCAATGGCATAGCATTTCAGACCAAGTACGTTCTCGAAATAAGGTAAAACCTCTTCGATACTCTGGACGCCAATGCCCAGATGATCAATACGTGAAATTTTCATTTTAGTTATTTGTTTGGGTTATAATTGTTTGTTGTAAATTATTAGTCTAAATCAAGTGCAAAGTTAATAATTTATTTTGAAACAAAGAAAATATTATCCATAAAAAATAAAAAAATATCCCCTCACCTGTCCTTTGGGCTAGTGAGGGGATGTTATTCATTAGAACTCTACAATCAACTTTCCGTTCAGCTGTCTTCCTGTAAGATAGTTCGGCACGGCATACTGGGTGTTATGAATGTCTGTTACCCAATAGTATGAGTTCACGTTATTGATGCCGAGTATATTAAGACAGTCGATGCCCAGCCATACATTCTTGAACGGACTCTGTTTTTCGCGTTTGTCGTTCTTGAATGCACGATAGCTCATTCCTATGTCTGCACGACGATAGGCTGGTGCTCGGAAATTCTGCTGCTCCAAAGGCTTGTGAGGTCCGCAGAATGGCAGACCGTCGGCAAAGGCGAGTCGGAGTTGCATCTTCCAGCGGTCGGTATTTGGAAAATAGTCTGAGAAATTAAGGTTTATGGAGTATCGCTGGTCGGTTGGCAAAGGTATGCTCACGCCATGAAGCTTCATCCTTGTATTCATAAGAGAGAAGGTTATCCACGAGTCCGTGCCTGGAACAAACTCGCCATAGAGCTTGAAATCTATACCGGCAATATGTCCTGAAGCCTCGTTTGTTCCGTAATACACAACCTTGATATTGTTAAGGTTATAAGGTACAAGGCTTGATAGCGCCTTGTAGTAAGCCTCTGCCGAGAACTTGAAAGAGCGCCCCATCATATTGAAACGATAGTCTAAAGCCGCGATGAAATGGATTGATTTCTGCGATTTCAGCTTATTGTTCAGCGATGTGTATGTCGTGCCGTCTATTGTGGTGGTATCCCTAAGTTCCTTATAGAAAGGTGACTGATAGTATATGCCAGCTGCAAAGCGATACATTAGGTCCTGATTATATCCCGGAATGATTGCCAATGATACTCGTGGAGAGAATATGCTTTCCTTCGTGAATGACCAGTTTGCAAATCTCATGCCGTAGTTGAGCGTGTATAGGGTAGGGGGCTCTATCTCCTTGCCGTTCTCATCAGTCTTTCCACCACGCTCAAATTTCCACGCATCCTGAATGTAGAACTCTGTTCTGCGAGCATCGAGGGCATTCTTTGCGGAAAGCGTGTATATCATATTTAGCGAATTGCCAGTATGCGGAATGATGAAACCGGCGGAGTCACGCATTTCATATTCTCGAGACTGCTCCTCAATATGTTCCCATTTCATCGTCAATCCCGACTGCACGTTATGCATCCTCGTCTTATGTTCAAGCATCAGTTTTGCGCTTGCAACATTTGCCTTCAAATAGTTTCTCGCATGTTCTGCGTATGTTCCTACTCCGAGGGCTTCGCTATTGCCAGACTCCGTAAGCCAGTACTCTCCCTGTATGTCATACCTTTCCTGCTCCTTTGTTGAAAAGGCAGAACCAATAAGGGATAAGTGCGTGTTATTGGTGATGTTACGCTTGATGCTCAACGTTCCGAAATAGGTGCGGAACAAGTCTTTTTCCCAACCGTCGAAATATACGCTGAACTCCTTCACGCTCTCTTGTGTTCCGAAACTCGTCTCGCGGTTCTTTGGAAAGAAATTGAACTTCGACTGACTGATATTGCCTATGAAATCCACCTGCCAACGCTTGTTTGGCGTAAAACTCATATATGTCTGGTAGTCAAGGAATACAGGTTCGTATTTTGCGTCTGTCTGGAATGTTTTCAGAAGGGCTTTTGTCGTCTTGTAGCGTATGCCGTTTGCCCATGCGAATTTCTTGTTGCTAAAGCCGATATAGGCACTTGCTCCAAGCAGGCTCGCTTGCGCGTTAGCCTCAAACTTCTCCGGACGGCGGTAGGTTATATCCAAGGCAGATGACATCTTATCGCCATACTTTGCCTCAAAGCCACCTGTTGAGAATCCAATCTTGCCCACCATATCGGGATTGATGATGGAAAGTCCTTCTTGCTGACCGCTACGGATAAGGAACGGACGATATACCTCTACATTATTGATATATACGGAGTTCTCGTCAAACGCACCTCCACGCACGTTATATTGTGACGACAATTCGCTATGCGTACTCACGCCTGCCTGTTGCTGAATAAGTTCCTCAACGGCATTTCCTGAAGTAGAAGGAGCTGTCTTTATGTCCTTGGTGCTTATCTCCTCTGTGGTAGATGTGCTTCGTTTCCTCTTTACCACCTCTACGTTATCTAGAAACTGCTCATCCTCATATAGTTGTATCTGTAGGTTCTGTCTGCCTTTCGGACGGCGCAGAATCCTTGTCTTGGTCTTATAGCCAATCATAGAGAAACGTATCACTACAGAATCAGCCGACCTCAGCGACAGGGAGAACTCGCCACGGAGGTTGGTCATAGTAGCCTTGCCCTGAGCCACACAGCTCACGGATGCAAGTTCTATTGCATTCTCTTGCCCGTCCATCACTCTGCCAGTTAGAACAAAGTCTTGTGCCCATGCCGTCAGACTGCCTATAATTGCAAGAATATATAGTGAGAATATACGTTTCATACTATATTAAAACGATAAAACCGCGTAAATATTGCAAAAAAACTTTCTTTGCAATTCAATCCTCCTTTTCTGTCTGCCTCTTTATTTATAAAACGCAAAGATGCAGAGCCACAAAGAATAATTTGAACACGGAAAGCACGAGATTTGTCGCAGACCCACTGACCATAGGGAAGAAATTTGAGAATCCGCATTTGCCCGACAGCGCCCCGGAGGGGCAATGAGCACATAGCCCAGGGCATCGCCCTGGGGAAATTAGAGGGGGGGATAACGCCCTGAAGGGGCAAAAGCATTTATTCTTATTAGAGCTTTTGCCCTTACAGGGCGAATATACTAACTACTTTGTACATAGGGCGTTGCCCTATGCTATGTGCAGATCTTGCCCTTTCAGGGCGCATGTCTGCATGATGCAGATAATTCTTGATAAAAATAAAAAGATTGAAAAGATTGCGTAGAATGGGAACTTGCTCTAGCTTGTTGAGCCTTGCGAAAAATTATTGTCAGTTAAAAGCAACTTGTTGCTAAAATATAATCTTTGCGACTTTGCGTCTTCGCGTTCTGCACACAGAGGCGTAGAGCTTCTTCAACTACGTGTTTTCAATAATAGTTGATGAAATTTGCCGAATTCACGTTTCTTAGGATGAAACAACAAATTCTCTCCATGAAATTTGCACGTGACAATTATTATTTGTACCTTTGCATCATTCAAATCATATAATAAAAGTACAATCAAATGAAAATAAAAAGTTTATTATTACTTTCATTATTAATATGCTCTTTTTCTATAAATGCTAGTGCCAAGAAAAAGATGAATGTTTTTAAGCTTCAAGCAATGATGCAGCCAATCAACGATAGTATCCTTACTGAAGGATATAAGCTGTATTGTTACGAAAAAGCAGCATGGATAGGTACGGACATGGTTGTGGCGCATTGTAAGTATATGGATGATTTTGAGGGCGTTATTGTTTATGAAGCGACCGATGGGAAACTTCATTGTATTGCCTATGATAAGTTTCATTTGCAATGCCTTCTTGACTATACCCATGATGAAAATAACACGTATTCTAACGTTAAGCGCCCTTTGACCGAGTATGAGGCGAAACTTGTTGACATGAGACTGAAAATGAAGCAGAAGTGTCTTGAAACCAATATGATAAATATGATGGAAAGTATGAATACAGATTTAATACCTCTTCCAAACAATTGCTATAGAATGTATTGGTTGACAGGTACAACCAAAGAAAACGTAGTTCCGATGGGTAATGATTATAGTTTTGATTTTGACGAGAATCTTAATATAATCAAAAAGACTAAGTATCATAATAGTTTCATCCCTACGAAATGGCCAGAAGGTAAAAGCGTACAAACGGTTATGCACACCCATTTGGAAGATAATCCATATATGACACCAACCGATATTTGCAATTTCCTTCTATATGCTCGTGATTGTTATGAGATAAAAGAGTTTGAGGTTATAAGTCCAGCACTTGAATGTGTTCATTTCTTTAATGGGCAAACAAACCAAATATTATCCGTAACAATAGATGCTCTTAAAAGGATAAATAAACATAGCGAGAAGAATAAAAAGAAATAAATCATATTGTTTCTTGGAAAACATAAAAACTCTCCAACTGATTTTATTCCGTTGGAGAGTTTTCTTTTATTTCAATTTCACGTTGCAGTCTATGTTGAAATCAACGATATCAAGAAGGGCTTTCCCTCTAATATCTTTTAGATTATTCATCATTTCTGTGATGTTGTCACCATAGGCACGATGACTGTAGAACAGCAGTTGAAGAGCTGGCTTGCCGTCAACCTGAATCATACGATAGCGATGAACGTCGAATTCAACGATGTCTAACTTGCCATCCTTCCCAGAACAACAGACGAAATCAATACAAGCTTCGTTTGTCTCTTCATTGGTCATCACGGACCAGTTCCAAACATCCTTTGATTCCTCCTTTCGCTTGGCAAGTTCTGCCTCTTTGGCGGCAACTGCCATTGTTGGGGTTACTCCATCAACGATATTTGTGAATACCGATATTGTAAACATATCAGTATATGATTCTGGAACCTGTCCCTTCGGGAAATACTCCTGAATACATTGGCTTGAGTTGTGTGCGCTCCAACCTAACTGATAATCAACGCCTTGAAAGTTCAATGTTTTCACGTCTAATACATCTTCCACATTCTGCGCCTTTAATGTCCCCCATGTCATTATTGATATAAATGACAAAATAGAAAATATTTTCTTCATTTTTTTATAAAATGGTTTTATGTTAGTGAGAGAGGTTATGAGGTTTGAAGGTTATATGGTCTTAACAATTGAGAATTGAAAATTAATTTTTAATATCTTAATATCTTAATTTCTGAAGCGTTCCGACCTCAAAACCTTCTAACCTTAAAAACCTTCTAACCTTAAATCATCAGAAATTCTTCATCGCACGATCCATTTCGCGCTTGTCTTGTTTCTCCTTGATTGTCTGGCGCTTGTCAAATTCCTTCTTACCGCGGCATAGGGCGATATCCACCTTTGCACGTCCCTTATCGTCGATGAAGACGAGGGTAGGGACGATGGTGAATCCAACAGCCTTTGTGTCTTCCTGCAAGCGACGAATCTCACGCTTGTTGAGTAGAAGTTTACGGTCGCGCTTTGCCTCGTGGTTGTTGTAAGAGCCATAGAAATAAGGGTTAATGTTCATTCCCTTGACCCATATCTCACCATTATTGATATAGCAGAACGTATCAACGAGTGAAGCCTTACCAAGTCTTATTGATTTTATCTCTGTGCCGGTCAATACAATACCGGCTGTGTATGTATCAACGAAGAAATAGTCGAAAGATGCCTTCTTGTTCTTTATCTGCACCGGACTCTTCTTCCTAAGTTCAAGTTCAATTTTGTTCATGTTCTTTTTGAAAAGCGGAACTTGCGTTCCTTATTGTTGTTTGGAAAGTAAATTACCAATAAATTATAATCAGTAAATTACACGCGGCATCCGCCGCTGGGGAAATTAATTTCAGAAAGAATAATTTTAAAAATTATAATTTACTGACCCTAATTTACTGGTCTAATTTACCTCTAATTTACTTTCTAAGAAATACTATGGGCGCAAGCCCATCTGTTCATTTCTCGGTCAAACGGGTTTGACCATTTCTAAAAGGTGTTCATCCACATATCTTGCTACGTCTTCCGTATAGCTTTCCTCATTCGAAACGAACTCATCATCAAAGTCATCGAACATGTCAAGCTGTTCGTAGAGAGCCATGAAATCCTCATCGCTCATCTCCTTTTCTATCTGATTATGATACTTGTCATAGCATTTGCGAACGCGACGCAACAAGCGGCAGAGACCTATCAGATTCGTGTCCTCGTTACCTTTCACGCCAGTCAGTTCCTGCACTTTCTCGCCCCATTGGCGCATGGCCTTATCGAAAGGATTGCGGAAAAAGAAAGGTCCGTAGCCGTTGTGTATGAGCTGTATGAAACCACCGTCCATAAGCTCGTCACGAAGCATTATATAGGCCAAGAGCGTTATCTGGTCGGCTGTGAGCTTAGGCATGGTCTCTGCGGAAAGGTCGCCTCCCACGCCTTTCTTTATGGCATCCACGATGACGCCGATGAACTCATCCATTCCCTTGCCAGCCGCCTCACGAAGAGCCTCGTCTTTTACTTCAAATGTCATGTTTTTTGAGGTTTTGAGGTTTATAGGGTTTTGAGGTTTTGAGGTCTTTAGGGTTATGGGGTTTTATGGTTATCAGGTTTTCTGGTCTTTTGGTTTATGGGCTTTCTGGTTTTCTGGTCGCCCATTAGCGATGCTGACCTCTAACCTTCAAACCTCCTAACCTTCAAACCTCCTAACCTTCTAACCTTACAACCTCTAACCAAGGCTGACCTTCTAACCTCCTAACCTTCTAACCTTATATGTAAATTTGTAAACTTTATTTTGCAAAGATACTAATTTTTCCTTATATATCTCAGTAAAATGCTCGGAAAACTTAGTTTTATTTTATATTTTTGGAAATTTTATCACTAAATATAGGTATTTCTCTGAACTTTTTATTAATTTTGCAGACTGAAAGATTATATTGGACTTTTTCTTATATTAACAAATATAAAATACAAAAACAAAATGGTTTATTCAAAAGAAGTACAGGAAATGTGCTGCGTAGCCAAGGGTCCTAACCATGGACCAGCTCCAATCCCTGAAGAGGGCAAGTGGATCCAGGCTAAGGAAATCAAGGACATCTCTGGTCTTACACACGGTATTGGTTGGTGTGCACCACAGCAGGGTTGCTGTAAGCTTACCCTGAATGTAAAGGATGGTATCATCGAGGAGGCTCTCGTTGAGACAATCGGTTGTTCTGGTATGACTCACTCAGCTGCTATGGCATCTGAGATTCTCCCAGGCAAGACAATCCTTGAGGCTCTTAACACAGACCTCGTTTGTGATGCTATCAATACAGCTATGCGTGAGCTCTTCCTTCAGATTGTTTACGGTCGTACACAGTCTGCTTTCTCAGAGGGCGGTCTTATGATTGGTGCTGGTCTCGAGGACCTCGGTAAGGGTCTCGTTTCTCAGTGTGGTACTCTCTATGGCACAAAGGTTAAGGGTACTCGTTACCTCCAGCTCACAGAGGGTTACATCACAAAGCAGTATCTCGATAAGGACGACCAGGTATGTGGTTATGAGTTTGTTCACATGGGCAAGTTCATGGACGCTATCAAGAAGGGTGTTGACGCTAACGAGGCACTCAAGAGTGTTACAGGTACTTACGGCCGTACTAAGAAAGAGGACGGTGCAGTTAAATTTATTGACCCACGTAAGAATTAAGTCTAACGACGGTTCAAGGTTGTAAGGTTATAAGGTTTTAAGGTCTGCATGTATGATGGGTCCTCACAAAAACCTGCAAGTATGGCAGGATTCCATGGCCTTGGTTTCACTGGTCTATAAGATGACACGAAACTTCCCGCGCTATGAAGTGTTTGGACTTAGCAGTCAGATGCAAAGAGCAGCAGTCTCTATACCTTCTAATATAGCTGAAGGTTACGGCAGAGCATCAAATCCCGACCTGATACACTTCTTGCATATCGCATTAGGTTCTTCAAACGAACTGGATACTCAGATACTGATAGCCAGAAACGAGGAATACATAAGCGAAGAGGAATATCATCAGCTGGAGGATATGAACGACAATGTAATGAGAATGCTACAGTCTTTGATTCATACACGCAAGAAATACGAAATGCAGACTGGACAGACCTCAAAACCACAAAACCTCTAAACCTCTAAACCTTTAAATAAAAATGATTAGAGAAGTAAAGTTTGAATCTCAGGATCGTCGCATCAAGCAGATCCTCGCTTGTCTTAACAAGCACGGTATCGCTTCTATTGAAGAGGCTAATCAGATCTGTGATGCTGCAGGTCTCGACCCATATCAGACATGTGAGGAGACTCAGATGATCTGTTTCGAGAACGCTAAGTGGGCTTACGTTGTAGGTACTGCAATCGCTCTCAAGGAAAAGGCAAAGGACGCTGTAGAGGCTGCTAACTACATTGGTGAGGGTCTCCAGTCATTCTGTATCCCTGGTTCTGTAGCTGACGACCGTAAGGTAGGTATCGGCCACGGTGAGCTCGCTGCTCGTCTTCTCGAGCCAGAGACAAAGTGTTTCGCATTCCTCGCTGGTCACGAGTCATTCGCTGCTGCTGAGGGTGCTATCAAGATCGCACAGATGGCTAACAAGTCAAGACCAGCCGACAAGCCTCTCCGTTGTATCCTCAACGGTCTCGGTAAGGACGCTGCAATGATCATCTCTCGTATCAACGGCTTCACATACGTACAGACACAGTTCGACTACTTCACAGGTGAGCTCAAGGAGGTTAAGCGTATCGCTTATTCTAACGGTCCACGTGCAGCAGTTAACTGCTACGGTGCTGATGACGTTCGTGAGGGTGTAGCAATCATGTGGAAGGAAGACGTTGACGTATCAATCACTGGTAACTCAACAAACCCAACACGTTTCCAGCACCCAACAGCTGGTACATACAAGAAGGAGCGTATCCGTGCTGGTAAGCCATACTTCTCAGTAGCTTCTGGTGGTGGTACAGGTCGTACACTTCACCCAGATAACATGGCTGCTGGTCCTGCTTCTTACGGTATGACAGATACACTCGGCCGTATGCACTCTGATGCTCAGTTCGCTGGTTCTTCATCAGTTCCTGCACACGTAGAGATGATGGGCTTCCTCGGTATTGGTAACAACCCAATGGTAGGTTGCTCAGTAGCTTGCGCAGTAAACGTTGACCTCGCACTGAACAAGAAGTAAATTCGTGTACCATTTAGCTAATTACGGCTAAATGATATGGATAAATACAAATCTCCCATAGAGCAATTCTATGGGAGATTTTCTTTTATTATATAATAAGGTTGTGAGGTTTGAAGGTTTCTAGGTTTGAAGGTCTATTAAATGTCTAAAGTCTAATGTCTTTTGTCTTTGCCGTTTGCCTTTCTACCCCCTAACCTCTAACCTCTCTTTACATGCAGCTCTGCACTCCGAGGGTTGTCGCTATAGCGGTAAGAATTGCCGCCAAGGTCTGAAGAATGAATTTCCAAGTTTCCTTTTTCATAAGTCCAATTAACAATTAATAGTTAAACAATTAACATGTCTATCGCAGAAAGTAAATCTGCTTGCGCAGAAGGTGGGGTGGAAAGTAAATTAGAAGAAAATTATAGTCAGTAAATTGCCTGGAAGGCAACACTATGAGTAACCGAGGCGCATACTTGACGAAGGAGAGGATGCCCTCGGATATAATGCTCGCTATCCTTAACAGCCTGGAAGGCTGTACCTGATTGGCTTTCATGCATAACCTCTCGCGATGTACTGCCCTCCAGGCAGTAGAAGGGATGTGGGTTGTAATACCCCGCACATCCTCGTTTCACTCGTATGTACGGGGTTACTC
>OMXX01000065.1 GCA_900315105.1 uncultured Prevotellaceae bacterium | reverse complement strand
TTCGTGCCAGAGATACGACTGGAGGATAAAGACGCGATGTATGCTCTCTACGCCTTCGGGCATCATGGGGCGATGGGGTTCTGTCCGTTCAGCATCGAGGACTATCCGCTCACAACGACTTCCAATGCCAACGACTGGAAGCAGATGGATCTCTCGCAGGACGATCAGCTTAATGTTTTCTCGTCGGTAGGCTCTTCGCTGTCACCGCTTGTGGCATCCTATCAGCTGTTGCGGCAGACAGAGCCGTTGATTCTTGAGCGACAGGGCACGAAGGATATGGATGCCGTGCTGCTCGACAACGAACAGCGTGAGGCTGAGATCGTCACTGCTGATGGGATTCGTCTCACCGTCAAACATAGTTACTCGCTGGGTTGGGAACCTGGTGCGAAGGATGTGGAATGGCCAGAGACGGCTTGCATCATCCTTCGGCTGGGTAAAGAGGATTACCTGGTGATAGGCAGTGGGGTGGTGGTTACCTTTCAGCAGCGCATCGGGTTAGCGAAATGCGAGGAGGTGGAGATTGTTGATGGCAAGCAGCACATCATCCGTCACCTGAATGGCGACCAGACGCATCAAGGTCGTCATGTGCGCATACCAGTAGGAGCATTCCAGATTCAACATTTCAAATTATACAGATACTGATGAGAAAGAACTTGCTTATTTTCCTGCTACTCTGCCTTCAGATATGTTTTGCCAGGTTCATCGCTCATTCATAGTCAACAAAACGAGAATAACGAGTATGGATTCAAACCGTATCAATATCGGTGGTGTCTCCATCCCAGTCTCACGAACCTACAAAGAGAAGCTATTGTAACGTGAGTTCGGCTGCTATTGGTCGAGCAGATGTTTATTTAGCAACTGGATTTATAAATACCCGAGGTATGCGTATCATATAAGCTTCAGCAAGTACGCTTGTATCGTGAGCAACAGTAATACTCACAGTGGTATGAGCGGTATGGCTGTGCGTTTGGTCATACTTGCAGATTAAAGAAATCGTATGTTTCGCAAGGCAATAAAAGTATAGCGAAGCAACTGAAGAAATGAGAAAATGAGACAATGAGACATTCGAAAAAAAGGCATATCAACATGCGGGACAAGCGGGATGAAAACAAAAATGAGAGGCAGTTGCCTCTCATTATTGCTTGATTGTAATAGACTATCAAATAGTGTATTACCCTAGTGTGGACGCTTTAGTATTCTTCCTCGTCGAAAAGGAAGTCCTCCTTCGATGGGTAGTCAGGCCATATATCTTCGATTGATTCATATACATCGCCTTCATCTTCTATCTCTTCGAGGTTTTCAATTACTTCCATAGGCACGCCTGAACGTGTGGCGTAGTCGAGCAACTCCTCTTTGGTTGCAGGCCATGGAGCGTCTTCAAGTTTTGATGCTAATTCAAGTGTCCAATACATTGTTTATAGATTTATTCGTTTTACTTATTTTTCAAAAGACTAAACATGCTAAAGCAAGTCAATTCGCGCGCAAAAGTACTACTTTTTTTCTGAATTGCAAGTTTTTTTCCATATTTTTTCATCTTTTCGTGCAAGAAAATTGAGTTTTCTTGCTAAAACGAATAAATAATCGCTTAATCTATTGACAAACTTGATTGGTTCATCTGCTATTTCCGACTCTCTTGACAAGGCAATAATGCGTCTTTCGGTGCGTCGGCAAACGGTTCGGCAGACATGACATTGCGATGCCGCAATAGTACCTCCCGGCAGTACGAAACTATGGAGTACAGGAAGGGTTGGCTGTATCTCGTCAATCTCCTTTTCAAGTAGCTCAGTCTCAGTAGGAAGCTGCGACAATATGCCGTTTATGTGGCCGTCGAGCCATTCCGGTTTCTCCTCAAAGAGCGAAGCATCGGTGGCAAGGTATGAGCCAACGTTGAACAAGGTGTTGTGCACACGTCCGAGTACCTCAAGGATATGCGCATCGTTGAGGTCCTGCTCTATATAGGCAATGAGGAGTCCGATGTGTGACGACAGTTCATCTATAGTGCCGTATGCATCAAGGCGGGTGGCAGACTTGTCAATTCGTATGCCTCCTACAAGGGATGTCATTCCCTTGTCGCCAGTTCGGGTGTAAACTTTGGTTATTTTCATATAAAAAAAAACTCTAAATCCCCCTGCATAGGGGGACTTTTTTCTTCGCTACCGACTTCCTTCGCCTTGCAAGTCCCCCTATGCAGGGGGATTAGGGGGTCAGTAGAAATTAATAATATGCTCCTCCCTATATCTCTTCTGAAGGCGATGCCGAGATAATAGAGGTCGTATGATATGATATGTTCTTGACTGATGTATTCTCGCCATTGGTCGTTTAGGTCAGTAGCGATGAGGAGAGGATAACGGCCTCTCCCCCCGCCCTCCCCCGTAGGGAGGGAGCCGGAGTTCTCAAAGTCAGGAAACTCCGAACTGCCATTTAACGAATGCCTTGAAGGCGATAGCGGCTCCCTCTCTACGGGAGAGGGCGGGGGGAGAGGAGAGGCCGTATCTCACTCTTCCTACACCCAGCCTTTAGATGTGCTTCCATAACAGGAGGAAGAGAGCCTATGATTCCGATTCGTGATGCCTGTGCATAGTTAGAGACACGAAGAAGGAGTTGTGAGAGTTTCAGCAAGAACTTGTCTGTTCCATAGAACTGCGCTTCCAATTCGGCATACAACGCATACGGCCATCTTTCATAGATAACCTCACGCACAAAGGCATAATCGGTAGGCGACTGTACCCCGAAGCCCGCACAATGCCGTATCCGTTTGAGGAAGATAAGAAAACGCAAGAAAAAGCCAAACGGCCCCTCACCCGTCCTGCGGACACCCTCTCCCCTTGGGGCGAGGGAAATGTTAGTATTATCGCTCATAGGCATTTAAATCGGTTTAGGTCGCTCTCCTCCCTTCCTTTTGGGAAGGGTCGGGGTTAGGCTTTAACTCTGGATACGTGATCCTCGTGTGATACATGCTCTTGAGCTTGTCGATAAGTACACGCTTGGAGGTGGCGATATCACGGAATGTTATAGGGCACTCACGGAAATATCCGTCAGCCACCATGCTGTCGATGATACGGTTCACAAGTTCGGTGATGCCCTCCTCAGAATATTCCTTCAACGAGCGTGACGCTGCCTCAACGCCGTCGGCCATCATGAGGATAGCCTGCTCACGGGTAAACGGATTAGGTCCGGGATATGTGAACGGAGCCTTGTCCACCTCCGCTTCCGGATGTGCATTCTGCTCTGTGATATAGAAATATTTCGCCATTCCCTCACCGTGGTGAGTGCGTATGAAATCGCAGATGACATCAGGAAGTCCCTCGCGCTCGGCTATCCTAAGACCTTCCTGCACGTGATTGACTATGATTTCCGCACTCTCGATAGGGGTAAGGCGGTCGTGCGGATTATTGCCACGCTGGTTTTCCGTGAAGAAGGCAGGAGCGGATATCTTGCCTATGTCATGATAAAGGGCACCTACACGCACGAGCAATGACTTCGCACCTATCTTTGATGCAATCTCCGAACCTATATTTCCAACCGTTATACTATGCTGTAGAGTGCCTGGGGCAACCTCGGACAGACGGCGCAGAAGGCTCTTGTTGGTATCTGACAACTCGAAGAGCGTTACTGCCGACGTGAATCCGAATACTTTCTCCACAAGGAACATAAGCGGATATGCGAGCAAGAGCAGGATGCCTGAGAAGACGAAATGTATCGCCATTGAATGGTTCAGGGCGATGTCCTCACCCGGCTGCATAAGTTGCAGGGCATAATGGGCGGCAAGTGCTGTTGCAGATGTATAGACAGCCGCAGTGAATATCTGTGCGCGCTTGGAAAGTTCGCGAAGGGAATAGATAGCCACAAGACCGGAAGTAATCTGGATAAGCAGGAACTCGTATGGCATGGTGAGCACCAACGAGCAGATAAGAATCATTGTGATATGCGCAATGAAGGCGGTGCGGGAGTCGAGGAAGACACGCACGAACATAGGGAGCATAGCCAACGGAAGCACATACACAGAGAACAGGTTGTACTGAACCATCAGCGATACCAGTATCGGGAACATCGCAATAAGACAATATACCATTGCCAGCGAACGTGGTTTCTCGAAATAGTCGGCACGGAACAAGTGGAGATATATAGTGAAGATACTGAGTATTATGAAGATGAACATAACACGTCCCCACATGGTTGTCTGCTTACTCCTGTCGCTGAGATGCTTCTCCATCTCCGAAGAATAGGCATTGAGTTTGCGCAGGGTCTCGTCCTTTATTATCTCTCCGCGGTCAATGATACGCTCACCCTTCTTCACCTGACCACACTTTGCTGCAATAAGGGCAATCTGACTGCTCAGTTCGTCATTACTGCGCACGCTGTCATATTTCAGGTTTGAGACAATATACTCGTTAATATTGCATTTCTGTAACTGAGCCCTCACCGCGCTTACCTGACTGTCATTGAAGAATCGCTCGTATGCCATCATAGGAGTGAGCAGAGTACGCACACGATGGCTTTGCGACATTTTCCCCGTCACGATACGGATATATGCAGATGTGTCTCTGTTCAAACGGGCATAGTCATTCTGCGAGATGATACCAAGAGAATAAAGCTCAGCGAGTTTCTTCGCCACAAGTGATATGTAGCTGTTGGGCAGACCGTCAATACCATTCTGATTGCGTGCAATGAAACGCTTAATCTGAATCTGCGAAGTTGACAGGTTGTTGATATAGTAAGGGGCAAATCTCCTTCTTACCGAGTCACATTCCGCCTTGTAGGTTGCAGAATCCTTCGGAATATCAAAATCAAAAGTAGCTGTCACGGCAGTCTGGGTCCATGGCGAACCCGCCTTCGCGTTATATTGTGGTGCCGAGCTTTGCGGCATCGCAATAACAATTACGATGGTACAGATGGCTATGATTCCTATGCGCATTAGAACGCGCTGCCAAGACAGGTTGTCGCGTGATTGGAGTGTTGACATAAATGTAATATTAAAAGCCCTATCCTACAGCCCCTCACCCGTCCTGCGGACACCCTCTCCCCTAAGGGCGAGGGAGAAGTTAGTATTATTCCCGTCAAAGGACTCCACACAAGCGATATGGTGTAACATTTCCCTCGCCCTTAGGGGAAGTCGGAGATTGAGTATCTCCGAGTATGTGCCAGAGGGTGTCCGTAGGACGGGTGAGGGGCCATTAGGGGCTATTTTTCCTATTTTGAGTGCGAAAATACTAAAAAAAAATAGGATAATGGCGAAAATATGAGAAAAAGTTCGCTAAAGTGCGATTAAAATGCTAATTTTGCATGGAAATTTAGAAAATTAAGACATACAATGGATAGAAAAGTAAGAGTGCGCTTTGCACCGAGTCCTACTGGTCCGCTACATATCGGCGGCGTTCGTACTGCGTTATACAACTACCTTTTTGCCCGTCAGCATGGCGGCGATCTCATTTTCCGTATTGAGGATACCGACTCTCAGCGCTTCGTTCCAGGAGCAGAAGAATATATCATCGAGTCTTTCCGTTGGTTAGGCATAAAATTCGACGAAGGAGTAAGCTTCGGCGGAAATCACGGCCCATACCGTCAGAGCGAGCGCCGCGACATCTACAAGACATACGTAAAGGAACTCCTTGCAAATGGCAAGGCATATATAGCATTCGACACACCAGAGGAACTTGAGGCAAAGCGTGCTGAGATACAGAACTTCCAGTACGATGCCCACACCCGCATGCAGATGCGCAACTCCCTGAGTATGCCTCGCGAGGAGGTGGACCAGCTCATTGCCGATGGCAAGCAGTATGTTGTCCGCTTCAAGATCGAGCCGGGTGAGGAGGTTCTCGTTAATGACCTTATCCGTGGCGAGGTTCGCATCAAGAGTGATATCCTTGACGACAAGGTGCTCTATAAGAGTGCCGATGAACTGCCAACCTATCACCTTGCAAACATCGTTGACGACCACCTCATGGAAGTCTCACACGTCATCCGTGGTGAGGAGTGGTTGCCAAGTGCTCCGCTTCATGTACTTCTCTACAAGGCATTCGGATGGGAAGATACAATGCCTCAGTTTGCTCACCTTCCTCTTTTGCTGAAGCCGGAAGGCAAGGGTAAGCTCTCAAAGCGTGACGGCGACCGTCTCGGTTTCCCTGTATTCCCACTTGAATGGCACGATCCAAAGACTGGCGAGATAAGCTCAGGATATCGCGAGAGCGGTTATTTCCCAGAGGCTATCATAAACTTCCTTGCACTTCTCGGATGGAATCCGGGTACAGAGCAGGAGGTATTCTCTCTTGAGGAACTTGAAAAGGCATTCGACATTTCACGCTGCTCTAAGGCAGGTGCCAAGTTCGACTATAAGAAGTGCCAGTGGTTCAACCACGAATATATCCTCCGCAAGAGTGCAGAGGAGATTGCCGGACTGTTTGCTCCTATCGTTGCCAACAATGGCGTTGAGGAGTCAATGAACCGCATCGTCAAGGTTGTTGAGATGATGAAGGATCGTGTCAACTTCGTAAGCGAGCTCTGGCCTCTCTGTTCATTCTTCTTCATTGCCCCTGATGTATATGACGAGAAGACCGTGAAGAAGCGTTGGAAGGAGAACTCTGCCGAGGTAATGACCGAACTTGCTACTGTCCTCGAAGGTATTAGCGACTTCTCTGTCGAAGGTCAGGAGCCTGTCGTTATGGCATGGGTTGAGAGCAAGGGCTATAAGCTCGGTGACGTGATGAACGCCTTCCGTCTCGCACTCGTTGGCGAGGGCAAGGGTCCTGGCATGTTCGATATCTCCGCATTCCTTGGCAAGGAAGAGACATTAGCCCGCCTGAAGAGAGCGGTGGAGAAATTGGGATAATAAAACGGCCTCTCCCCCCGCCCTCCCCCGTAGGGAGGGAGCCGGAGCGCGAAAGGCCAATTATCAAAAAAAACAATAAACGATCCCCCATAGTCGAATCGGCTCCCTCTCTACGGGAGAGGGCGGGGGGAGAGGCCATATGTATAACATCATAATGTACATAGTGCAACTGGGAGTTGCAATCGCAAGTCTATTCAACGGTAAGTTGAAGAAGATGTGGCGTGGAGAACGCGATTCGTTTCGTGTGCTTCGCGAGAAGGTTGACCCAAATGCACGATATATCTGGGTGCACGCAGCATCGCTGGGCGAGTTTGAGCAAGGTCGCCCCATCATCGAGTATCTGCGTGAGCATCGTCCGGAATACAAGATTCTGCTCACTTTCTTCTCTCCCTCGGGATACGAGGTGAGAAAGAACTATGAGGGAGCAGACATCATCTGCTACCTCCCTATCGATACTGTCACCAATGCCCGTCGATTCCTCAGAACCATACGTCCGGAGATAGCCTTCTTCATAAAGTATGAGTTCTGGTACAACTATCTCCACATCCTCAATCATCGCAAGGTGCCGGTATATAGCGTGAGCAGCATCTTCCGTCCTAATCAGGTGTTCTTCCGCTGGTATGGCAAGGAATACGCCCACGTGCTCAAGTGCTTCACAGCCTTCTTCGTGCAGAACGAGGAGTCAAAGCAACTGCTTGAGAACATAGGCATCAAGAACGTGAAGGTAACAGGCGATACACGCTTCGACCGCGTTATGCAAATCGCAGACCAGTCACGCACACTCGAACTTGTAAAGGCATTCAAGGACGGCAAGCCTACATTCATTGCCGGCAGCTCATGGCAACCCGACGAGGAAATATTCATTCCTTACTTCGAGAAGCATAAGGACTGGAAGTTGATCATCGCGCCTCACGTCATAGACGAAGACCATCTTCAGCAGATTGACACCTTGCTAAAGGGCAGAAAGGTGGAGCGATACACCGAGATGATGTCAATGCAGACTCGTGGGCACCAGCCTCTCGATGCCGATCTCGTAGAGCGACTCCAGAATGCCGAGGTACTCATCATCAACTGCTTCGGACTCCTCTCCTCTATATATAAATATGGTGATGTAGCCTACGTAGGCGGAGGATTCGGAGTAGGCATACACAACGTGCTTGAGGCTGCTGTATGGAATATGCCGGTAGTATTCGGTCCTAACCACGACAAGTTCCAGGAAGCCAAGGAACTCATTGCTGCCGGTGGCGGCTATCCTATCAACGGCTCTGACGACTTTGCCAAGATAATGGACAGCTTCATTGCCGACAAGGCCTCGCTCGCCACTTCGAGTCAGAAGGCAGGCGAATATGTCAAGAGTGCCTCCGGAGCAACCGACAAGGTGCTCGATGCAGTTAATCTTCAATAAAATCTTCAATAAATATTCTATAGAAACATAAATGCCGTTCAGACGCAATTCTGAGCGGCATTTTTTATTAACGTCAGTTCGACGACCTGCTTTAGCTTGTTGAACTGACGTTATATTATGTAGATAAACAAAAATCACCGCGACACGATGCTGCGGTGATTTTTTATGTCTGTAGATGTTGGCGTTGCCTTTGAAATCATTACGGTATTAAAGCAGGAAGCGGAGCACCGTCTCATTAAAGGGTTGGGGATTCTTGTTGGCGACAAAATGACTACCGGGAATGATGGCAAGCTCGGCATTGGGGATGGAGCGTGCAATAAGTCGGGTGTGCGCGTCTTTTATCATGTCATTATTGCCGGCTATGACAAGGGTTGGAGATTGTATTTGTGAGAGTTCATCAGGCTTCACGTTTGGATCGTTGACCATTAGTCCGAGCATCTCGGCATTCAGCCTTGCCTTGGGACTCCTCTTTGCGAATAGACTTGCTATCCAATAGCCTATCTCTATCGGAATCTGTATCTTTCTCTTTACGCCCGAAGCATCAAGGTTGGCTCCGTTGAGAATCAGTTTCTCCACACGCTCGGGATGCGCAAGGGCAAATACCATTGCTATGTTACCGCCATCAGAAAAGCCGAGTATATGGGCTTTCGCTATTCCGCGCTGATTCATGAATGCAAGCAGGTCCTCTGCAAACTGCCGTATGGTGAAAGGTGCATCTCCACGAGGTGTCTGTCCGTGTCCGCGAGTGTCAATCGCAATAACACGGAAGTGCTGGGCGAAAGGCTCTATCTGGTGCTCGAAATAGCTGCAATCCTCCCCATTCCCATGAAGCAGTATCAAGGGGAAGCCTTCTCCTTTCTCTATATAGTGGTGGGTGATATAGCCCCCCTCCATCTCCCCCGAGGGGGAGAGATTTCTATATAGTAATGAGCAATCACTTCTAACCGTAGAGGGCATTTCGGATTTTATATTAATTTATTATTTATCTTAGTATCTAAACGCCTCCTCCCCTCGGGGAGGTCGGGAGGGGGCTAATATTTCTTCAATCCTTCCTTAAGGAATGATATATACGCCTCTACATCCTCATCGTAGGAACGTGGAGTGGCGAGAAGCTTTTCTTCGTTATTCAAGAGCACATAGTAAGGCTGGGTGTTAGAGCCGAACTTAGTGCGCTGGAGATAGCTCCACTTGTCGCCTACCGTGCGTAGCTTGCGTGGCTGGTTGTTCTCAACAACCTCTATTGGCTCGGGGAGAGGAGTCTTGTCGTCAACAAAGAGCTGGATAAGCACATAGTCATTGGTTATCATTTCCTTCACTCTCTCGTCTGTCCATACGGCAGCCTCCATCTTACGGCAGTTCACACAGCCGAAGCCGGTAAAGTCTATCATCACAGGTTTACCCGCAGCCTTTGCTGCCTGCATTCCCATTTCGTAGTCCTTATATTTCGCCTCCACGGTCTCGCTCTTGTATAGGTTGAAGTCCTGAGTGCTCATAGGAGGTGCGAAGGCAGAGACAGCCTTGCATGGTGCTCCCCATAGTCCGGGAACCATATAGAGGGCGAAGGCGAAGGAGCAAAGAGACATGAAGAATCGGGTGACTGAGGTTCGCTGATTGATAATCTTCTCCCCCATCTTGTCATATTCGTCCTCATCGTGAGGGAAGCGAATCCAGCCAATGAGGTAGCATCCGAGGAGGAAGAAGAGGATTATCCAAAGGGATAGGAACACCTCGCGGTCGAGTATGTGCCAGCCGTAGGCAAGGTCGGCTACCGAGAGGAATTTCAGGGAGAAGGCGAGTTCTATGAAGCCGAGTGTCACCTTTATGCAGTTCATCCAGTTGCCAGACTTAGGTGCAGATTTCAGCCAAGATGGGAAGATGGCAAAGAGGGTGAATGGCAGGGCGAGGGCAAGTGCGAAACCGAACATTCCCACGGCAGGTCCCATGATACTGCCTGATGTCCCCATCTCTACGAGGAGGAATCCTATTATCGGACCTGTGCATGAGAAGCTCACCAAGACGAGGGTGAATGCCATGAGGAAAATACTCAGCAAGCCTGATGTGGAAGAGGCTTTCTTGTCAACTGCATTATTCCAAGAAGATGGCAGGGTTATCTCGAAACCTCCGAGGAAGGAGACTCCGAATGCCAATAACATAAGGAAGAAGAAGATGTTGAAAATGGCATTAGTTGACATGGCATTGAGTGCCGATGCCCCGAAGATTGCCGTTACGGCGAGTCCGAGTGCGAGATATATCACAATAATGGATATACCATATATAATAGCATCCCTTATTCCTTTTGCAGAGCGCACTACCTTTCCCTTTCCGCTTTCATCCTTGCTTGCTCTTTTCAGGAAGAAGCTCACGGTCATCGGTATGATAGGCCAAACGCAAGGGGTGAGCAAGGCAATGAGACCGCCGAGGAAGCCGAGGAGGAAGATGCCAAAGCCTCCCTCCGTCTCCCACGAGGGGGAGGAGGGGTTTAGTGTTGAGGGGTTAGGGGTTAGTGGGGAGAGTTGAGGGGTTAGAGTTGAGGGGTTAGGGGTTAGGGTTGAGGTATCTTTTGAGGAATCAATACTATCCTTTTGTCCCTTAACGGGGGAAGGAGATATTTCCTCGTCTATCTTATCGTTTTTTTTTTCAGCCTTAGATGTTGAAGGCAGAGTTACTGTTCCACTATAATTGAAATCTACGCTTGATGGCGGAATACATACCTCATCATTGCAGGCACCATATTCAAAATAGCCCTCAATCTTATATTCCTTACCCGTGAGTTTCACCTTTTGGGTAAAGACAACATTGTCTTCAAAGAAAGCGACCTCTCCTTTCCAAACCTCCTCGTATTTCTTCGTAGCAGGCTTGTTGGCTTTCAGTCCTCCTTCAAGTCGAGCACCCTCAATCTTATCAATATTGATTGAAGCGGCAGTCGGACCATGCTTTTCCTCTGGGGCATAGACATGCCACCCCTTACTTATTGTACCCGAGAAAGTAATAGTAATCTCATCAGGTGCCGTCTGTTGCATAGAAGCTGTGAACTTCACCTGAGCCCAACTCCCTAGTGAGAGTAATGATAATAGTAAGAGGAAGAAACTCCTCAAATAGGTTTTTAGGGATAGCTTTTTCATCATTAATTAATTATTAATTATCTATTAGCCTCTTCGGAGGTTTTCAAATATTCTTTCGCATACTCCACATAGTGTGCAGCATAGCTCTCTGCTTGATTAGGCTTAGTCTGCTTGATGAACTTGGCAGGAACACCACCCCATATCTCGTGAGGTCCGATCTTTGTGTTAGATAGCACGAGGGCATGGGCTGCAACGACAGCACCCTCTCCTACCTCAGCTCCGTCAAGAACCGTACTGCCCATGCCTATGAGGCAGCCCTTTCTGAGAGTACAGGCATGAACCGTAGCATTATGACCGATTGTCACGTCATCCTCCATAACGGTAGGACCAGTAGTGTTGGTTACGTGAACAACAGCACCATCCTGCACATTGCAACGATTACCCATTGTTATTGGGGCAACATCGCCACGCACGGTAGCACCGAACCAGACTGAGCACTCGTCGCCCATAGTGACGTCGCCTACGATAGCAGCATTCTCGCTGAAATAACATTCCTTTCCCCACTTAGGAGAAATTCCTTTGTATGATTTGATTATAGCCATTTCTATGGTGTTGGGTGTTAGGTGTTGGGTGGTGGTGGTTTGTAACGATGATGCTATACGCCATCACCCAACACCCATCACCCATTAGCTAAAGTTACGCATCAAAGAACACCTTACCGTTAGTGTCCTCTGGTCTTACAATTCCCGGATACTCGCTGTAGAAGTCCTCCTTGAGACGCTTCACATAGCGACGAGCCTCATACTTAGCCATAGGGAGGTCGTGCATGAGATAGTTTCCGCAGGTAGCAGCGGTAGTGCCAGGGACCACATCGTCATAGTCCACTACATACTGGAATGCGCCAATCATCAGATTGCGGATTTCCTCGCATGAATATTTTCCTTTTAATATAAGGTAGTTGCCTGTGAGGCATCCCATAGGTCCCCAGTAAATGACATTGTCCTTCCAGCCGTCGAGGTTGCGAAGATAGGTAGCGACAAGATGCTCTATCGTATGAATGGCAGCCGGATTGAGACAAGGCTCATTATTAGGGGCTGTCATACGAATGTCGTATGTGGTTATAGCTGCACCATTCACTTCATCCTGACGTGAGATATAGATGCCAGGCTGAAGATTGGTGTGGTCAACTGCGAAACTTGGTATAAGGTCCATCTTTTATTTATTTAAGGCCTCTCCCCCCGCCCTCCCCCGTAGGGAGGGAGCCGGAGTGCGAAAGGCGCATGTTTATTAATTACTTGTTTAGAGGTTAGAGTTTAGAGATTAGTGTTTAGGGGCATGTGATTTACAATACAAATCGCCACCACCTAACACCTATCACCCAACACCCTATTCCCGAGTGCAAATTTATGAAAAAATTTTTTAACAACCAAAAAAAAGAGGCTTTTTGATGCTGAAAGTATGTTAAAGGGTATTACTATTTCTTATAATCAGAGGCCACAATTTGGTAGTTTCGATTGGTTTTCATACCTTTGCAAACGAAAATCAGACCAACGACTAAAGGCTAAAGTCAAAGGACAAAGGTCTAAGGTCAGGTCACATGATAAATGGAAATTGTATTCGACTTTTAATAAAGACGGTATAAAAAATTTATTCACCTAATATAAAAAGTAAAATGAAAAAAATTTTCTCTTTTGCAGCTATCGCAGTTGCAGCAATCTCACTTGGTTCATGTGGCAATCAGGCAGAGCAGACTCAGAAGCAGCTTGACTCACTCCGTAACGTAGTAGCAGAACAGCAGAATCAGCTTCAGGCTGACGAGGAGTTCACAGATGCTATCAATTTCTCTATGGACAGCGTTGTAGCTGCAGAGGGTATCCTCATGAAGAATACTGAGGGTGGCGTTCCAAACCGTCAGCGTCTCAAGCAGAACGTAGAGGCTTACAAGACTATCCTCCAGAAGTATCGCGATAAGATCTCTAAGCTCCAGTCAAGACTTAAGAGCGAGAAGAGCGCTCACGCTGCTAAGATGCAGGAAATGCTCGAGAAGATGCAGGCTCAGCTTGATGAGAAGGATAAGGAGATCGAGGATCTCAAGAAGCAGATCGAGGATAAGAACGTTAGCATCGCTGAGCTCAATACTCAGGTAACTAACCTCGGTAACAACGTAAGAGAGCTTACTGATCAGAACATCGCTAAGGATCAGACAATCACAGCTCAGACTGACAAGATGAACGAGGCTTACTACATCATCGGTACAAGCAAGGAGCTCAAGGCTAAGGGTCTCATGATCGGTGGCGGTCTCTTCTCTAAGAAGAAGCTCGACCTCTCTGCTGGCGACCTCTCTAAGCTCACTAAGATCGATATGCGCGCTAAGAAGTCATTCAACATCCCAAGCGCTAAGCCTAAGATCCTCACACAGGCTCCTGCAGGTTCTTACACTCTCACTAAGACTGGTGACAAGTCATCTACTCTGACTATCACAGACGCAGCTCGTTTCTGGAGCATGAGCAACGTACTCGTTATCTCTTACTAATCCCAAGAGAAAGTAACATAAAAAATTAAATATAGGCACTCGTCCTTCCAAGGGCGGGTGCTTTTTTTGTATCTGTTATTCCATCGCTCCCCCCTTAGCTTTGGAGCTATGAACAGAATTTCTCTCTTTTTCTTTGGCGGTATTTGATTTTTTGTTTACCTTTGTCCTCGATATAGGCAATATAATAACATATTAAAGTAAGACTGCTATGCGAATACTATTAATTATATGCTTTTTCTGTGTATCTCATGCCATTAAGGCGGATGAGGAAAAACAAACAATACAAGTAATACAAGACAATGTTAGATATTTACATTTTCCTAACGACAAAGGAGTGGTTTGTGTGGGTTTTGCGGACACTTCGAAAATATGCAATAGGCTTATTATCCCAGATTCCATTCTTGTCAATGGAGAAAATATGCCAGTATCTTTGATTCAGGGAGGTGCTTTCAGTTATAGAAAAGACTTACAATATGTAAAACTCCCAAACACCTTAAAATATATTATATATAACGCGTTTTCAAATTGTGAGAATCTGGATAGTGTATTTATTCCAGCTTCTGTAGAAGTAATTAAGCCTACTGCATTTGATGAATCAAATCTTGTTAGCATTACTGTTTCCCCACAAAACCCTTATTACGATTCCAGAGATAATTCGCATGCAATAATCGATTCAAAAACCAATGAAATGCTTGCAGGAAGTGCGAGTTCAACAATACCTGCTTCTGTAACTAAATTGAGAGAAAAAGCTTTCTCAAATAGAAAGAGGTTAAAGCAAATAACAATTCCGAAGAATATAAGAAGTATTAGTTATAAATGTTTTTGTTCGTGTGACAGTTTGTTTCGGGTAGATTTTGAAGACAATTCAAGTTCAGAATCAAATGAAAATGGACTGACGATAGCAAGGGATGCATTTGAAAACTGTAAAAATCTTACATCTATAAAGTTGCAAAATAGGCTTGATACTATTGGAGTATATGCTTTTTACGGATGTGAAAGGCTTGAAAGTATCTTTATTCCGAATAGAGTTAGTTTTATTGCTCCAGCACTTTTTGAAGGTTGCAAAAGTCTGAAGTCAATTGCGGTAGATCCCAACAATAAAATTTATGATTCAAGGAATAACTGTAACGCAATAATTAAAACAAGCACTAACACCTTAGTTTCTGCATGTTCAAATACAATCATTCCTGATGGTATAAAAATAATTGCATGCTGGTCGTTTGTCGGAGTCAAAATTGATAGTGTTTATATTCCTGATGGTGTCAAAGAAATAGAAAAATATGCATTTAATTCTTCGGCAATACGAGCCGTAAGAATACCAAATTCTATCAAGGAATTCGATTTATGTTCTTTTCTTTTTTGTAATAATCTAAGAAATATTTATCTATGCCATACAGTTCCCCCTATCATAACAAAAATAGGAGATGAAATTCCAGAAGAGGATATGAAAGAAATTTTAAAAAGTAATGAAGAAGATTATGTTATCGGATTCAAATATCTAAGAAATGTATGCGTTTATGTTCCAAAGATTGCCTACAAGAAATACAAGAAGCATCCAATTTGGAAACAGCTAAAAATAATGCCATACTGATTATATTATAGATTCAGATTTCATATTCCCATACTATTAGCTTTTATACATATGAAAAAGA
Organism: uncultured Prevotellaceae bacterium; assembly: GCA_900315105.1. Next base: position 23,633 of record OMXX01000065.1, on the reverse strand, counting down.
AAGGCTTTCTTGCATTTATATTTTTTGCACTATTACTATTAGGTTCTTGCAGAGACACTTCTGCTACAAAGAACGAGAAAAGTGAATGTGAAAATAATGGCATTAATGATATCTCCCAGAATGATAGCATCAGTAAGATTATGCCTCCTGCAAATGATAGTATTGCCTGCTATCTTGATTCTTTCATTGGGCGTTTTCATGTAAAACATTTTACGACAAATGATAGTACGGGGAAATGCGTTCTAAAGTTTACTCTTGGTGGAGAAAACAAATTGGATAGCATTGTACACTATGACAGGAAATTACACATCTATATAGGAGATGGGAATCATGTATTCAAGAAAACCATTACTCGCGAGGAATTATGTAAAATTGCGAAACAAGAAGAATATGAAACTCTATGTATTCGATATGTAGATGTAAAATTATTAAATGACTCCAGCCTTTTATTCCAAATAGGATTAGAGGAGGAAGACAACTGGAGCATAAGTTTCGATTATGTTTATAGCAATAAGAAATTTCTTTTAAAGAAATACGAATATCATGCCTGTTGAGCAATCGATTCAATTGGTGAGTATATCAGTAATCAAACATTAAAACTATATTTTGATGAAATCTTTATTCTTGAACATCATAGTTTGTTTTTCTTTCCTTAATGTATATGCAGTTTCAACTGACTCTTTATTAATTAAGGAGTATGAGGCTGGCTGCAATTACGTTAATAGAATTATTGAGAAAGAAAATTTAAGTGACAGTCTATCAAATAGAGATTTCTGCTCTATATTCTTTGAAAACATATGGGCAATAACAGTTAAGAAAGATAATTCTTTTGTCTTGTATTATGGTTTCAGAACAGAAGGAGGAAAAACAATCCGAAAAGAAATGCCGGCAGATAATTCTCTTTTGGCTCGTTTATTTTTGCTAGACAGTAAAAATATAAAAGAGTCCGTTAACAAGAAAAGAGATTACTATACCCCTATATATTGGTATTTTGTGTTAGAGGATTCGAAGCATATCAAGAAATATGAATGGAGCGAATATACAACATCCGATGATAAATATGCAAAGAACAGTTTAGATGCGATAAATGATTATATTGGTTATCTATTTACGACATCAAACGAAGATGAAAATGGAAAAGCCAAAATCGAGAAAGATTGTCAATACTGGGATGATCTTGATGAAAACTCGAAGTCTGAAATTATCAAGTCTATTGATGTTGACAATAATATCATGAAACTGTATTTGCATGAGATAAAATTATCTGACAACGATATGTCTGCAGCTATATTGGATACATTATGTTCTTCAACTAACGGCTACAAAAAGATGCTTTATTTCTATGTCTTGAATGAAGCCGTAAATATAGCAGATGGAGCTGTTTCTGAAATGCTTGGCGGATATTGTATCAAATACGTTAATGAGAATACAGATTATGCATTGGAATATTTTAGCAAGCATCAAAACGTTGCCAATAATTATGCCGATATGATTGCTGCTGAATTATATCTAAGCGACACAAGTTTTTCTCAATATAAGCAACCTCTACTTCATTCTGCGAAAAGCAAACGTGCAAAGGAGTATTTACCGATATTTCTTAAAGAAATAGAACGCATATTAGCAAAAATAGATTAATGCTTATCGAGCTAACATTATAATAACCTGGAAAATGAATGACAATAACATACACGAGTCATCAGAAATGATACAACAGGCTCTTCAGGGCGATATTCGTTGTCAAATGCTATTAGGTTACAATTATTTGTGTCCTCAAGATGACGTTAAGCCTAATTATGAAGAGGCTATCAAATACTTCAAAATGGCAGCAGAAATGGGTGTAGCGGAAGCTGAGTACCAAATTGCCGAATGTCTATGCCTTCAAGAAATAAAGCCGAGCAATATATCAGAGATTTTCGATTGGTATTTGAAGGCCGCTAATCATGGTTTTGAAAGAGCTTACTATGATGTGGCTTTATCGTATGCTAATGGTCACGGAACAAAGCAAAACTTTAGTAAAGCCTTTTTCTGGGCTCAGAAAGGTTATGAATGCAAAGATGCAAGGTCAACGGAACTAATGGGAGAATTCTATGAGTGTGGCGTAGGCATTGGGAAAGATTGCTCTAAAGCATTCGAATGTTATATGGAAGCTGACACCTTGGGGGCATATAATGCTCCTTATCAATTATATAGATGCTATGCTTATGGTATCGGAGTTGAGAAATCCGTATCTGCATCAATTGAATATGCATTAAAAGGTGCAAAGAATCATCATCCAGATGCTTGTATGGCTGTAGGATATGCATATCAAACAGGAGAGGGCATATCTAAAGACGTCTCAAAGGCAATAGAATTTTACAGGCAAGCTATCGAAAATAATATAGCAAGCATCACAGACGCATACAAGAATATGGCATCATGTTATGAAGAATTACATGATTTAAGAAATATGTCAAATTGTTTCAAAAAAGCATATGAATTAGGAGACATGAGGGCTGGTTATTCTCAGGCTATTTCATATGCAAATGGTGAGGGAGTTGACATTGACCTTGATAAGGCTATCAATATCCTTAATATATGTTGCGGACAGGAATATGATTCTAATCTGAAAGTCGCTGCAGAAAAAGCTCTTGCACAAATTATGTCAAACTAAATAAGGCGATATACATAAGAAAAGAATCATCATGGGTATGCAGATTATGAAAAGAATATCAATATTATTGTTGTCATGTTTTTACGTGCTATTTGTTATGGCACAAGAACGAAAGGAGTTTGATTTCATTATCACAGACGCAGCTCGTTTCTGGAGCATGAGCAACGTACTCGTTATCTCTTACTAATCCCAAGAGAAAGTAACATAAAATTAAATATAGGCACTCGTCCTTCCAAGGGCGGGTGCTTTTTTTATATCTGTTATTCCATCGCTTTCCCCTCGCTTTGGAGCTATGAACAGAATTTCTCTCTTTTTCTTTGGCGGTATTTGATTATTTAACGTGAGTTCGAAATTATCATTTTTTATTGGAAAAAGATTGGTAAGATTGGTAATTATTGTCAGTTCAGCATCGGAGATGCGTTTGCCATGAATTCGTCGAACTGAGGTTACCTTTACAACATAAACAGAAATAACGAGAGTTCGACGACTGGGCAAATTTTCCTACCCTTTAGGTTCGTTCTTCCTCCTATGATCCTCCGTTGATCCTCCGTACCAAAGTCGGTGCAAAGTCGGTGAAGCCCTTATTCTAGATAAGAGGGAAAGCGGACTTACAGCGAGTTTAGTTAGTCGAATAATAGAGTCACAAAGGAACAAAAAATTTTGGTGCCTGATAAAAGAAGAATATCGGACACCAATTATTTTAACGTCATTCAATATAGACGCACCTCTGGTGCTTTAAAACAGCCTATGGGAGAGGGCGGGGGAGAGACCGTCACTCTTCAATTATATCGTCCTCATCAGAAAGGTTTCTTCTTAATTCAATGCTGATGTCGATGTTTTTCAGCACGTTTTGGCGTTTACCTTTGTAGTTTTTGAATACAAGTTCACCTTTATCGCGTGAATTGTTCTTATAGAGCCTTATCTCTGTATTCTTCAACGTGTATGATCGGTTGCCAGCTTTTAGTGTAAACTCAAATGCGTCAAGTTTGGTTCCAATCTTAATGTTGAACTCTGCCTGACTGGTGTTGTCTGCAGACGAGAATACGTGATCAAAAGCCTTCAGAATCTCTTCTTCGTTGAAGAATACGAAACAAGAATATTTGTCTTTCTGATTATTGAATCGCAGGAATACATCTTTCAGTCGGGCAGGTTGCATCTTTTCCCTCCAGGTGTTATCGGATAATATCCTTTCGCCATTGAAGAAGTTACAGATGGTCTTTGATATCTTGTATTGCTTGTCTGCTGTAGTAAATGAAACGGTGTAGTTGAAACGCTTGAGGTAATTGTTTATAGTCTCCAATGAAGGAATTGGGAGCTTTGTTGATTTTGTGGCTTTAATATTATTCTCTTGGAAAAACCGCTTTGCGACATCATTATATTTTGTGGTTTCCTCACCTTGCAAGGGCTCGCCAATCATGATGTTATGAATCTCACGCCTTCTCTTGTGGAACATCACCACTTTACCTTTTGGCATAACGTAGAAATATACATTATCAAACTTGTATTTCTCTGCATCATCGAAATAATGACTTAAACTGTCAGGTAATTGGGCACTTAACTGGTATATCTTGCCATCATAGCGATCGTACCATGCCATATACACATCTCTTGGTATGTATGATTTGGTGCTTTCCTGATCAAAGTAATGCTCACCTTTGAAAAAATAATCGTGTATGATCGGCTCATCAATGTCGAGGGTATCTTCAGGGAATGCAAAATGTCCTTTAAGGTATAGGTTAGCGTCAGCTTGATATGAGCGAAGAATAATATCATGGCAGTTGCCGACGTTCCAAGAATCCACTTCTTCAGGAGAAGCGTCAAGATCCATAGCATCCCATGGGTCACCATCCTCAATCATGCTTTCTCTGAATTTGGCTTTAAGGTAATCTTCCTTGCTAATGCCATGAAAACTAGCATCCTGTTCAACAGAGGCACCAGATATTAACGAATGGCTATTGCTTATGATGTTTGCAAAACCAATGATTATTGATATTACCAAAGAAATATACAATCCCGCTGGAGATAGAAATTTGATTAACAGATAAGCTATGATGCCAAAAATTAATGCAGCTATGCCGTTGATTATTGGGGCAAACCCACGTGCCATTCCAACGCCTGCAGCATCTCCAGTGAGAATTAAAGCAGGAAAAGATAGCCAGTAGTAAGTGAATGCTATGATGGCTATCATAGACATGAATGGAGACTTCGATGCTGTATAATAGATAGTAGCCAGTTGTGCAATCAACACAAGTGACATGTATAATGTGAGCAGAATGTTTCTCAAATCTTGAGTTGGGTCGTATAGCTCTTTAAGATAAGACGCCAGCCAACTTAATGATATGCTGGCAACCCATAAAATAATTATTTTAACCATCCTTTTTTAACGTTATGTTCTGTTTGATGTGATGTAGAAAGGGAAAGTCAATTTATAGAGCCCACCCATATCCTTGGAATTTATTATTCTGCGACTAAGAAATAATTAACGTGAGTTAGACGAAATATAATTGATTCGTCGAACTCACGTTATTAGCCTATTTACTCAACTCTGCATCAATAGTCATCATCAAGCCAACAAGATAAGCGTTCCAGTTGATGGCTATCTCATTACTTGCGTAGCTGTTCATATCATCGGTATATGACTCGTCAGCAGCCTTTGAAGGATATGTAGTTACCTGTGCGATGTCTTGCTGTCCCGGGTTTGGACCACCAGCAAGGAATCCAGGCAGAGGCGCTTCTATACCGTCAGCCTCAGAAAGACGCTGATGAGGATGCATAACCTGCTTTGTTCCAAAGCCTGTCACGAAGCAATAGCCGGTAGCATTACGGCCAAGGAGATAGTCGGCATCAGCAATAGCTGCTGAGAGATATTTATGATCCTTAGTCAAAGTATAGGCATAGGTAAGGGCGATACCCTGTCCGGCACACATCTCACTATTACTGCCCCAAGGGAAGTCCTGAGCACGATTTCCATGAGGTGCGTTGAAACTTGAAGTTGGTATTCTCTGCATACAATCATCACAGAATGCGAGAAGGTCAGCCTTCATCTTCTCAACAGGGAAGTCTATGCCGTCAATCTTACCGAGAAGGCTCTGGTTAATCCATTGCTGAACGCCAAGACCAGACACCTCTCCCCAAGTAGGAACTCGATAGCTCTGAGGCATAAATGACTTTGCCTGCTCGAGATATGAGTTCTGCTTTGTAGTAAGATAAAGCTCGGTAGCAGCCCAGAAGAACTCATCAGCAGCCATCATATCACCATACGTGCCAGTATTGACCTTCGGAGAATACTTCTGATTGTTTGCATCCTGATTATAATAGGTAGTAGGATTCTTCACAGCCCATGCGTAAGCACGCTCAGCAGCCTTGACAGCCTCCTTTGCAAATGACTGATACTTAGGATATGCAGAATAGACACGAGCAGCCTGTGCAAGAGAAGCGGCAAAGTCGAGAGATGCCTGTGTGCTCTTCTGAACGACATAGCGTGTCTGATGGCAATTAACAGGCATCTCAAAGCCCTCGAAGTTAGGAGTGGTGAGCTTGTGGTAAACACCTCCGTCGTATGGATCCTGCATAGTGATCATCCACTTGAGATTATACATAACCTCATCGAGGAAATCAGGAACGGCATCCTCTGACTCAGGAATGACGAGATTCATCTTGTCGGCATATGCCTTGTTGATCTCGTAAGCCTGAAGAAGAACGGCAACAGTAAAGCCAGAGTTCACGATATACTTGTTGAAATCTCCGGCATCATACCATCCGTAAGGTGAGGAAATGACTGTTCCGGCAGGACGCAAAGGAGAGGCTGCGGTCTCGTGAACAACGACCTTATCATCCATGTGGGCTGCAGGACGGGCATATACTCCCGCATATTTCTCTTCTATCGGCATACCTGTACGCTGGAGATAGAAAGCCTTCATTGCTGCCTTGGCAACATCAGCAAAGGCATTATCCTTGATGACAATCTTCTGTTCTTCCTTACCTGCCACAAAAGTATAGGTGCCAGGTGTCTTTACTGTGGAGAAATCCACGATCTGACGAACTTTTTGTGTAAAAGGAGATACAGATGTACGTACAGCCTTACCAGCCCATACCTTCTTGCCCTTGGCATCTTTCAAAGTAAATGACTTTGCCGTTACAGTAGGCTCGATTACAGCCACCTTTGTCTCGGATGGATAGTAGCCAACTTGATTGACTTTGATAGATTGGGCTATAGAACAGGAAGAAGTAGTGAGAAGGAGAAAGACCCCTCCCCATACCCTCCCCATAAAGGGGAGGGAGTAGTTACTTTTTTTCGTTATGAGGTTTCGCATTTTGTAAATTGTTTAGAGTATATTTTTAATTAGAATAAACATTTATCTGTTATGAGGTTTCAAAAACTATCCACTCCCCTGACACATACTCCGATATTATCAACATCGGACTTCCCTTTATGGAAGGGGTAAGGGGGTGGGTCTGTTTTTATTTTCCCTTTACCTTAACCGTCTGATCCTCCACCTGCAACGTGAACTCTCCCGGCTCGAATACCCAGTTGCCTTGGGCATTTACAAATGAGAGATTCTTGGCAGGAAGAGAAAAAGTGACCGTTTTCTTCTCGCCAGCCTTGAGGTCAATCTTGGTAAAGTCACGAAGACGACGGATCTCTGGTGTCTGAGAAGCGACGAGGTCGCTTGAGAAGAGAAGCACAGACTCCTTGCCATTCATATTGCCTGCATTCTGCACATCAACACTAATGGTAAGATTATCGTCAACCGAAAACTCAGAAGGAGTACAACGAAGATTGCTATAATAATATGTGTTATAGCTCTTGCCATAGCCGAAAGGCCATTGGAAAGCGACATCTGCACTATAATCGTAAGAACCTTCCATTGTTCCCACCACCTCAGACACACGATAGTCGTAGCAGTTGAACGCGCTGATAGTACGAGGATAAGAGAATGGCAGTTTGCCTGAGAAGTTCTCTTTTCCAGAGAGCAAAGCAGCAAGAGCATCACCGCCATTGTTTGACGGCAGCATAACATCGACAACAGCCTTTGCTAGTGGCTCGATATCGGAAATGATACGAGGACGGCCTTCGTTCAAGATAAGGATGACAGGCTTGCCTGTAGATGCAAGAGCCTTGACAAGATTACGCTGATTTTCTGAGAGATTAAGGTCTGTGAGATTACCAGGAGTCTCGGTGTATGAGTTCTCGCCAATACAAGCAATTATGATATCGGCATCCTTCGCCTTCTGCTTGACAGCTGCCATACTTGCATCCGCAAGGATTTCCTCATAATAAGCACCATCGTTCTTATAGGTAAGGGTATTGTCAAGAGTGACATTCTCTACACCATACTCCTTACAAAGAGCCTCAAAGATAGTGTTAGGCTTAATGAACGGACCGCCATCCTTTGCCTTACGATTAGCGGTATCCTCAGCAAGCTTTGCAAGAATTTCATCCGCATAACTTCCCTGCCAAGTATAGCTCCAACCGCCATTAAGTGCACGAAGGGAATTGGCATTAGGACCGGTAACGAGAATCTTCTTGCCCTTGGCAATAGGCAGAACATCCTCATTTTTCAGCAATACAATTGACTCAAGAGCGCCCTGATAAGACACAGCCTTGTGTTCAGCAGAAGCGAACTCAGGATAGTCCTTCAGTTTCTGATAAGGATGATCAAATAAATCCAGACGATATTTCAGACGGAGGATTCTACGACAAGCATCATCAATACGTGACTGTGGGATTCTGCCCTCTGCAACGAGTTCTTCCATCAGAGGAACGACACTACAGTCGTAAGGCTCCATAATCATATCAATTCCGGCATTTACGGCAAGTTCAAGAGCATCCTTCTTATTGGCTGCAACCTTTTCACGACCATATAGGTTATTGACATCAGCCCAGTCGGTTATGAGCATTCCATCCCATTTAAGACCTTCCTTCAGCCAGCCTGTGAGTATTTCCTTGTTTGCATGCATCGGAACATAGTTCACACTACCAGAATTGACCATTATCGTCAAGGCTCCAGCCTCAACACAAGCCTTGTAAGGAGCGAAATGCTTTTCCTTCAAATCCTGGATAGATATGATAGCAGGAGTTCTGTCCTTACCAGTCGTAGGAACACCATAGCCAAGGAAATGCTTGAGCGATACAGCCACATTCTTTTGTCCGATATGATTTAGATCAGTACCCTGGAAGCCCAAGGTCATAGCCTTACCCATCTCGGCATTAACGAGACAGTCCTCTCCGAAGTTCTCCCAACAGCGAGGCCAACGGGCATCACGGGAAAGGTCCATCGTAGGGGAGTATGTCCAAGGCACGGAACAGGCACGAGTCTCGTAAGCCGTAACCTCTGCCGCCCGACGTGCTATTTCCCTGTTGAAAGTAGCAGCCACGTTGATATTCTGAGGCATGAGCGTTCCGTCGGTGGTATAGGTAACACCATGATTCTCATCCACTCCAAAGACTGTAGGGATGCCAAGATGCTTGATAGAAGCGCGTTGGAGCTGCTCGATATAACCGCCCCACTCTGCCGCAGGAACACCCGTAGGACCAGGGGTGTTAAGGAAAGAACCGACACGGAAATTCACAAGGAGTGAATCCAACTTGTGCTGGTCGATAATGAATTTTCCCTTAGCATCCGTGGTCATTATGCCACGAAGATCAAGCTCCACCATCTGACCAAGTTTGTCCTTTAATGACATCTTAGCCATCTGAGCCTCTATCTTTGCCTCTAAGACAGCATCAGCGGCAATGGCAGGTTGTGCCATTGTCGCTGTCGCATATAGAATTGATGATAGTAATATACTACCAAATAAGGATTTTCTGTTCATAATTAGTAGAAGAACCGTATATATAATTACATTATTACCTCCACAACGTGCTTGCCAGGAGTAGCCTTGATTACATTGCCGTTGATAGCCACACCATCAACTGTAATGCTCTTAACGCCCTTCTGGTTGCCGTTAGGATTCTTTACGGTGATATCATATTCAGTACCACGGAGAATACGCTTAACGCTGTACTCCTTGATATTTGAGTCAAGACATGGGTCTATCATCAAACCATCGTATGTTGGCTTCACACCAAGAAGATACTGACTGACGGTGAGCCACATCCAAGCAGCAGTACCAGTAAGCCATGAGTTCTTACCCTCACCTGGTTTGGCAGCATCCTTACCAGCCACCATCTGGCAGTTTACGTATGGCTCAACCTTATGGAGAGCTTGATCCTTGAGATACATAGGACTGATCTTACGGAAGAGTTCCCAAGCATCATTACCACGTCCGGCAACAGTCTCACCGATGATAACCCAAGGGTTGTTGTGGCAGAAGATACCAGCATTCTCCTTATATCCAGCAGGATATGAAGAAATCTCACCCATCTCAACGTGATATGTGGTATATGCAGGGTTGTTAAGCACCATACCATGCTCACAGTCAAGGTATTTCTTACAAGAATCGATAGCCTTGTCAACCATGCCTTCCTCAAGTCCGATACCTGCCATTGTGCAGAAGCCTTGTGACTCGATGAAAATCTTACCTTCCTCGCACTCGTTAGAGCCGATCTTATTGCCGTAAAAGTCGTATGCACGGAGATACCATTCTCCATCCCAGCCGTGTTTCTTCACAGCCTCAACCATAGAGTCGATGCATTTCTGGGCACGCTCAGCCTCAACATTGTCGCCAATCTGCTTGCAAAGCTCTACATAGTCCTTACCTGTTACGACAAACAAGCCTGCAATCATCAGAGACTCAGCCTTAGAGCCTTCGGAATTGTTCTCCGTTGTCTGGAAAGACTCATTAGGATCCCAAGAGAAACAGTTGAGGTTAAGACAGTCGTTCCAGTCAGCACGTCCGATGAGAGGAAGCATATGAGGACCGAGATTCTCTACAACATGATTGAAAGAGATACGGAGATGCTCCATGAGCGACACCTCTGTTCCAGGCTCATTGTCGAATGGAACTGGCTCCTGAAGAATAGAGAAATCACCTGTCTCCTTGATATATGCCACCGTACCGAAAATCAACCAGCATGGATCATCGTTGAAGCCACCACCGATGTCATTGTTGCCATGCTTTGTAAGAGGCTGATACTGGTGATAGCAACCACCGTCAGGGAACTGTGTAGAAGCAATGTCGATGATACGCTCACGGGCACGACTTGGAATCTGGTGTACGAAGCCAACGAGATCCTGATTAGAGTCACGGAAGCCCATGCCACGACCTACACCGCTCTCAAAGAAGCTTGCAGAACGAGAGAAGTTGAACGTGATCATACACTGGTACTGGCTCCATATATTCACCATACGGTTCAGGCGCTCATCATCTGACTTCACAACATACTTGTCAAGCAGAGCATCCCACATCTGAGCGAGTTCAGCAAATGCAGCATCAACAGCCTCAACGGTAGAGAACTTATCAATAAGAGCCTTAGCCTTTGCCTTGTTTACGAGTGTTACGTCAGAATCCTGTGAAGAAATGAGAGTGCCGTTCTTCTTGCGCTCAATATCCTCAGCAGAGAACTTCTCTTCCTGAGCATTCTCCACATAGCCGAGCATGAAGATAAAGTCCTTGCTCTCACCTGGTGCAAGCTCTATCTCGATATAATGAGAAGCGATAGGGCTCCAACCATGAGCAAGAGAATTGCTCGGTTTACCTGCCATAACACACTGTGGATCAGCAAACTCGTTGTAAAGTCCGATGAAAGACTCACGGTCAGTATCATAGCCGTCAATCTTCGCATTTGTCACGGTATAGTATGCGTAGTGGTTACGACGCTCCTTATACTCAGTCTTATGATAGATAGTAGCGCCGTCTATCTCAACCTCGCCAGTTGACCAGTTACGTTGGAAGTTCTCCATATCAGTTGCAGCATTCCAGAGACACCACTCAGCGAAAGAGAACAACTTTATTGTCTTCTTCTCAGAAGTAGTATTCTTCAGCGTAACCTTCTGAATCTCAGCCCATGTCTTCAATGGAACAAAGAAGAGGACAGAAGCCTCAATACCGTTTTTAGAACCTGTGATACGGGTATAGTTCATACCATGACGGCACTCATATGAATCTAGCGGAGTCTTGCAAGGTTTCCAACCCGGATTCCACACCGTACCGTTATCATTGATATAGAAATAACGGCCGCCATTATCCATCGGAACACCATTATAGCGATAGCGGGTGATACGACGGAACTTAGCATCCTTATAGAAATCGTAGCCACCGCCAGTATTACTGATAAGACCGAAAAAATCCTCATTGCCGAGGTAGTTTATCCATGGGAACGGAGTAGCAGGATTGGTGATGACGAACTCACGATTCTTGTCATCGAAATAACCGAAATTCTTATTTTCCATTTTCTTTTTTATCTTATTTCTTATTTGATTGCAATTCTTTTACTTTTTCAATTTACTCAACAGGAAGTCAAACCACTCCTCATACTGTTCCTCATACCAGAAGTGACCTGTCTGCTGATATGGTGAAATGGTCTTCTCGCCTCCAGCCACATTGTATGTGGCATACATTGAAGTTGGCGCTACAACATCATCGTTATACCCGAAGGAGTACCAACCCGGTACGGTGATTCTCTTTGCAAAATTCACACCATCGTAGTATCTCATACACTCCACCTCTGCCTGATCAGGCTTTGCCACCTGATAGAATATATGAGGCCAACCGCATGCCACTTTTTTTAAGGCCGCCTCATGGTCGCACATAGCTGCATGAACAGGTGCATAGCAGCTTACACGCTTATCGAGAGCCGTTGTTGCAAGTGTAAGGAATCCTCCCTGCGAAGAACCACAGACACCAAGATTCTTTCCATCCCATTGCACAACACCTTCTTTTCCGAATGTCTCTATGAAATCAATGGCACGAATACAGCCAGTTACCACGTGCTTGTAATAAGAACGGTCACGGTTGTTAGAACCGTTCAGCCAATAGTCAGCCAAGGCTGCACTAAATAGGTTATCATAGTATGCCTGTTCCTTTGTCACGGGTATTCCATGAATACCTATCTCAAGTACGATAACGCCCTTCTTGCAAAGACCTTCATCGCCACCGTATGGACGTACACCTGCTCCTGGGACTTTCAATATTGCAGGATATTTCCCAGCCTTTGTAGGGACATTGAGAATACCATACACTCTCCTACCCCAACGGTCATTATGGAATGAAACGTGATATGTATTCACATCAGTCGTAGAACGCTCTGGCAGGAACTCAATGTGCGGTTCTAGTGCAGTATTACGAGCATCTTTTATTGCATTTGCCCAGAACTCATCAAAATCTTTCGGGCATTGTGTCTGCGGCTGTATCTTCTCTGGGGAAACGGCAGCGATGCAATGAGCCTGATAATCCTTTCCTGCAACATGAGCCGTAACCTTCAGCTTATAGAAGCCCGGCACTTGCATCTTGCCCGTGATTTTTGCAGTTCCAGCCTTTAGGGTTATCTCTTTCTTAGTGTCAGGATACATATCAGGTCCCATCTCGTATGACACCTTCACATCATCAAGAAGAGTGCCTGATTTCATTACACTAACCGTAAATCCGATATTCTCTCCAACCCTATATGTCCAGTCCTTATGGTCGGGCGTAACCTTAATGGTTATATTTGTTCCACGTATCTGGGCACTAACACAAACCGCCACCAACAATACTATAAATATCGCAAAGATTTTCTTCATCTGCCTATCCTCCTTGTCATTTCCTTTATTATCTCCATCGTGGATTTATCCACGGTGAAAACGGAGTTAAGTCCCTGTTCTTCCTGAGCAGGATCACATACATAATCATCCCAACGTTGCCAGATAGTGTGCTTGACATTTGCCTTACCGCCCCATCCCCAGAAGTTGCAGCCTGCAATCTTACCAGACTCTGCGATGATGTTGAACACATACTTATAATATGCATCACGCCCCTTTGTCGCACTTCCCGGAGTAAACAGAAATCTGTCTCTTGGATAGCCGAACTCCTCAAGAACAATAGGGCGACCAGCCTTCTCCATCAATGCGTATGCACGATTGATATAAGCCAAAGTAGAATCACATGCCACCTTCACGTTATCCACGATAGGATCTGGCGCTCCCTCCTTTATCGTCTTGTCGGCATCATAGTTCTGATTGAACTTTCCTATCCATCCCCAGTTATTTGGCCAGATATGAATACAGGCATAGTCGATGTTAGGAAGCGTATGAATAGCGTTGAACAATCGCATATCATCCTCGCATCCATGCTCTCCCTCACTACCTGTCGTAACAAGATGGTTTGGGTCAAGACTTTTAATGAGCGTTGACTGCTCGTCAATCCATTCTATGAACTTATATTTATGCAACTCATCATTTACGAAGCAACGAGGTTCATTAGCTATCTCCCAGGCCATCAAAGCCTTGCTATCCTTGTATGGCTGTCCTGTATATCTATTGGTTCGAGTCACCATCTTACGGACATGCTCAGCAGCTAATGCCTTCGCCTTACCGTTAAGGATAAAGTTTGACACATACTGCATATACTCCCACCAACCATCTATACTTGGTACTGGAGTCTGGTCGAAATGACGAGTGCCAGTGCCATCCGATTTCTGCACATCGCCCTTAAAGCCTACCCAGTCGAGGTATGCCCCATAGCCGCCCGACCATTCCCATGCGTTATTGAAATAGAGCACAGCTTTCATATCACGCTTCTCAAGCTCTGCCATAAGGAAGTCGAGACCTGCGAGAATAGTATCATTATATACGCCCGGTTCTGACTGGAGCTTTGGGGCTATGTGGCTTGGAATACCGTCACGGCCATCGCCTCCTATAAGCACACGTACATTGTCAATGCCCACAGCACGCATATCGTCAAGTTCCAGTATGAGACGTTGGCGGTTTCCTCCCTGTCCTTCGCTACCGAGGATCGCTCCATACCAGAGGTTTGTACCAACATAGCGGTATTCCTTGCCCTGCAAATAGAACTTGCCGTCCTTAACAGAGACAAAGGAGGTTTTCTCATCTGCTCTTGACACTAAGGCAAGAAGACAAAAGAGTAGAACCACACTACACCTACTACAAACTATCTTTATTCTCATTAATTATTATTTCTTATATTCAAAAGGCACAACTGGCAATCCCAGCACATTATGCAACTTACCAGGAATGAAATTCCTATAACAATAGCGAACGCCTTTGATTTCCTTAATCTCAGGACAAGCAAGAGTGAGATAGCACCCCTGACGCTTCACATTCTGCCACGCAGATGAAGCCCACACGATAGCCTTATGCCATTTGCCATCAGCATCCTGCGCCTCAAAGCCCTCTATATTATCCAAACGGTCAAAGCCATCATCTCCATTCTTGAAATAAAGATGCAAGACCTTTCCCTTGGCATTAGGATTCGTCTCAACTGCAGTACCAGCAATAACTGCTTGCTCCTCACTATTGGCATCAACCTCCTCCATATATTCAAACTCTGGAGCTTCCGCAGCAATACCTTCCATACCATAGTCACGCGCAAGAGCCATATACGCAAGTCGTTGTCCGATCTGTTTCTTCTGAGCGCCATGTATCTGTTTCGCTTCATAGTCATATATAAGGTCACTCGTACATACGCATCCGCTATTCTCCAGTTGCTTTGCGATAACATGCTGAGCAGCACGGAAATCAGCACCTTGAGTGCCATTCACATCGTCATACCAATAAGGCGGCAACTCAACGGTATATATAGGAAGCTTGTCGTTTGGCTGATTCCACATCTTACGCCACAGACGTGTCATGGTCTTGAAACGCTCGATATACTGCTTCTCATATCCCACGTTTGACTCTCCCTGATTCCAAAGGAAACCCTTTATAGTATATCCTGCAAGCGGATTAAGCATTCCGTTGAACATCACCATCCTCTCATGGTAGTCATTATTGGATATTGGCGTTAGTCCATCGGGATAGGTAAGCAATGTGTCCTTAGGCAACCAGCCCTCAACGCACGAACCGCCCCACGAGCAGTTTATGATACCGACAGGCACACCAAGCATATCCGCCATAGTCGTGGCAAAGTAATAGCCACAGGCAGAGAAACGTGAAGCAGTTTTAGGCGATGGAATCTCCCACTTGCCTTCTACCTTCTTTTGAGGGTCAGGTTTTCCAACCTTCGGAATAGTTGCAACACGCACAGAATTACGATACTTTCCCGACTGTGCAATAGTCTCGTTAGCGCCTTCTATCGGACAGTTCCAGAAACCACCAAGAGGCATCTCCATATTCGACTGTCCAGAGCAGAACCACACCTCACCTATCAGCACACCATTTGACGCCTTAGTATCTACAGCCACAGCCTTCTTGTCTTTCTTCGGATCTGTCTTGTACTCGGCAAATGTCACGCTATACTTGTCATACGAAGCATCAGGCGTTTTAACCTCAAGTTTCCAAGAACCATCAGCAGACACCTTTGCTATATATTCATCAGTTGTCCAAGTCGCAGTTACCTTTACGTAATGTCCAGCTTCTGCCCATCCCCAGACCTTAGCCTGAGTATGGTGTTGCAAAATCATATTATCTCCGAAGATTTCTGGAATCTCCAAAGCGTTAGCTGTAAAGACTGACAGCAGAGTAATTGCGAAGGACACAAATCTTTTCTTCATTCGTTGATAGGTAATATTTAGGCTTACAATATCCAATTCCGAGTACAAAATTATAGCATTTCCACATCTTCTCCTTACACTATTTTGTCATTTTATTATATATTTGTATAAATTGTTAAAAAAATCATCCTATCCCAAAATGGAAGAGGATGATTTCGTCAACATTTCGCTAAAATTGTATCATGCAGACCTACACTATCACATGTTTCTTGTGGTAATTCTCCCTGAACTCCGTAGGCGTACACCCCTTGCGTTTCTTGAATATCCTGTTGAAATTCGAGATATTATTGAATCCGCAATGATAACATATCTCCACAACAGCCATGGTACTGTCGGCAAGCAGTCGAGCTGCATGGCCAAGTCGGATGTCGATGATATATTCAGATATACTCTTATTGGTGCGTAACTTGAAGAAACGGCTGAATGCCGTGGATGTCATAGATACGAGATTTGCAAGAGTCTGGAGCCTTATCTCCTCACGATAGTGCGAGTCTATATATTCCTTTACTTTCTGTACCCTGCGACTGTCTGTCGTCATACTGACATGAGCAAACGCACTTGATGACAACAACTTATAATCAGAACTGATAGAGAGTTCATACATAAGTTCAAAAAACTTCATCACACTATAGAAACCCGGCTCCATATTGACAAGTTCATTGAGACGATCATATACTCTCATTATCGTCTTCATTCCAAAGGCGACACCAACTTCCGCCCTATCGAAAAGATCATGGAGAGGCTGCATGTGAGTCTTTGCAAGAAAAGCATCGGAAAAGAGTTCCTTGGAAAAATGGATGGTAATCTCACGGATATCCTCAGATTCACACTTATACTGCTCCCAGGTATGCTCAAGTCCGCCACCCAGAAGCGCAAGGTCGTAGTTTCCAAGCACCTCGATGCTGTCGCCTACAACACGTCGGTTACCCTGACAGTTCTCCACAAAGTTTATCTCCATCTCACCATGCCTATGCATGGGATATGTATGCTGCTTTTTATGGCGTTCTACCAGATGATAGCAATCTTTTTCCGTGAGACGCGTAATCTCTGAAATAACATCTGTACTCATGTCAAATCTTAATGTTTAGAGTTTTTTACTTCAAAGTAAGTGCGAGTGTGCCAGCCTTAAGTCCTTCTCCAGATACTGTAAGTGAAGCCTTACCCGCAGTCTTCTGCGACTGAATGAGCACCTGCGCATAACCATTGAATGACTTAACCTTGAATTCGTGCATATTAATGTCTGTCGGTCTCTCTGGGTCATGACAAGCAGGATCACCATTACCTACACCAAGAATCTTCACGTTACCCTCAGTCTTCAGTTCCAGTTGCCTGCAAGCATCGGGAACGATACGCCCCTTATCATCCTTGAGGCATACAGTTACGACGCTCACATCTGCACCGTCCGCGTTGATTTCTGTACGGTCGGCAGTCACTTCAACAACGGAAGCCTCGTTTGTGGTTTGGATAATCTCCTCCATAGCAGGCTTTCCAAACTTATATCCTACAGCCTTAACCTCGCCTGGCTCATATACACACTCCCACTCAAGATGACCATTCTTAGGCACATATTTCTTCTCAAGCTCCTTGCCATTCACAATCAACTGTACCTGCTCAAAGTTAGAATAAGCCCATACGCTGATTGTATCGCCTTCATGTCCTTTCAAGTTCCAATGAGGGAAAACGTGCAAGACAGGCTCGTATGTCCACCATGACTTCAGATAGTAAGCCTCATCCTTCGGGAATCCGCAATAATCATGAATACCGAATTGGGATATGGTAGCAGGGAACTTCAACGGATTTGACTCACCGCGATAGTCGAAGCCTGTCCAGAAGAAGCAACCGGAAGCCCATTGGCGAGCCGCATAGAATTTCCAGCCACGCTCTATACAGTTATAGATGCTATCAGAACCATTAGGAGCGCGGTTCAAAGCCTTCATCCATCTGCCATCGGGATCATCATAATAGATACCACGAGTACCACACCCTGAGGTTTCCTCAGAACCATAGCATTTACGCTCAGGATATACTTGACGCATACTGTCAATAGGATTCTGGAGGATATAGTTATAACCGGCAACATCAACAGGCTCTTCAACTGTAGGGCCACTACTTGTTGCAAATGTGATAGGACGTGTAGTGTCATACAAACGGCAATAGTTACGCATCGCAGCTGCTATACGCCTGCCTCGCTCATCCCATTCCAATCCCCACTCCTCGTTACCGAGACTCCAGAGAATGATACTTGGATGATTACGGTCACGCTCAATCATCTTTGCCAAAGCCCTAAGTTGATACTCACTTGTACCAGAAAGACGATTCTCATCAATGACAAGGATACCAAGAGAGTCACATATATCAAGCAAAGCAGGTGTCATTGGGTTGTGGGAAGAACGGTATGCGTTGCATCCCATCTTCTTCAACTGTCGCATACGCCACAGCAATACGGCATCCGGAATACCCGAACCTACGCCTGCATGATCCTGATGCATATTCACACCTTTCAATCTCGTGCGTACATTATTAATAAGGAATCCATCCTTCTTGTGGAACTTTACCTGACGACAACCGAACTTTGTACTAACCGAATCGACAACATTATCATTAACAAGTAATTTTGACACGCACGTGTATAGATACGGATCCGTAGGAGTCCAAAGATGCGGATTCTCAAATGTCACATCATACTTGAAAGTACCATTATCAGCCAACTTACGTGCTGCTACATTTGTATATTCACGATCTGCACCTTCAACTGCCAGCACCTCATTGCCTTCAGCATCATACACGAAATACTGCATCTTACATTGCACGGCATCGTCAGAACAATTCTGCACAGTACCCTTGAACGTGATATCTGCCTTTTTGAAGTTATTGTTAGAGAACTTAACACGAATACTAACACCATTCGTCGGGATATGCACAGCATCCGTCTTCAGCATTTTCACATGACGATAGATACCGCCCCCCTCATAGTACCAACCTTCCTCCAATGAGGCATCAGCACGAACGCACACTACATTATCCTCACCAAACTTCAGATAGTCCGTGATATCATACTCCTGTGAAAGATATCCACTTTCCTCACCTCCACAGTAGAAGCCATTCACCCATACACGACTCGCACGGAAGATTCCATCAAAGATAAGCTCAATATGCCTGTCCTTATCTTCCTTATCAACATGAAAGGTCTTACGATACCAACCAACGGAATTTTCCGGGAACTTATATCCCACAGCCTTGTAGCCATGAGAATGACTTGCAACCGAATCATAAGGAAGATCAACTACGAAATCGTGAGGAAGATCCACAGTTTTCCAGTCTTTGTCATCAAACTTATAACTATAAGGACCTGTATTATGAATAGAATTAGCTTTTGTAAGATAGTTGAAATACTCTGTACCACATCCAAAATCCTTTGCAGGGTCAGCAGCATTACCGAGATGGAACTTCCATCCCTCATCAAAATTGATAATGGTACGCTGAGCCATTGCAGGCATATAGGCAAAGGCAAAGAGTATTGCTATAATAATAGATAAACGTTTATTCATATTAGGTTAACGAAATCAAGTGCCCCTCCCCCTCAGGGGGAGTTAGGAGGGGGGCCTCCTCCTAGCGGAGAGAGGGGGAATAGAGCCTACGTTATATTTTTTACAGAAGTGCCGTAACTCTGCTCAAAATGTCGAGTGCTCTGAGAGGACGATAGAATTGCTATGTTGTTGTTTAATAGTATCATATGCGTTTTCGAATTATTGATTCTAAGTTAGAGATTGCTTGATTTCACGTGCAAAGGTACAAAAAAAAACGAATTCTTTTCGTATAGGAGCGGAAAAATGCGTTTTTTTTGCATCTTTTTATGTATTTCTGTTGTCTTACCCATTGATTAAGGGTATTAGAAGCAATCTTGTTTGTACATTTTTCTAATGTGTACCACAAACCATATGTTCTTCTACGCAGAACATCCGTTACAAGATGTTATGGCGCCCAATGGGTTTTTCCTTGGGTCTTGTTTTTGCGTGTTTTTCTGTAATTAGATTCCGAAAGAAACCAAATGTCTCCTGAAGAAGCCTAAATGAGAATTCGTTTTTGTTTTTTTCTGTGTATCTTTGCGAAAAAAGAATATATGCGATGGAAATGAACAATGACTATATCATATACCAACGGAGTATCAATTGCTCACTCATACCTTCATCGGGAACAAAGTATCACAGGATAAGACTGCGTGTGACTTATAACGGCAAGCGGATTGATCTCCATACAAGAATTCGTGTGGAGCCTAAGTATTGGAATAGTAAGACTCAAAGAGTAAAGCGCGGTTATACTTGCTGTGAAGAATCAGATATAACAATCAATGCAGCTCTTAATACTTATATAAAATATGTGAATCTATATTTCATGGACTGTGAGCGCAATTTTCGGGAACCAGTTTTGACTGATCTTAGAGATAAGTCCGACAGCATGCAGCGAGTTATGGAGTCCCTTTGGCCGGGAATGTGGGACGCCGTTCAGACTATTGTCAATCCGCGACTCGACAAATACGTGATGTTTGATGAGGAGAAGGAAACCATCAGGAAAGCCTTATGTAAAGAACCGGAAATCAGTCTGGCTAATGCCAGTTGGATGATAGATGCCGCCAGAACCATCCGTGAAATTGTGAATGGTACGAAAGCAGAGGTTTATGAGATAGCGGCAGAGTCGGGCGTGGACTATCTGAAAAGTCTTGGGCTTGACATTGCCGAAGATGTGGTCGAAGATGTGGATAAGGTGGCTGCAACGACTGCCTGTCTGTTCTTCGGGTACTTTGACGGGGCTACCACTATTTCTGAATCTTGTGGCGGAGGTGGCGGTAATAACGAACTGCCCAAGAAGAAAGACAATGAGGACGAACTGTTTTTCGCCCTCAGATGTCATCAGATGGCCAAGACTATGCATGCACCAAAGTATAGGCTCAGGAGATAACAGAACTAATGTAGCTATCGAATTCAGGATCAGATGTCTTTGGATGTTGGGAGAATAATAATAGGGATTTTTAGAGTATATTTGTTTGGGAATTAAATCATAAAATCAGCCCCCTAATAATCAGATGGTTACGTTTAAAATGTGCATTAATTTGAGAAATAATTCCAAGAATCTTGCCCAATTCAAAAAATAGTTGTATCTTTGCACCGTGAAACTGCGCCAAGGTGGGCTACACTTCAGCAAAGAACATATTCTTTGCATTCGGTTTGCACCACCCTTGCACCCAAAATTAGAGAATACGATGAGTACAATAGAAGAATTGCAGAAACTCCGTGAGCGTGAAGACCACGTAGAGTTCAAGAAGGCAGAGCATAACTACCCGTTCGCAGGAGGCCAGAAGACCGACCCCAAAGACCGTAGGCATTGTGTATTAGGATATGTTGTCGCCTTGGCTAATGAGAAAGGTGGTCGTTTGGTTCTTGGAATGGCTGATGCCTATCCCCATGAGGTTGCTGGTAGTGATTTTGCCGAGAACGAGACAGGCAATCTTGAAGACGAGATTTATAAGCGTCTCCATATACGCGTTCGTACCGAAGAACTGTATGACGAGAAGCAACGTCGTGTCCTTGTCATCAATGTGCCTTCTCGTCCTGTTGGTAAGGCACTTCGTTTCGAGGGTGTTCCCTTGATGCGAGTGGGCGAAAGTCTGCGTGAAATGGACGATGCTGAATACTTCTCCATCATTTCCGAGCAAGACCCAGATTTCTCATCCCGTGTCTGCAAGGGGCTTACTATTGAAGACCTTGATGCTGAAGCTGTAGAAAACATGCGCAAACTCATTGCTGACAAGCAGAAACGGACTGATGCAAATACCATTCCTCTGCCACAATTACTGAAAGACCTGTTGCTGATTGATGATGATGGCAATATGAAATATGCGACTCTTTTGTTGTTGGGAAAGTCTGAAGCCATCAATCGTTATCTGCCACAGGCAAATGTTGTGATAGAATACAGAACCAGTCAAAGCCAAGTACGCTACAGCGCCCGTCAGGAATACCGTCTGCCGTTGTTCGTCGCTATCGAGAAGATATGGGAATACATCAACCAACCTGCTTGCAATCCGCTACTACACATCAATGATCTACCTCGCATCCTCGATTGTCCGGCATTCAACAAAGAGACTATTCGTGAGGCCATTATTAACGCTATGATTCACCGTAGCCTACAGATGGGGGCTGACATCTTCATCCATCTTTATCCTGATATGGTGGAAATCTCTAACCCTGGCGGATTCCCATACGGCGTAAACATCGGCAATATCCTCACCGTCAACAGTTCGCCCCGTAGCCGACTGATGGCCGAAGTGATAGAAAAGACGGGATTGATAGAGCGAAGCGGACAGGGTGTTGACATCATGTTTACCAACTGCATCAAGGAGGGCAAACCGCTTCCTGACTACTCCTATTCTGATGATTATCAGGTGGACTTGCGCTTCTACGGTGAGATTCCTGACGATGCCTTTTACCTCTTTGCCCAGGATATTTGCCATACCCCCGAACTCGAAAGTCAGATGAATACTTTCGACTGGCTGACGCTTCACTATATCTGGAAAGGTAATGCAGAGGCTGTTTATAAGGAGAGTTGCCCGAAATTAATAGAAATGGGGTTGATTGCAGAAGATGTGTATTTTGGATATGTCCTTTCCACCCGCTATCTGCTTTATAAACCGCATGTGAAATCTGTAGTCGGGCAATATGAAATCAATCATATCCAAATAGTTTATCATGTGATTCGGCGTAACGGCGATGCATCCATGAGTGATTTTGTGGCAGCATTCGACGGCATTTTGACACAAAAGCAAGTGCGTAACCTCATCGAAGGTCTTTGCAAAACGCCACTGATTGCTTCACATGGTAATGCACGTGCTACGAGATATAGTTGGATAAATAGTAACACTTAAACCGAACAAATATGCGACAAAGATTCTTCTGTTTATTTGTATTGGCTACGTTACTTGTATCTTGCTCTGGGGGCAAGGTGAAGTATCGTATCGGAATATCACAGTGTTCGGATGACATCTGGCGTGACAAGCAGAATGCGGAATTGAAGATGGGCGCCTACTTCCACGACGGTGTGGCATTGAAGTTTGCTGCGGCCTACGATAGCGACGAGCGGCAGGTGGAGCAGATTGACAGCCTCGTGAATAATGGCATCGACTTGTTAATCGTGGCACCAAATCAGGTGCAGACCATCTCGCCTGCCATCGACCGGGCATACGACAAGGGCATCCCCGTGATTGTTTTCGAGCGCAAGACCAGTTCACAGAAATATACCGCTTTTATCAGTGCCGACAACTACGAGATGGGGCGTATCATGGGCGAATACATTGTCTCACGGCTTCATGGACATGGTTCGGTGTTAGAGATTAAGGGACTG
>OMXX01000040.1 GCA_900315105.1 uncultured Prevotellaceae bacterium | reverse complement strand
AATCCCATGCTGCCCCTCGACTTGCATGTGTTAAGCCTGTAGCTAGCGTTCATCCTGAGCCAGGATCAAACTCTCCATTGTAAAATTTCTTTATAATGTCACCTGCAATTGCTTGCAGGCTACGTTGTCTTGCTCGGGACGACTATCCTTTTATTTATTAAGAAGTCTTTTCTCTTTTCCTCCAGTTAAGGAGGAGAATTGATCGGTTCGTTTTCTACCCAAGTGAGACTTGCTCACTTGCTTCTTGTACTACTACTTTCTGTTTATGTAAATCTTGTCAAAGAACTCTTTCTTTATGCTCTCTTCCATATGGTGGCAAGCACCGTTTTTCCGAAAGCGAGTGCAAAGGTACTGCTTTTCCCCGAACTGGCAAAATTTTTCGGGGATTATTTTCGAAAAAAGTTTTATTTCCGAGAATTTGACAACAAAAACCGAAGAACAGACCCATTGTTTGGAAAATCTGAGCGGAACATGTCATCAAATACAATATTACCTATTAAATATATAAAGGCTCTTACTCATGCCTCATCTTCTCAAACTCCTTGGCACAGTCGGAAAGCCAACCATACCATTCCTCGCCAAAACGACGGATGAGAGGATCTTTGAGAAACTGCCACAGAGGGAGTTTAAGTTCTCGGCCCTTCTCACGGGCACATTTGCATACACTCCATTGGTTATAATTAAGACCTACAAGTCCGTTACTGAGATTTGCCACACGAATAGGATAGAGCGCGCAACTGATAGGCTTGCACCAGTTGGTCTTTCCTGCCCTAAATGCTTTCTCCGTGGCACATAGACAGCAATTCTTCACAACACATGGTTTTTCCTTAGTGCCTACGTCAAGGTCATCGTAATAAGTAAACACGCAATCCTTGCCTCCTACGATGCTTGTGACGAGATCGCCTTCCTCATCAGTATAGGCAACCCCTTGTTTGTCTATGACAGCCTGTGCCTGAGCACTTAGATCAGGCCACACAACATCAAGGACGTTCTCAAGTTCCCCGACTTCCTCAAGGGTAACAGGAGCGCCCGCATCACCTTCAATACAACATTCGCCTTTGCATTTCTCAAGGTCGCAACAGAAGTATTCCGTAAAAATATCAGGTGACACGATAACATCACCTATCTGTACCATTGGAAGCATCAAGCTATTTACTATTTACGAATTTACTATTTACTATTTATGAATCACCAATTTATCTTCTCCTTACCATGCTGCTCAAGATAAGCATTACATTGGGAGAAATGATGATTACCAAACCACCCGCCTCTATTGGCAGAAAGAGGTGATGGATGAACAGACTCCAGAATCAAATGCTTCTGTTTGTCAATAAGGTATTTCTTACTTCTCGCATATCCACCCCAGAGAATGAACACAACGTGCTCCTGAGTATCGGAAACAGCCTTTATGACAGCATCCGTGAAAGTTTCCCAACCATGTTTCTGATGAGAACCTGCCATGTGCTCGCGAACCGTAAGGGTGGCGTTGAGAAGAAGAACTCCCTGCTCTGCCCATCTGCGAAGAGAACCGTTATACATTCTCTGTCCTCTTTGAGCAGCAACTTCTGAAAGTTCTGGCACACTACCAACATCTTCCTTCACCTCTTTAAATATATTAATAAGAGACGGAGGCAGAGGTATTCCGTCCTTTACCGAGAAACAGAGACCTTCAGCCTGTCCGGGCTCATGATAAGGATCCTGACCAAGCAGAACCACCTTTACCTTCTCAAGAGGACAAAGCGAAAAGGCGTTGAAAATCTCATTTCCCGGAGGATAGCACTTGCCGGAAGCATATTCAGCCTTAACAAATTGAGTGAGTCTGACAAAGTACTCCTTGTCAAACTCACTCTGTAATATTTCTTTCCAAGAATCCGCTATTTTAACTTCCATAAGCGAAAGGTTGGGATAGTTTAATTAATCTACAATGAGGTTCTCACCTGTCATATCAGCAGGCTTCTCCAATCCCATGATGTGGAGGATAGAAGGAGCAACGTCAGCCAGACGACCATCCTTAACTGTTGCTGAGTTATTGTCAGTAACATAGATGAATGGAACTGGGTTGAGAGAGTGTGCTGTGTTTGGAGTACCGTCCTCGTTGATAGCGTTGTCAGCATTACCGTGGTCAGCAATGATGATAGCCTCATAACCAGTCTCCTTAGCAGCCTCGATAACGTCACGAACACAGTTGTCAACTGCGTGAACTGCCTTTGCGATAGCATTGTAAACGCCTGTGTGACCTACCATATCACCATTAGCGAAGTTTACAACGATGAAGTCATACTCATTCTTCTTGATGTTAGCAACGAGCTTGTCCTTAACCTCGTAAGCAGACATCTCAGGCTTGAGGTCGTATGTAGCAACCTTTGGAGAAGCAACGAGTACACGATCCTCACCCTCGTATGGAGCCTCACGACCACCATTGAAGAAGAATGTAACGTGAGCGTACTTCTCTGTCTCAGCTGTATGGAGCTGCTTCTTACCCTGCTGAGAGAGGTACTCACCAAGAGTATTTGTTACGTTCTCCTTAGGGAAGAGAATACCAACGCCCTTGAAGTTAGCGTCGTATGGAGTCATACAATAGTACTTCAGACCTGGGATAGTCTTCATATCCTCGATGTTCTCCTGAGTAAGAACCTGTGTAAGCTCCTTAGCACGGTCGTTACGGAAGTTGATGAAGATAACAACGTCACCCTCCTCGATATTACCGTTTACGTTAGCGTTGCTGATAGCCTTGATGAACTCGTCAGTTACACCCTCGTCATAGCTCTCCTGCATAGCCTTAACCATGTCAGTTGCCTTCTTACCTGTGCCAGATACGAGAAGATCGTAAGCCTCCTTAACACGCTCCCAACGCTTGTCACGATCCATTGCATAGAAACGACCGATGATGCTTGCGATAGCTGCGTCGTTAGCCTTACAAACCTCTGTAAGCTGCTCGATAAAGCCCTTACCTGAACGTGGGTCAGTATCACGACCGTCCATAAAGCAATGAACGAAGGTCTGATTCTTAAGACCATACTCCTTACCTACCTCGATAAGCTTAAAGAGATGATCGAGTGAAGAATGAACACCACCATTAGAAGTAAGACCCATGAGGTGGAGCTTCTTGCCATTCTCCTTAGCATATGTGTAAGCCTCTACTACCTGAGGATTCTTAGCGATAGAACCGTCCTTGCAAGCGCGGTTGATCTTAACGAGGTCCTGATATACGATACGACCTGCACCAATGTTAAGGTGACCAACCTCTGAGTTACCCATCTGACCGTCAGGAAGACCTACGTCCTCACCTGAAGCCTGGAGCTGTGATACACTGCTAACTGCCTGGAGGTAATCCAGATAAGGAGTTGGGGTGTTGAAAATTACGTCCCCTTTACCATGCTTGCCGATTCCCCATCCGTCGAGAATCATCAAAAGAGCTTTCTTTGCCATAATTTTTTATATAATTGAATTTACTGTTTACAATCTCCTATTTCGGGGCGCAAAATTACTAAAAATTTGTGACATTGACAAACTTCGAGCCTGTTTTCTTGCACTTACAACGTAAGTGTGCGGAAAATTATAAAGTCGTGTTTGCAATTTATGCCTCTTCACTGCCAAAATCCAATTCCAACTGCGTATCAACCACGCCCTTGAAAGTAAGCCTGTGATAAGGAGAAGGACCAGTCTCACGGATAGCTGCATAATGAGCCTTGGTTGGATATCCCTTGTTCTTCTTCCATTGATAGGCTGGATATTCAGCATCTATCTCGTTCATATAGTCATCCCTGTACGTCTTTGCAAGGATTGACGCAGCCGCGATTGCAAGGTATTTACCGTCACCTTTCACGATTGTGGTGTGAGGTAATATCATTCCTTTCTTTCTCTCAAATGAAGATATGTTTGCCTCATCACCCGACGGTTCACGATATGGTTTGAACCTATTACCATCCACAATTATTGCCTCTGGTCGAACCTTCAACTGATCAAGAGCCCTATGCATGGCAAGAATAGAGGAGTTGAGAATGTTGATCTTGTCAATCTCAGCAGCCGTAACAATACCTACCGCCCATGCAACAGCATCACGCTCAATCTGTTCACGAAGCATATAACGTTTCTTCTCCGTGAGTTGCTTGGAGTCATTGAGCATATCATTCTGATAGTTGTCGGGCAGAATTACGGCAGCGGCAAAGACCGAGCCGGCAAGGCATCCCCTCCCGGCTTCATCGCATCCAGCCTCTATCTTTCCATCATAAAAGTGATTCTTTAGCATGAAATCCTAATTTTTTCCGGCAAAGATAATAAAATTTTCAGAAAAAATACTATCTTTGTCCCCAAATAGTAACTAATATACACTATATTCAATGAAGAAATACATTATTAGTCTGGTACTAATCTCCATATCCATATTCTCCTATGCACAGCAAGAAGAAATCAAGACCTACACCCTTCGTGCCCCTAATATGGAAATGAAGGTAATGGACTATGGTGCACGTATTCATAAACTCATATTCAGAAATATAGACCTTGCCCTTGGTTTTGACAGCCTTGAACAATACACATTGGAACGACAGAACTTCGGTGCCGTGGTTGGAAGATACATAGGCAGAATCACCGGAGGATATCTTAAGATTGACGGCAATGAATATATGCTCCAAATCAGGCATCACGGAGATTGCTCTCACGGCGGTTCACCCAACTTTTCCGAGCGTATATGGGATATCATCTCTCATAATGACACAAGCATTACCATGCGATACATCTCACCCGATGGTGAAAATGGGTTTCCGGGAGAATTGACTCTCGATGTTACATATACCCTGACCCAAAAGCAGGATCTACGCATTGACTATAAAGCGACTACCACCAAACCTACCGTCGTCAATATTGCCAATCACAACTTCTTCAATCTTACTGGCGATCATGCCTCCAATGTGCTTGAAGAAGAACTATGGCTTGACGCTGATAGTTTTGCGGTATATGATATGAGTAAACGAGTAACAGGCAAACTGGCTACCGTAAAAGACACCCCTTTCGATTTCCGCACACCTCACCTCATCGGCGAAAGAATAGATACCCCCAACAACCAACTCAATATAACCAAAGGTTACGACCATTGCTATAAACTGAATACAAACGGCGATCTGTCAAGACTTGCAGCTCGTCTCGTGGATAATCATACGGATATAACCGTGGAAGTATATACCACCGAGCCAGCTCTACAGATATATACAGCCAATGGGCACAAGGGCAATATGATTGGCAAAAACGGGAAGCCTCATAATCGCAGAAATGCTGTATGTTTCGAAACTATGCATTTCCCCGATTCACCAAATAACCCACAATGGCCTTCTACAATTCTAAGGCCTGGTGAAACGTTCAGAAGCACAACAATATTCCATTTCGACTAAACAACTCATCATCTCCTATGTAATATCGTTATGACTCCACTATAAAAAGGAACCAAACTCGATGAAGGTCCGTTCATATAGCGAACAAAGAACGGACTTCCACCGAGTTTGGTTCGGAGGAAGATAGGAGGTAAAACGACAGCAATTAGGAGATAATACGAAAATCGTATTACTTCTTTTCTACTATTATCTGTTTTTTCAACATCTTTGATACCTTCTCGCGGAAACCAGCGAAATCATCTTTACGACTGATATCAAACCTACCCTTGTTAACTGTGATACATGTCTTTACGATAAGCTTTTGCCCATCCTGTTTGATGTCAAGAGTGTAATTTCCAAAGTCAGTTGTAGAAGAATCTGTACTCTGACCAGCAGGATAGACATAACCTTCAGGAAGGGAAATCCTTATCTCATCGTCAAAACGGTATGTGCTTTCTGCAACAATCGGGCGAGTCCTATCCTTACGGAAACGTGGAACATGAATACCACGGAAAGGATTACAATTAATA
Organism: uncultured Prevotellaceae bacterium; assembly: GCA_900315105.1. The sequence goes on along the minus strand of OMXX01000040.1, from coordinate 43,548 downwards.
AACATCTTATTGCCATTCACTTTTCCGTATGTTCCCTTCAGCTCACTCTGTACATCAAGATGCGGAACTCCTGTCTTTGTCTCGTTCACCTTAACACTCTCCACTACAGGATCCTGAAGGCTTATCCAATGACCGACACGTTCCTTACGTTTCTTGTCATCTTGATAGACGATTGAACGAACCGACTCATAGCGCTCGCCATAGTGGTCGTCAGAGAACTTGACAACAGACTTTCCATCTGCCTGCAACTGTACATCCGCAACCATCTTCTCATAATTATTATCTGGAGTATATTCAGGAATGCGAATCAACTTACCCATACCATTTACCACCTGTAATGCTTGATGCCCGGCATAGTCTCCAGGAATAAAACCGAGAGGCAACTGAGGATTAGTACATTCCACAATCATATTACTTCCATCTGCCTGTGGTATAGTCAGGATAACATGGTTTGTCTGGTGCATATTCGGGAAATCCTTCAACAACTCGGAATAGCGTGTGCTGATGATTGTCTGGCATGATTCAATGCCAGCCTCCTTCAACAATGCCTGCATATAATTGGTAAGAGCCTTACAATCGCCAAAACCGGTTTTGCCAACTTCCTCTGCCTTCATAGGCTGCCAACCACCAATGCCCAGCTGAATGCTAACATAACGAGTCTTCTCCCCAAGATACTTATACAAGGCTGCAATCTTTTCCTTGTCATTTTTACAATCTGCAGTAAGTTCCTTAACCTTCTGCTTATCGGCAGGTAGAAGGATGCCCCTACCCTCTGCAAGCTGATGATACCACTTTCCTTTGTTCTCCCAAGTATCGAGAACGCCAGAGCTTTCACCAAACACAAACTCGTAAGGTACGGCTATTACAGATGGACAAATATACATGAAATAATCGTCAAACTCCTCGTCTATTAAACAGCGCATCGCAGACATATTCCAAACATACACGTCATTCTTTCCATCTCCTTGCTTCCGAGGATTCAGCTCATGAGGCAAGCCCATGTATCTGATCTTTGTACCTGTAGGGACAGTTACCTTGAACGATGCCTTCTCCAATGCCTGACGGTCAGTCCATACAGGAGAGAAGAAATCATATTCCACATAACCGTCTGACGACTTCACCTCCCAGTCATATTCTATAGTATATGGATAGTCCATGACAGGTGGCTCTACATAGTTTTTCTGATTGTCTGTGGCTAGATGCTGAGAATACTGTGACGTATGTACATCACTACGCTTCAGTTTCTGTTTCACCTTGCCCTGCTCGTCGTAAATCTTCCCGCTAAATGAGGAAAGCTGCGAGAAATCATCCGTAGTACAGTTCCAGAAAGCATGATCATCGCCTTTCTTATTGAGAATAGTAACGACCCTACGGTAATGCACAGTCATCGACTTCTTCGAACTGGCAGTAACCGTAGCCTGATAGTCACGCACCACAGAATAGGCCTCACGCTTCAACGAGTCGGCAATGTCAGACGCACGCCAGACATCCTGAGCAACAGCAAAAGCTGCTACCGAAAATAATAATATTGTAGAACAAAGTCGTTTCATAGAAAATTGTTAAGATTTCTTCAGACAAACCATCATGGAGTTTATCTTCAGAACCTTATTCCAGAATTCCTGAAGATTAGCATACTCTGTAGCAGGAATAAAGGTATTGTCAACAATACTCTCATATTTTGTCACAAGATTATTTTCCTGCATCTCGAAGGAAATAGTAACAGCAAGATAGCCTGGCAGGGTAACTGTCTCTGGCTTTGGCATCTCTTCCACGACATATCCTTCAGGAATAGTCACAACAGAAGTGATTATTGTGTTCTGCGCAGCAGGGAACTCTATAGGCAACACACGATCAGCCTTAATGAAATAGTTTGTCTTCTCATCAGCAAAGACAATTGGGTTGAAGTATATCCTGTCACCGTCAACAACACTCTCCTTAGAGAAACGTATTCTCTCTTCAACTGCACGACCTACTCCTTCGGCATTCCTTACCCTGAAAGAAGAAAGCTTACACTCTAGGTTCTTCTCTATTTTCTCAATCAGGGCAAGACTATCCTCCTTCTCGTGATAGGCATTCTTATAAGACAATGCATTATAACCGATATGGGTATTGATTCTCTGTCCTGCCAACTGTCCATCAGGAGTTACAACACAATTGATACGGCTATTTGTGGAATTTCCCCTTATCTCTGAAAGGTCGAAGATCGCACCTCCACGTGTTGCGCCATTATTAGGAGTCTTTGTTATGTTTGGGTCATAGAGTATACCCTCAGCCATCAAGTCAGCCGGCAATACGTTCACATCACCATAATCTGCAGAACAATCAGCAAATAGTAATGCGTCATTCTCGTCAACTATGGCAACAATAAAAGTACTCAGTTTGTCGATACTTGCATAGGTCAATGGCAGACGACCTCTTGAACGGCGTCTGATAAGCATTGGAGTAGAAGAAATACCTGCGTCTCTGAGCATAGCCATATAGATATAGTTAAGTTCTATGTTAGAACCTTTACCCTCCTTCAGAATTCTCTGCGGATTCTTACAATACAGCTTATACTCCTTGTTCCACTTCAGTTTGCTCTTGAGCAATGCGAAGATACGTGAAGCCTTTACACTTATAGGTTTTCCCTCAAGATCGAGTGACTTCATCTCCTCTGCGTACGGATTCTGAACCTTCAGACGTGATCCCATCTCATATTCATTTTGAAGGAATTCACGAACATTATCCCACGTTTGAGCATAGTCCTTATATATTTCTCCAGGAACAGCTACTCCCCTAAGCTCAAAATCTACACGCTGTGCATAATCATCCTCACAATAGATGAACTGCTCATTCTTTAAGGCACGAAGATTCTCTGCCTCGAAAATATATCTATCAGCCTTAAGCAATGAAGTTCCTACCATAATAGTAGTGTTATCCTGCTTTCCTTTCAAAGGAGAATAACCACGAGCTTCCACATGATATTTGAACCACTCAGGGAATGCAGCAGAATAGAAACTATATCTAACTGGTTCAGAATGTTGGAAATACCATGATGGAATATCTGAATACCTTGGACTTACTCTCGTATATTTATATTCTATTATTGAACCAACCTTTACCTCTGGAATAGAGAATTTCAGACGCATACGATGATCATCCAACTGTTCCTTGAACTCGTACTTACTTGACAAGGAACTCTTTACGACCTTACCGTCAACTAGATTATATGAAGCAGCCGAAAGTTCTAATATTTTGTCATTATCTGACTGAGCCCCCTTGGGATTATAATAATATACTATTGCTTGGTTGGCATACTCCTTTCCTTTTTCAGTTACAATCTGCATACGTACCTTGACTTGTGTCTCGATATTAAAATGCCCAGTATTAGCTGTAACACGGGTCTCACCAATGTCATAGATATACACTGCATCAACTGAAGAATCTGCAGCCTCCGAAGGAGTAGCAAAGTCAGCTGCTGTAATCTTGGAAAATTTCTTCTGTCCGAAGGCCAAAGAGCACATTGCAAACAGAGTGAGCATAAAGAACAAACGTTTTCTCATCACCTTTTTTTGTTTTTTGATTAAATTATTATTCGTCTATTATTATTGTTTAGCTTAATGAAAACTGGACTTGTCATTCGCAGAATGGTGTCCATATTAGGTTTTCGAGTGGATTTTCACACGATGAAAACAGGACTTATCATTCGCAGAATGGTGTCCATATTAGGTTTTCGAGTGTAAAGTTACAATTAAAAACCGAACCGACAAAATTTATTGCTAAAAAAAACTAAAAAAATAGAAAAAATTATTAGATTATTTATGATATTCTCAATCAATCCATCTTTTTTTTGCGTTTTTCCCTATTATTTCCTTATTTATAATGCAACAAGCAATAACGGGCAAAACCGCAAATCACAGAAATGCTGTATGTTTCGAAACTATGCATTTCCCCGATTCACCAAATAACCCACAATGGCCTTCTACAATTCTAAGGCCTGGTGAAACGTTTAGAAGCACTACCATATTCCATTTCGACTGAAACTCCTATTTCCAATAGGACTTGAATTGGAGTAGAATTGGAGTTACTTCGGAATTTAAACAATCAAAGAATAAGTTCATAAAGATAGAACTTACCCTTACGCCATACAGCCTCCCCACGTTTCTGGTATCCTAAGTTCTCATATAGTGCGAGAGCGTATGGATTCTCTGTGAAAGCATCAAGACGCACAGCCTTGATGCCATATTCTCTACACTCATTATGGATATGTTGCATGGTATCTCTCGCAATATGCTGATGCTGAAATTCTGGAGCCACACAGAGACGATGTACAACGATATAGTTTATACCACCATCCCATGAAGCATTCTGATACTGAGTATCAGACTCCTTATTAAGAGTATAGACTACACATATTCGAGAATCCTTCAAACCGACATACATCTCTTGTGTATCAATATCCTTACGGATATCATCTGGCGTGGGATAGATTTCATCCCATTGCATGATACCATTAGCATTCATAGTATCAATGGCAGAACGATATATACCGATGATTTCCTGAAAATCATCGATAGTTGCTAATCTATAATTCATGGCCTTAGAGAGTTTCCTCTGCAAACTTCCAGATAATAATACCTGCCGTTGTGGAAACATTAAGTGAATGCTTTGTTCCAAACTGAGGAATTTCAAGACATCCGTCACATTCGTCAATAACCTCCTGATGAACGCCCTTAACCTCATTGCCGAGAACAACGGCTGATGGCTGATTGTCTATAGCATAGTTCTGAAGCATGGTAGAGCCGTGACATTGTTCAACGGCAAGAACCTTATATCCTCTTGCCTTCAGTTCCCTAACAGCCTCAAGGGCATTGGCAAAGTATTTCCACTCCACACTTTCCTCTGCACCAAGAGCAGTCTTATGAATCTCCTGTTGGGCTTTCAGAGTTCCGTCTGGTGTTGCCGTTATGCCGCAAAGGTATATTGCCTGAACGCGAAAAGCATCGGCAGTTCGGAAAACGCTACCCACATTATACAGAGAACGCACATCATCAAGAACCACAACAAGCGGCATCTTCTTCGCCTCATGAAATTCCTCCACGGAAAGGCGATTCATCTCTATCGTCCTAAGCTTCTCCATCAGAACATCTTACTTACACGTTCTATTCCTGCAACGAGAGTATCAATTTCTTCCTTCGTATTGTAGAGAGCAAAGGATGCACGAACCGTACCTTGAATACCGAGTCTGTGCATAAGAGGCTCTGCACAATGATGTCCTGTGCGAACAGCAATACCAAGACGGTCAAGTAATGTTCCCATGTCAAGGTGGTGAATGTCCCCAACAAGGAAACTGATAACTGCATCCTTTTCCGGAGCAGTACCGAATATTCGCATATTCTCAATAGCCTGCATCTTCTCCATAGCATACTTGGTGAGTTCCTGCTCATGGGCAGTTATATTGTCAATACCAAGATTGAGCATATAGTCTATGGCACGTGCCAAGCCATGTGTTGCCACATAGTCAGGGGTTCCTGCCTCGAACTTGAAAGGAAGGTCTGCGTATGTTGTCTTCTCGAAGGACACAGTACCTATCATCTCTCCGCCACCCTGATAAGGTGGCATCTTCTCAAGCCATTCCTCCTTGCCATAAAGCACACCTATACCTGTAGGACCATACATCTTATGTCCGGAGAATGCGAAGAAATCGCAATCCATATCCTGAACATCAATGGCAATATGAGGAGCACTCTGAGCTCCGTCTATAAGAACAGGAATATCACGCTCATGTGCCTTTCTTATGATTTCCTTTACAGGATTAACAGTACCGAGCACATTACTGACATGAGCCACGCTCACGAGCTTTGTCTTCTCTGAAAGCAACCCTTCGAAAGCAGACATATCAAGCACACCCTCATCGCTCATAGGGATGACACGAAGTACGATACCCTTCTTCAAAGCCTGCAACTGCCAAGGCACGATATTGGAATGGTGCTCCATAGTTGAAATCACCACCTCATCTCCCTCTTTCAGGAAACCGTCACAGAAGGAACTTGCCACAAGGTTCATTGACTCTGTAGTTCCGCGCGTGAAGATTATCTCCGAAGTCTTCTCTGCATTGATGAATTGGCGCACCTTCTCACGGGCAGCCTCATGAAGATCAGTTGCCTGCTGTGAGAGATAGTGAACTCCACGATGCACATTCGCATTTACGTTGAGATACTCCTCACGCATAGCATCGAGCACACAGAGAGGTTTCTGTGTCGTAGCACCATTATCAAGATATACGAGAGGCTTTCCATAAACCTCACGTGAGAGAATAGGAAAATCTTCCCTTACCTTATTTATATCGTATTTAGCCATTTGTCTAATTTTAGGATGCAAAGATACGAAATAATACTGAGGAAACAAAGCATTTTGAGATGATTAACGCATACAATCCCATAAATATGGTATTTGTCCGAGTCATAACAAACAAATCAATCCTCACATTTATACAGAAAAAACAAGGAGGATGTGCATAGGCACATCCTCCACATATTAATTCATGTTATCTATATTACATTTCGTGATCAAGAGAGTCATTGAAATCCTTTGGCTCGTGAGCCTCATGATTCTCATTACGACGCTCTGGACGTGGACGACGCTCGCCGCGCTCTGGACGTGGACGACGCTCACCACGCTCTGGACGTGGACGACGCTCACGCTCAACATAGTCAGCTGGCTTCTCTACGAGTACACGATGAGAGAGCTTGTACTTACCAGTCTTAGGGTCGATTTCGAGGAGCTTAACGGTAATCTTGTCACCCTCCTTGATACCTGCCTCTTCTACTGTCTCAAGACGCTTCCAGTCAATCTCTGAGATATGGAGCAAACCATCCTTACCTGGGAGAATCTCAACGAAACATCCGTAAGGCATGATAGAACGGACTGTACCCTCATAAACCTCACCAACCTCTGGGATTGCTACGATACCCTTGATCTTAGAGAGAGCAGCATCGATAGACTCCTTGTTTGGAGCTGAAACCTGTACCTTACCTACACCGTCAACCTCGTCGATAGTGATAGTAGCACCTGTCTCCTCCTGCATCTGCTGGATAATCTTACCGCCAGGACCGATAACAGCACCGATGAACTCCTTAGGAATCTCAATCTCAACGATACGTGGAACCTGTGGCTTAAGCTCCTTACGTGGCTCAGCGATTGTGTTAGTGATACATCCGAGGATGTGCTCACGACCAGCCTTTGCCTGTGCAAGAGCCTTCTCAAGAATCTCGTATGACAGACCGTCACACTTGATATCCATCTGAGTAGCTGTAAGACCGTCCTTTGTACCTGTTGTCTTGAAGTCCATATCGCCAAGGTGATCCTCATCACCAAGGATATCAGAAAGAACTGCGTACTTATCCTCACCTGGGTTCTTGATAAGACCCATTGCGATACCTGAAACTGGCTTCTTCATTGGAACACCTGCATCCATAAGAGCAAGAGTACCGGCACATACAGTAGCCATTGAAGAAGAACCGTTTGACTCAAGAATCTGAGATACTACACGTACTGTGTAAGGGAAGTCCTCTGGAATCTGACCCTTCAAACCACGCCATGCAAGGTGACCGTGACCAATCTCACGACGACCTACGCCGCGCTGAGCCTTAGCCTCACCTGTACAGAATGGAGGGAAGTTATAGTGGAGGAGGAACTTCATGTAGTACTTCTCGAGAGCACCGTCAACCATCTTCTCGTCAAGCTTTGTACCGAGGGTACAAGTTGTGAGAGACTGTGTCTCACCACGAGTGAAGATAGAAGAACCGTGAGGCATTGGGAGTGGAGAAACCTCGCACCAGATAGGACGGATCTCGTCAGTCTTACGACCGTCAAGACGAACACCCTCGTCAAGGATACAACGACGCATAGCGTCCTTCTCTACATCGTGATAGTATTTGTCAGCGAGAGTATTCTTCTCCTCAAGCTCATCCTCTGTGAGGTCTGTGTGAGCAGCAGCATACTTCTCCTTGAACTCTGTGATGATAGCCTCGAAAGCCTCTGCACGAGCGTGCTTCTCAAGAGCCTGCTTAACAACGTCGTAAGCCTTCTGGTAGCACTCGGTTCTAACCTGCTCCTTGAGCTCATCGTCGTTAACCTCGTGGCAGTACTCACGCTTCTTGTCAGTACCAAGTTCCTTCATAAGCTCGTTCTGGAGCTCACACATAGGCTTGATAGCAGCGTGTGCAGCCTTAAGGGCATTGAGAAGGTCAGCCTCCTGAACCTCCTTCATCTCACCCTCAACCATCATGATGTTGTCAGCAGTAGCACCTACCATAAGGTCCATATCTGCCTCCTTCATCTGCTCAAAGGTTGGGTTGATAACAAACTCGCCATTGATGCGAGCTACACGTACCTCAGAGATTGGGCACTCAAATGGAATATCTGAACATGCCAGTGCACATGAAGCAGCGAAACCTGCAAGTGCATCAGGCTGATCTACGCCGTCAGCAGAGAAGAGGAGAACATTAACATAAACCTCTGCGTGGAAATCGCTTGGGAACAGTGGACGAAGTGCGCGGTCAACAAGACGGCATGTGAGGATTTCCTCATCACTTGCCTTGCCCTCACGCTTTGTGAAGCCACCAGGGAAACGACCTGCAGCAGCGTACTGCTCGCGATACTCAACCTGCAGTGGCATGAAATCTGTTCCAGGAACTGCATCTTTTGCTGCGCAAACAGTAGCGAGGAGTACTGTGTTACCCATCTTCAGGGTACATGAACCATCAGCCTGCTTTGCGAGCTTACCGGTCTCAATGGTGATCTGACGACCATCAGGAAGAGAGACTGTCTTTGAAATTACGTTCATCGTAATGAAAAAAAATTTTTATTGTCTTAATTATACATCAAAAGCACGGACATTTTCCGTACTCAAAAATAAATCCGTGCAAATTTACACAAAAAATACGACATGAACAAATTTTCCGCCATTTATTTTCCTTTTTAACGTAATTAACGTAAGAACCCTCTTTTTTTGAACACGAAATTCACGAAAAAAACTAACGTGAGCCAAAGCAAACAATTGACAAGCAGCAGGCTGCTTTTAACTGACAATAATTTTTCGCAAGACTCAACAAGCCAAAGCAAGTTCCCAATCTTAATCCAATAAGAAACTGGGCTTGCGCCCTGATGTGGAAAGTAAATTATAAGTAAAATAAACCAGTAAATTAACCTCAGTTCGACGAATTCATGGCAAACGCATCTCCGATGCTGAACTGACAATAATGATAATTACTGGTTGAAGATTGGTAAGATTGGTAATTATTGTCAGTTAAAAACAGCTTGCTGTTTGCCATATAGGAATTCATCGAACTCACGTTAAATTAATTTACTGATAAAATTTATTGCTCATTTACTTTCCAAATAATTATTCGCATAAGCGAGCCTTTCTCTTGGTAAAAGATTGGTAAGATTGGGAACTTGCTTTGGCTTGTTGAGCCTTGCGAAAAATTATTGTCAATTCAGCAACGGAGTTGCGTTAATTTACTTCACCACAAACTTCTTTCCATTCTTTACGTAAATTCCCGGCTTGAGGTTATTCTCATTCACCTTTCTGCCGTTAAGGTCGTAGGTCTGGGTGTTAGGAGATGTGAGTTGGATGTTAGCTACGCCAGTAGTCTCTTCACCAACCACTCTGATAGAGATCTCCTTTGCCGTATTATTGTTATTTATGCCATAAGCAGAATTACGGTTTTCCCTCGTCATGTACCAACGATAAGGACCAATGTTACTTTGGGCAGTCAACTCACTTAGCAGACCTTCATCCATAACATATTTGCTAATAAACGTTTGCGAATAAAAACTAAAAGACGGTTTCTTGTAGAGACCTATAAAGGTGAACTGCTCGGTAGTAGTAGAACATTCAATACTGTTCGCCTTTGACTCATATAAAGTCGTATTTTCTACGGATAGCGTCTTCTTGCCTGAATTCTTTGCCTTGATGAGATAAGGAGTATTAGGCTCAATAACAGAATCGTCATTCTTCATTTTTACAAAATCATCCTTCCAGTCCTCGTATTTCAAAGAGAATGGAATATATAGAGGTTCCCAGTATTTAGTGAAATTTCGGGTAAAGGAAACATCTATATCATCAACCTGCGAATTTTGGGTATATGACTCACTACCAGTCAGGAATAATTGCTTCGGATTTGCCTGGATATTAGAGAAACCAAAATCTTTCAACGCTTCCTTGTATGCATCTATGCTGATACTTGGAACATATATGGGGATAGATGTATTGACTATATAAAAAACCTCTTTCCCGAATTCAGGAGGAGAAGTTCTTTTAAAAGTTATAGAAGTGAGATCAGAACAACCACCGAAAGCATAATCTCCAATACTCTTCACGGAGTTCGGAATTGTGATTGAAGTGAGTTCAGAACCAAAGAAAGCATAATCTCCAATACTCGTCACGGAGCTAGGGATAACGGTATTCTTACATCCTGCAATTAAAGTATTGGATTTTGTTTCTATTATAGCATTACAATTGTCTCTGCTGTCATATTTGGGATTGTCTTTTTCTACAATTATAGAGGTAAGACGTAGGTTATCCATGAAAACTTTTTCACCAATACTCGTCACGGAGTTAGGGATTGTGATGGATGTTATATTACAATCTTTGAAAGCATAATCTCTAATACTCGTCACGGAGTTAGGGATTGTGATGGAGGTAAGCCTTAAACATAAATGGAAAACACGACTTCCAATACTCGTTACGCCATATTCAATCACAACTTTATTGATTTTGCTTCGATCGTTAAACCAAGGAACATCATCTTCAACCACATAACTAGGCATATCTCCTGTTCCTGATATGGTCAACGTACCATCATCAGACAGATTGCATTTTATCCCATCTATCTCCCAAGATTTCTCCGCATGAATTGCAGAGAATGAGAAAAGGGCGAATAAAAGAAGGAGTAGAGTCTTTCTCATATTTGTTTGTTGTTTAGGGGTTTACAGATTTGTTGTTGTCAACGCACTAATCGCTTGCAAAAATACATAAAATATCTGATACCGCCAAATTTTCACGCAAAAAACATTTATTAACTTTAATTCTCCATCAGCTCGACGACTTGCTATTTGCTTTCGCCTTCTAAAAAAACAGGGGAAAACCAATAAAAACATATAAAAACAAATGTTTTATTTTGTGTTCTTTTGTTTTAATTGGTTTTTCTAAAGGGCGAAAGCAACTCGTTATCTCTCTGAAAATCGGGATGAAAATCATTAATAAAAATGTTTTACTTTGTTTTCTATGGTTTTAATTGGTTTTTCTAAATGGCGAAAGCAACTTATGCGAAAAACTTCCGTTTCTCTCGTGCATTTTGTGTTCGTAAAAGAAGACTCAGCGGCTTTGCGTCTCTGCGTTTGAAAATCCCTCTTGACAACGCTATTCCTCCGATGATAATACCATTATAATACCATTATATTACCATAATAATACCATAATATTACCATTAACTATGGTATTTTAATGGTAAATTAATTGTAATTTAATGGTATTTTAATGGTAATTACTTTGGACATAGAGCGGATAAGTTGCTTTCGCCATTTAGAAAAACCAATTAAAACAAAAGAAAACATGAGAAAACATTTTGTTTTTATATGTTTTTATTGGTTTTCCCCTGTTTTTTTAGAAGGCGAAAGCAAATAGCAAGTCCGTTTATTCTGTGTCTTCTGTGTTCGAAAAAAATAAAGGGAAACGGATTTATCTGATTTATCTGAAAAATTTACTGAATATAATTTACTGATTTAATTTTCTCCTAATTTACTTTCTGATCCCTCCGCACAAGCGGAGAATTTCTTCGCAAAGCTCAGGCGCTACGCGGAATCCTTTCCAGTAACATAGATGATGTGTTCTTCTTCATCTGTTGTGGTGGCGAAGAGATAAATGTCACCACCATCCTTGATTTTAAGGCGTTTACGAAGCTGCTCAGGCGAAAGGGGGAAGTTGCGGACAGAAATGTTTGCCCTATCAATTCCAGCAAGGGCAGATTTCAGTTCCTTCTTGTTCATTGTCGTGACAGTCAGGATGTTAAACACACGACCGGGGAAGCCTACAATATCCTCACCTCCGATAAAGAGATGCGAATTCTTGCCAATCTGCCTTATGCCAAAGCGTGCTTCTATTTCTGGGAAACATCCGGCTTTCATCACAGAGGCATTTGGCACAAAGAGTTTTTTTGACTGCTTTACTTCTAATGTCTTGGTTCTGGTTTCGCTTGGAGTAAAGACAAACACATCATCATCATTAACACAATATACCTCAAGAGCACTTTCATATCTCTCAGAAAGCACAAGCAATAGTTCCTTGCACTCATTCTGAGTTGATACGATATGAACTTCCCTAACGGCATTTCCCGAACCAGAGGCACGATTTATATCCTCAACAGTTTGATGCCAGTCAAGCATAGGCGACAGCTTTACCATCACAACGGCCGTTCTGTTCAACAATTCCCCGATGAAATCGAGGATATTGGGGGTACAATCGCCAATAGCATACGTTCTGTTGCCGTTAGTATCACGACGGGCAGGATCTATGAAAACAATGGTTTCTTGTAAGGCTGCTCCCAAACTTGGGAGCAGAAGAGGACTATCAAGTTCCTTACAAACAACATTCGCTTTAGGCAAACCGAGCAATGGGAAGTTATGCCTCGCAATCTCACATAGATGCTCCTGACGCTCCACGTAGGTAGCCTCAGCAAAGCCTTGCGCAATATAAGAGAAATCAACACCAAAGCCGCCGGTTATATCGATGAAATGGGCGTTTCTCGACCAAGGATGGTCGAGAATAGAGGGGAGAAGGCGGTCAAGAATGCGCTTCTTGTACTTTGCCGTTTGCTCAGATGAGCATTGCTCCATAGAGATATGAGGCGGAAAGACAAGGAAATGAGCCTCATCAACACCCTCACCCAAAGCAGCCAAAGCATACCACGAAGGCAGCTTTGTTCGAGCCTTTTGTCTGCCGGCAATCTGGTCAAGGGTAAATGACAGGTCAAGTCCCTCCGCTCTCTTTGCCGAGAGCGCGAGTTTCCTTACATCATCATTTGCATGCTTGCAAACAAAATCGATAGTTGTTTCAGATATGTTCATTCAAACCGGATTTAAGGTGAGTGATTTCTTTTCCACCGCAAAAATAATACAAATAGACGAAAAACAAGAATTAAATGCCTATATTTTTTGCCCATTCAAGAAAAATGAGTAACTTTGCCACCTAATGACAGAAGACTTCAACATACACGAAGAACGCATATCGAGTTCCGAGAAGGAATTTGAGAAAGCATTACGTCCGCTGCAATTCGAGGATTTCAGCGGTCAGAAGAGTGTTGTGGAGAATCTGCAGGTCTTTGTGGAAGCCGCAAAGTTCCGTGGAGAACCTCTCGACCACACCCTACTCCACGGTCCTCCGGGACTTGGCAAGACGACTCTCAGCAATATCATTGCCAACGAACTCGGCGTGGGTTTCAAGATCACTTCCGGTCCTGTACTCGATAAGCCGGGCGATCTTGCCGGTATCCTCACATCGCTTGAAACCAACGATGTGCTCTTCATTGATGAGATTCATCGTCTTTCACCAGTCGTTGAGGAATACCTATACTCGGCAATGGAAGACTATCGCATTGATATCATGATAGATAAGGGTCCATCTGCACGATCAATCCAGATAGACCTCAATCCTTTCACGCTTATCGGTGCCACTACCCGTAGCGGATTGCTGACAGCTCCTCTGCGTGCCCGTTTCGGCATTAACATGCACCTTGAATATTACGATCCTGATACCCTTTCACGTATCATAAAACGCTCTGCCCGACTACTTGGAATGCCTATAAACGACGAGGCAGCAGACGAGATCTCACGCCGTTCAAGAGGAACGCCTCGTATCGCAAACGGTCTTCTCCGTCGTGTGCGTGATTTTGCTCAGGTGAAAGGCAACGGCAATATTGACACGAAGATAGCAAAGGTGGCTCTGACAGCCCTCAACATAGACGAATATGGTCTTGATGATATCGACAACAAGATTCTCACCACCATCATCGACAAGTTCAAAGGCGGTCCTGTGGGTATCGGAACTATCGCCACAGCCATTGGTGAGGATGCAGGAACCATAGAGGATGTATATGAGCCTTACCTCATCATGGAAGGTTTCCTCAAGAGAACGTCAAGAGGTCGTATGGTCACCGAACTTGCCTACAACCATCTTGGCAGGGATATGTATCGTACTAACAGTAACATCATAAGTCCATCATTCTTTGATTAAGATATGAAGACAGCACTTTTCACTGGCACATTCAATCCCTTCACTATCGGTCACGCAGACATAGTGGAACGAGCCCTGAAGATATTCGATAAGATTGTCATCGGCATTGGCTACAATCCTGACAAGGAAACGAAAGACAGTTTCCTGAGTCCGGAGATTGAGGCGCGCGTAACCCAGATAAGGAAGGTGTATGAGAATGATCCACGTGTGGTTGTGGAGGCTTATTCCGACCTGACCGTTGATTTTGCCAAGCGACATAACGCTGTGGCTATCGTGAAGGGTGTCCGTTCAATCAAGGACTTTGAATACGAGCGTGATCAGGCAGACTTCAACAAACTGCTCAGCGATGGTTTGGATACAATCCTTTTCTACTCTCGTCCAGAACTTTCTGCCCTTTCATCAAGTATGATAAGGACTTTGGAGATGTTTGGGAAAGATGTTAGTCAGTTCCTGCCAAAGAGCAATAAGAACTCTGGCATTAGGTTTCGCAAGTGAAGAGCACTAAGCGCAGAACGGCCTGAAAGGCCAATGAGCACCAAGCTCAGGGCATCGCCCTGAGGATAAAGATTTGGATAAACTCGCCCTGAAAGGGCAAAAGCTTATCTGTCGCCTTAATGCTTTTGCCCTTTCAGGGCGATTGCCTCACACACCACATACCCAGAGCGATGCTCTGGGCTATTAGCTTCTGGCCTTTCAGGCCGTCCTTGCCTAAATAAGCAGGAATGCAGATAATTCGTAATTTGTAATTCGTAATTAACAATATGATTACATATTCTTCAGAAAACGTAAAGATGCCGAAGATTCGCAAACGCGATACTTCTGCTTGGATTAAACAGGTAGCCGCTTCCTATGGCCGCAAGGTTGGCGAGGTCGGTTATATGTTTGTTGACGACGAGAAGATTCTTGAAGTCAACAACGAATATCTTGGCCATGACTATTACACAGATATCATCACCTTCGATTATGATGAAGATGATATCATAAATGGTGACCTCGTGATTAGTCTTGATACTGTGAAAAGTAATGCCGAACTCTTTGGCAAGACATACGAAGAAGAACTGTTCAGAGTTATTATCCATGGTATCCTGCACCTCTGTGGCATCAACGACAAGGGACCTGGAGAGCGTGAAATCATGGAAGCTGCCGAAAATAAGGCTCTTGAAATGGCAAAAAGTGTTAATTTGTTAGCAAAATAACGACTTTTTCATAATTTTTCTGTCAAAATGTTGCATAATTCAGGTTTATTGAGTAATTTTGCTTACAATAATGAGTCAAACAATGACGATAGATTATAAGAAAACCAATTTATTACTCAATAATCGAGATGGAAAAAATTGACAAACTTGACAAGAAAATCCTGAGTATCCTTGCTCTTAATGCCCGTATCCCTTTCAAGGACGTGGCAGCAGAATGTGGAGTATCACGTGCAGCTATTCACCAGCGCGTACAACATCTTATTGAAGACGGTGTGATAACTGGTAGCGGATTCGATGTAAACCCGAAGTCACTTGGTTATAGCACTTGTACCTATGTTGGTATCCGACTTGAGCGCGGCTCTATGTACAAGGATGTAGTCAAGCAGCTTATGAATATCCCAGAGATTGTGGAATGCCACTTCACTACTGGTCCTTACACAATGCTCGTAAAGCTCTATGTTCGTGACAACGAGCAGTTGATGCATTTGCTCAACAATCAGTTGCAATGCATCCACGGCGTTGTATCAACAGAGACACTTATCTCATTGGAGCAGAGCATCAAGCGTGAGATTCCAGTTCGTGCAGAAGAGTAATCCACTCTCTTCATCCTGACAATTACGAAGTATGAGCTTCTCCTTAGATGAACTTTTAAGCCCTGCTTACGAGAACTTTCCAGAAGCAGAGAACCGTCCTGTCATTGGCATAACGGCTAACTATTCAGATATAGACGCCACGGTGCGCGATCGCTATTACAAGCAGATCATTAACGCCGGTGGCGTTCCTGTTATTATACCACCTATTGCCGATACAGCAATCGTTGCCGATACCCTTGAAAAAGTGGATGGTATTCTGCTAACTGGCGGTGGCGACTATAATCCGCTATGGTGTGGAGAAGAGCCTTCGCCAAAGCTCCATAACATAAACAAGGAACGTGATGCTGCCGAGTTGATTCTCACACGTCTTGCCTACAACAAGCAAATTCCTATGTTGGGAATATGCCGAGGCATCCAGACACTTGCGATGGCTCTTGGAGGACACGTTGCACAGGATATAAGTTCACAAGTTACAATCAAGCATTCACAGGATGCAGATAGAGAAGAAGCTACTCATTCGGTTGTTATAGAAGAAGGAAGTATGCTTCATGGCATCTATTTCCCAAACGCAAACACCCAACACCCAACACCCAACACCTTACTTGTCAACTCTTTCCATCATCAGGCTGTTGATAATCCCGGTTCTCTTTTCCGTGCCACAGCACATTCAAAGGATGGCATCATAGAGGCTATTGAAAGCACCGAATACAAGAACGTAATGGGTGTGCAATGGCATCCTGAGTGGTTGGGAGAAGATGGTCTTCCTCTGTTTAAGTGGCTCGTTGACTCAGCAAAGGAATATAAGAAGGTAGGGGAACTACATTCTCGCATCCTTACCCTCGATACCCATTGTGATACCCCAATGTTCTTCCATGAAGGTGTTGACTTCACAAAGCGGGATAGCCATATCCTTGTTGACCTTCATAAGATGACGGACGGTCGTCAGGATGCAACTATCATGGTGGCTTATCTTCCACAGCCAAAGGAAGGGCAAGAGTTCTACGAGAATGTAAAGCCTAACCAAGCCTTCCCAAAGGGAAGAACGTCTATTACACCATCCACCTACGCAGATTCCATATTTGACATCATAGAATCTACTGTTGCCCGAGTACCTGACTATCTTGGCATAGCAAGAACATCCGCAGATCTCTATGCCAACAAGCAGATGGGCAAGAAGAGCATTATGCTCGGAATCGAGAATGGTCTTGCCATTGAGCACAGCCTTGATAAACTGAGGCATTTTGCGGATAGGGGCATAGTATATATGACTCTTTGCCATAATGGCGATAACGATATATGCGACTCTGCCCGTGGCTGCAATACGCATAATGGCGTTTCAGAGTTTGGCGAACAGGTAATCAAGGAAATGAACCGCCTTGGCATCATGGTAGATATGAGCCATGCAGGTGAGAAGAGTTTCTATGATGCCCTTGAAATCAGCGAGAAGCCTATCGTATGCTCTCATTCAAACTCCCGCATCCTTTGTGACCATCCGCGTAACCTGACTGACGACCAGTTACGTGCTATAGCAGCAAAGGGAGGTGTCGTGCATACCACCTTCTACCACGGTTTCTTGCAAAAGACAGGCGAAGCTGATATCCTCGATGGAATCAAGCATCTTGAACATGCAATAGACATCATGGGCATTGACCACGTTGGAATCGGCACAGATTTCGATGGTGATGGTGGTGTATGTGGAATGCGTGATGCCTCAGATATCCAGCAGTTTACCCGTCAGCTTCTCCGCCGTCGCTATTCAGAAACCGATATAGCGAAGATATGGGGAGGTAACTGGCTTCGTGTAATGGATGAGATTCAGAAAGCAAAATAAAAACTTATATATGAACAGAAAATACATTTTCCTTAGTTTCCTCATAGTAGCAACACTTTTCTCTTCTTGTAAAAGCAACAAGCAAGTAGAGGAAGTTCTCAATCCTGTTGGTCCTGCCTTCATTGCTGATTCTGCAATGGCTTATTGTCAGGCACAATGCGACTTCGGACCTCGTACAATGAACAGTAAGGCGCATGACCTATGTGAGGAATGGATTGTCAATAAGTTTAAGGGGTTTGGTCTGGAAGTAGAGACACAAAAAGCAGATCTCACAGGTTGGGATGGCACAAAACTCCATTCTACCAATATCATAGCTCATTTCAACCCACAGGCAGAGAGACGCATTCTCATTTGCGCCCATTGGGACAGCCGTCCATGGGCTGACAACGACCATGACTCTACCAACTGGCATAAGCCTGTACTTGCTGCAAACGATGGCGCTTCCGGCGTAGGAGTAATGCTTGAAGTGGCTCGTCTTCTTCAGAATGACACAACACTTGCAATCGGCGTTGACCTCGTATGCTTCGATGCAGAGGACTACGGAACTCCGCAATGGGCAGAAAAGAATGAGGATAGCGAGAAGACATGGGCTCTCGGTGCACAATACTGGGCAAAGAACCTTCCTGAAGGCTACAATCCACAGTTTGGCATTCTCCTTGACATGGTAGGAGGACAAGGCGCAAAAATATATCAAGAACATTTCTCTCTGAGATATGCCGCTTCTATCGTTGATAAGGTATGGTCTGCTGCCCGTCATGCAGGTTTCAGTAGCGTGTTTGCCAATGAAGTTGGCGGAGGTGTAACCGACGACCACATACCTGTAAACGAAGCAGGCATTCCAACGGTTGATATCATTCCTTTCTATCCTGATTGCCGACAGAGTTCTTTCGGTCCTACATGGCACACAATCAACGATGACATGGAACATCTCGACGCCAATACCTTGAAAGCTGTTGGACAGACGCTCATTCAAGTCATATATTCTGAATAATCACTAACACCTCAATAATCTCATGGAAATACTTAATGCAATAGCACTTACAATGCTGAAGCCACAAATTTCTCCTCTTCAGTTGATGCAGCTGTATCAGGAGGCAGGATCGACTACGGCTATCGTAGAGAATAGAAAGCATATCGAAAATGTCATTCCAGAGGCAACTCCTCACTTGAAGCAGATGCTCTCCGGACTTGACGATGCCCTTGCCCTCGCAGAACAGGAACTGAAATTCTGCGAGGCACACTCCATCAAGGCTTTACATTTCGGTGATGAGAATTATCCCCAGCGCCTCACCCATTGTGAGGATGCTCCCCTTGTTTTGTATTTCTGCGGAAATGGAAACCTCAATCCTGCAAAAGTTTTAAGCATCATAGGCACACGTCAATGTACAGTCTATGGACAAGACATAATCCGCCATTTCATCGAGGATTTACACGAAACGAACCCAGATGTTCTTGTAATCAGCGGACTTGCCTATGGCGTGGATATACAAGCCCATAGGAATGCCCTAAAGGTCGGAATGGATACCGTCGGTGTTCTTGCTCACGGACTTGATTCCATATATCCAAACATACATCGTAACACAGCAAAGGAGATGGTTGCTCATGGCGGGTTATTGTCAGAATATCCACACGGCACACGACCTGAGAAACGCAACTTCGTTCAGCGCAACAGAATAGTAGCCGGAATGAGCGATGCTACCATTCTCGTTGAGAGCGCAGCAAAAGGTGGCGGTCTCATCACTTGCGATATTGCCAACAGTTATTCACGAGATGTATTCGCATTTCCAGGAGCCGTAAATGCTCCATATAGTGCAGGTTGTAATAACCTTATACGCAAACAAGGGGCACAACTAATCACTTCCGCAGAGGATTTCATAACGGAAATGAACTGGAATAGTGACCTCATTCTGGAAAAGGCAAAAAAAGAGGGAATAGAACGAGAATTATTCCCAAATCTCTCACCAGATGAAACGCTTATTGTTGAAGCACTAAAAGAAAGAGATTTGCACGTTAACGAAATCGCTATCCGCACAAATCTCCCTATAGGAACGATAAATTCCGCCCTTTTCATGCTTGAGATGAATGGTGTCGTCATCTCAATGGCGGGCGGAAGCTATCATTTGTTGAGTTGATTCTTCGCAAACTCGGAATTGCCTGAAAGGCAATACCATGAGTAACCCCGTACATACGAGTGAAACGAGGATGTGCGGGGATTAAGCCTCATAATCCTTCTTCTGCCTGGAGGGCAGTACATCGCGAAAGTTCATACGTGAAAGTCAATAAGGTACAGCCTTCCAGGCTGATTTAAGATAGCGATAGTTTCTACCCGAGGGCATCCTCTCCTTCGTCGAGTATGCACCTCGGTTACTCATAGTATTGCCTTCCAGGCAAATCTAAACTTGTAAAAGTCGAATAAACTAATCTGCTATGAGGCGGATATACGTCTCTATCGCATCTCTTATCTCTGAAATCCTTATAAACTCATCGGCACTATGAGAGCGTGAAGACTCTCCCGGACCAAGTTTGAACGACTCCCAAGGCATGAGAGCCTGATCACTCAGCGTTGGCGAACCAAAAGGCTTCTTACCCATAGCCACACAACGCTTCACAATCGGATGGTCAAGACTTATCTTTGAAGAACGCAAATGATATGAGCGTGCCTTACAGTCGCTCTTCGTATGCTCGTCAATGAATCGGAACACTTCCTCGTTGTCATAGTTCTCATTTGTACGTACATCAACAATCATCTTACATTCATCAGGAATGACATTATGCTGAGTACCGCTATTCACCACAGTAAGATTCATAACCGTAGGACCAAGGAAATCACTCACCTTCTGATACTTATAGTTTCTTACCCAACACATGTCATCAAGTGCCTCATAGATGGCATTGATACCCTCTCCACGAGCCGCATGACCAGATTTTCCATGAGCAGTCATGTCGATTACCATAAGTCCTTTCTCTGCTACGGCTGGTTGCATTCCCGTCGGCTCTCCCACGATGGCGACATCAATCTCAGGCAACTTGTCGATAACGTTTCTGATACCATTCACGCCACTCACTTCCTCCTCACATGAAGCCAAATAGACAAGGTTATAAGGCAATGATTTCTTGCTGTTCACAAGTTCCCTGAACACCTGAAGAAGCGACACGAGTCCACCGCCGCAGTCATTACTCCCAAGACCATACAGAGTATCACCCTCGATAGTCGGGGCAAAAGGATCACGAGTCCATGAGGCTACCGGTTTCACCGTGTCAATATGTGCATTGAGCAATAATGTAGGCCTGTTATCCGACCAATCCTCAGACTGAATCCAAAGATTATTTCCGACACGTGTCGGGGTGAAACCGTATGATTCCATCGCCTCCTGCATAATGTCGGCGGCCTTGCCTTCATCACGACTTACGCTTGGCGTTGCTATGAGTCTCTGAAGAAGCGAAACAGCTTCTTGAGTAAGTTCTTCTGTTGTCATAATTTCTTGTTTTGAGACTGCAAACTTACATAAAAATCTGCACATAATAGAGTGTTTTCTCTCTTTTTTCCACTTCAAACACAAAAAAACACCTTTATCATTTCCTTATTTCGACTTAATTTATTATTTTTGCATTTAATATTAACATCAAACTGGATTATGCTTACAAAATGCCATCTATCTCAACTTCCTTATGCACAGGCAAAGAAATACGGTGACAGAACCGTATTCGTTTACCGTGAGTTCGGTGGTGCTACTTGGAAGGAAATATCCTGGAAAGGATTTGCCGAGAAGGTTAAGCGTGTTTCCAACGCCCTTCTTAATCTTGGTGTACATGTGCAGGAGAATATCGGCGTATTCTCCCAGAATTGTTTTCAGTACATCTGTTCCGACTTCGGAGCATTCGGTATCCGTGCAGTTACAATTCCTTTCTATGCAACAAGTAGCGAAGAGCAGATTCAGTATGTCATCAACGATGCCTCAATACGCATCCTCTTCGTAGGCGAACAGGAGCAATACGACAAGGCTCGTCGCGTTCAGGCTCTTTGTCCGCCACTTGAGCGTATCATCATCTATGACCCATCGGTTGTACGTGCCAACCACGACACCACATCCATATATTTCTCCGACCTTCTCAAAATGGCTGACGGCTATCCGCGTCAGACAGAAGTGGAAAACCTTTGGAAACAGGCAAATGAGGAAGACCTTGCAAACATTCTCTACACATCAGGCACTTCTGGTGACAGCAAGGGCGTAATGCTCACCTATAGTCAGTTCCACGCAGCCATAAAGGCAAACGACAAATGCGTGCCTGTTGGGGAAAGCGACCGCGTCATCACCTTCCTTCCCATCACCCATATCTTCGAGCGTGGATGGGATTTCCTCTCTCTCTACGAAGGCGCTACGCTTATCATCAACACCAATCCTCGTGAGATTCAGAAGTCGATGCGCGAGACCAACCCTACCTGTATGTCTGCCGTTCCGCGATTCTGGGAAAAGGTATATGCCGGCGTACAGGAAAAGATGGATAAGATCTCTCCTTTCCAGAGAAAACTCCTTCTCGGAGCTCTCGACCTTGGTGCCCGCTACAACATAGAATATCGTGCAAACGGCAAGCGCCCGCCAATCGGACTTGCCCTGAAATACAAGATAGCAAACAAAACCGTACTCTCGCTTATCCGTAAGGAACTCGGTCTTCTCAAGCCGAACATCTTCCCTACAGCCGGTGCTACCGTATCTCCTGAAGTGGAGGTATTCGTCCATTCCATCGGTATTAATATGATTGTCGGCTACGGACTCACAGAGAGCCTTGCTACCGTTTCTTGCGACCATCGCGACGAGCCGTTCACCATAGGCTCTATAGGCCGCCCGATAGAGGGCATCGACATCAAGATTGGCGAGAACAGCGAGATTCTTCTCAAAGGTCCTACAATTACAAAGGGATATTACAAGCGAGACCATCTCAACGCAGAGGCTTTCACCGAAGACGGATATTTCCATACCGGTGATGCCGGCTATCTGAAAGATGGCGAGCTTTACATCACAGAGCGAATAAAGGATCTCTTCAAGACATCCAACGGTAAATACGTGGCTCCACAGGCTGTAGAGGCAAAACTTCTCGTGGATAAATACGTAGAGCAGATCGTTATCATAGCCGACCAGCGCAAGTTCGTATCCGCGCTCATCGTTCCTGCCTACTCATTCCTTGAGGAATACGCCCGTGAGCACAACATCCCATTCGACGGCCGCAAAGACCTCTGCACAAACCCGAAGATTATCAAGATGCTCACAGAGCGCATCAACACCCTTCAGCAGGGACTTGCCGGCTACGAGCAGGTGAAGAGATTCACTCTTCTCACAAAGCCGTTCACAATGGAGTCTGGCGAGCTTACAAATACTCTCAAGAGCCGTCGTGGCGTCATTTACAAGAACTACGCAGACGTTATCGAGGAAATGTACAAAGAATAGATTCAGAAGAGTTAAGAGTGAAAAGTTAAGAGTGAAAAATTTAAGTTTGTATTGCCGTTTCAAGCCGTTAATCGCCCGTTCGCGATAAAATGTAATTTAAATTCTTCACTCTTCACTATTCACTATTCACTTAATTGCAAATATATGATCACAGCAGACCAATTAAAGGATATTCAAGACCGAGCAGACGCGCTTTACCGCTATCTCGACATCGAAAAGAAGAAAGTAGAATTTGAGGAGGAAGACCTCCGCACTCAGGCTCCCGATTTCTGGGAAGACCCTGAGCGTGCCCAGGAGCAGATGAAACTCGTTAAGGACATCAAGAAATGGCTTGACGGCTATGAAGAGGTCAGAACTGCTACCGACGAGCTTGCCCTCGCTATGGAGTTCTACCGCGATGAAATGGTGACGGAAGAGGAAGTGGATGCCGACTACGAGCGTGCCCTTAAAGCCATCGAGGACCTTGAACTTCGCAATATGCTTCGTCAGAAAGAGGACCCTATGGCTTGCGTACTGAAAATCAACTCTGGTGCGGGCGGTACAGAGGCACAAGACTGGGCTTCAATGCTTTGGCGTATGTATATGCGCTGGGCAGAGACTCACGGCTACAAGGTTACTATCAGCGATTTGGAAGAGGCTGACGAGGCAGGAATCAAGTCTGTTACTATGGAGATTGAAGGTGGCGAATATGCCTACGGATATCTGAAGAGCGAGTCGGGCGTTCATCGTCTTGTCCGCGTAAGCCCATTCAACGCACAGGGAAAGCGAATGACAAGTTTTGCCTCTGTCTTCGTCTCTCCTCTCATCGACGATACCATCGAGGTTTATGTAGATCCTGCCCGCGTTAGCTGGGATACCTTCCGTTCAAGCGGTGCCGGTGGTCAGAATGTGAACAAGGTTGAGACGGGTGTACGTATACGATATATGTATCAAGACCCTGACACAGGCGAGGAAGAGGAAATCCTCATCGCCAATACCGAGAGCCGTAAGCAACAGCAGAACCGAGAAAATGCCATGCGACTGCTCAAGTCACAGCTCTACGACCGTGCTATGAAGAAGCGCCTCGAGGCTCAGGCAAAGATTGAGGCAGGAAAGAAGAAGATAGAATGGGGTTCTCAGATACGTTCCTATGTATTCGATGACCGTCGTGTAAAAGATCACCGCACCAACTACCAGACAACAGACGTTGATGGTGTAATGGACGGAAAAATCGACGGTTTCATCAAGGCATACCTTATGGAATTCCCTGTTGTGGATGAATAAATCTGAAAGTGAAGAGTGAAGAACTAAGAGTGAAAAATTTAAGTTTGTATTGCAGTTTAAGGTCATCAATCACCCTTTGGCAATAAAAGGTAATTTAAATTCTTCACTTTTCACTCTTCACTAAAAAATACTAATAACTAAATAAAACTATATTTACTATGAGCAAAGAAAAGAAAGTAGCAGGCAACGCAAAGCGTGCAGCCTATGCAGCAAAGCAAGAAAAGGAAGGTAACAAGGTCATTGGCTGGATTATCGGAGTCCTCATTGGACTTGGAATCGCATTCACCATATTCAGTTGCTTTATGATGAGTTAATCCTCCCATGCTTGAAATAGAAAGAAAATTCCTTGTTTCAAAGGACGGGTCTTTCAAGACAATGGCTTCCTCGCACTCACATATCCAACAGGGATATATGGCTTGCAAGGGAGCCACTGTTCGCATAAGACTTCGTGACGAGAAGGCATACCTCACCATCAAGGGACCATCCCTTAACGGTGGTATGTCAAGATACGAGTTTGAGCGCGAGATTCCAAAGGAAGATGCGCTTGAGATGCTGAAGCTATGTCGTGGAGGCGTTGTCGATAAGACCCGCTGGCTTGTGCCATTCGGCGGACACACCTTCGAGGTTGACGAGTTTCATGGAGCTAACGAAGGCCTTCTCTTTGCCGAAGTGGAGCTCACGAATGAAGACGAGCTTTTCGACCGTCCGTCATTCCTCGGCCCGGAGGTAACAGGCAACCGCCATTTCTACAACTCCCATCTCCTCTCTGATCCCTATCCTAACTGGAAGGATGAACTCCCGGAAGAATATCAATAGCACCATAAAGTGCGTTTGTAGAGAGTCCGTAGTAAGTCCCATGTGACTCCCATGTAACTCCCATTCAGCTCCCATACTATGGAACGGACTTACAACGGATTTGAAACGGATTAGAAGCGAAGGAGAAGCGGACCTGAAGCAAACGAAAAATATTTTTCGAGAGAGTTTTGCGAGAGGGGGGTGCACTTTTGGCCATTTTAGAGATATAACGCACTGAAAATCAAGCAATAACAAAGCGTGCCCCCCCCCCTCTCTTTGAAGTGTACCCCCAAAATGTATTATCAGGGGGGTACACGCGTTGTAAACTACTGATAATCAGCAGGCAAAAGGGTAAAAATAGGCAAAAGTGCACCCCCCTCTCTAAAAACTCTCGTGAATTTTACATAGTTTTACTCTGAGATTACAAAATCAAGAGGCATTACGCATGACTTGATATGCGTCCCAAGAGGATAAGTTATTAATATGTAGAAAATTTTATCATTGAAATTTCTTTTATCTAATTTTAGAGTATTGGGATAAAAAACAATTAAAATTTTTTGTAATCTCAGGATATTATATTAATTTTGCAATTGTGAAAATAATGACAATCTAAATTTAAATTATATCATAATGAAAACAAAAAAAGAAAGATTACTATTACTGATTTTACTATCAGTCATTAGTGTAACATCGTATGCTCAGACTATTATTGACGGTATTAGTTATGAGTTGGACAAAGAAACAAAAACAGCTGTAGTTAATAATGGAGATATTAGATATAGCGGTGATATTGTGATTCCAAAAACAGTAACAAAGGATGGAGTACGATATGATGTAAAGGGGATTGCTAATAGCGCATTCGATTATTGTGCTAATGTAACATCCGTTACTATTCCTAACTCTGTTACAAAAATTGGATCTAGTGCATTTAATCATTGTATAAGTTTGACATCTATAGTTATTCCTAATTCGGTAACATCTGTTGGGGAAAATGCATTTGAGGGCTGTGAAAATCTGGTTTCTGTCTCTCTTTCCAATGCTATAACATCTATTGAATTCAGAACATTTTTGGATTGTGTTAAACTAAAAGACATTAATATTCCAGAATCCGTAATTGATATTGATGATGAAGCTTTTGAAAATTGTCGCGCTCTTAAGTCTTTAATAATTCCAAACTCTGTAGAACAGTTAGGCGATCATCTTTTCAGATTTTGTAGTTCTCTTGAATCTATAGTTATTCCAGAGAAGGTAACAATTCTACCATCTGCAATTTTTCAGGGTTGTTCTTCACTAAAAAAAGTTAGTCTTCCAGAATCGTTAACAGAAATAAGAGATCAGGCTTTCTATGAATGTAACAATTTGGAGAACTTTGCTATCCCTGCTTCTGTACGTAAAATGGGAAAATCCGTTTTGGATTGGACTTATTATATTAAGGTGAATAATTATTCTCCAAAGCCTCAGATTATAGAATATTATAATACTAATTCTAGTACTTTTGGTGAACTTCACGTACCAGTTGGTTTCAAGGCTGCATACCAAAGAGCATATTTTTGGGAGAATTATACTATTATTGATGATTTGGAAACTCCATTTGTACCAATGATTGCAAATGGTGTAAATTTAATACTTAACACCAAGACAAAGCAAGCCGAAGTGACTGATGGTGAAGATAAATATCAAGGAGAATTAGTAATTCCTGCAACTGTGGATTATAAAGGAGAAACATATAAGGTTACTTCTATTAGTGAAAGAAGTTTCTATGGATGTGATCAATTGACTTCTGTGTCTTTCCCTGAATCTGTGACAAATTTTGAAGATGGGCTGTTTTGTGGATGTAAGAATCTAAAAACAATTATTAGTATGATAAAGAAGCCAACTTCATTATCAATTAATTGTTTTGATTCTTCTTTAGAGAATATTACAGTGCATGTTCCTGTTGGATATCAAAAATACTATCAAGATGATAAAGTATATTGTTGGAATCTTTTTAAGATTGTTGAAGATCAGGCTTCTGATATTTTGAAGGAAGAAATAGACGGACTTCGCTATTATCTTTACACCGTAACAAAAGAGGCAGAAGTGATAATTGGAAGCAAGAAATATTCAGGAAAAGTTGAAATCCCTGCTTCTGTGACACATAAAGGGATAAGCTATACAGTAACTTCTATTGCTGATAAAGCGTTCTGGAATAATGTTATTACTTCTATTACAATTCCAGCAACAGTAACAAAGATAGGCTATGAGGCTTTAGCATTTTATTTACCCGAGGAGGATTCTAAAGCAGATATTTATATTTTATCCAAAAAGCCTCAAAAGATTGAATATGAAGCAATATCTCTCATGGGAAATAATGTAATCCATGTTCCTGTTGGTTATCTTAAGGAATATAAGAACGATAAATCTTGGAATAAAGATTTACCTTGGTATAGGTATCAAATTGTTGACGATATAGAACATGAAGGTGTAATTAAGGTTGAAGATAATGGTATAAACTATTATCTGATTCTTGAAAAAAAACAGGCAAAATTGACGGCAAGTCCCCAGAAATTCTATGGTGATGTAGTGATTCCTACCAGCGTTATCTACAAAGGGGTTTCATATAATGTCACTTCCATTGGCAGAGAGGCCTTTATTGGATCTACTGATATTACATCGCTTACTATCCCTCGTTATGTAGAATTCATTGACTGTGAAACATTTGTTGATTGTATTCATCTTGCAACTGTATATGATTATTCTTTTACACCACAGGTATTGCCTGGTAATGTATTTGACGTTCACAATGAACTTCATGTACCTATAGGATGTGGTGAAGCTTATTTTTGGGCACACGAATGGAATAGTTTTAATGTTATAGACGACATCGCTAATGATCTGATAGTGAAAGTTACGAATGCAGATAAAAACTATTATCTTAATAAGGAAACCAAGGAAGTAAAGTTAACAACTGGTGTAACTCCATACTCTGGCGATGTTGTGATTCCAAGCACTATAACTTATAATGGAATATCTTATGATGTGACATCAATTTCTAGAAGTGCTTTTCTGAATTGTTCTGATGTGACATCAGTTACAATTCCAAGCACCATAAAGAAAATTGATGATAATGCCTTTGCTGATTGTTTAAATTTGACTTCTATCAAGAATTACTCTCCTACACCTCAGCAAATAGAAGAGAATACCTTTGTTGATTCTTTTATTGAAATCCATGTTCCTGCAGGTTGCAAAGCTACATATCTGGCAGCAAAATATTGGGAAAATTTCACCATCATTGATGACCTGCCTGCTGTTACAACAGGCATTGAAAGCATCGATGCCCGAATGAATAACGATAATATTTTCTCCATTTCTGGACTACGCATGAGCAAACAAGTGAAAGGTCTGAATATTATTAATGGTAAAAAGGTTATAGTAAAATAACGCATTTCTATTTGACGTATTTTCAAACTAAAATAACAAATGGCCGGAGTGGATAATTCATTCCAGCCATTTGTACTTTTATCCAAGACGCAGAGGTTAATAATCTCCGCGTCTTTGTGTCTTTGCGTTAGAAATAAAAAAGATAATCCGCGGATAACAAAAAAGCGGATGTCTATTGTTAAAAAAACACAACGAAACAATTTATTCCACGATTTTAGTGGATTATCTCAATATTATTTATTACTTTTGCACCGAACAAATTAATGTGTGCTTATGGAGATAAGATTCGAAAAGGAATATTTGCGTGAGCTATATGAGAAAGGATATTGTTCTGATAAGAAACATAGGTTCCAACCACAGATTGCCTCAAAATACAGAAAGACTGTCGATTTGTTGGAGTCCACTTCCGTAATGGAAGACTTGTTCCGTTTTCGTTCCTTACACTTCGAGGCTCTTCGTGGTGACAAGGACGGCTCTTATTCCGTGAGAGTGAATGGTCAGTATAGGCTTGAGTTTAAACTTGACCTTATCAGCAAAGAACCGATTGTCACTCTTTGCACACTTACAGAATTGTCAAATCATTATAAATAAACATATCTATGGCAAATATGATATACGGCTTTACGCCTACACATCCGGGAGAGGTGCTAAAAGACGAGATTGAGGAGCGCGGCATTAAGCAGAAGGTTCTGGCTGAGAGTATGGGCATTTCATATAAGGTGCTTAATGATATTCTCAATGAACGCCGCCCTGTTACCACAGATACAGCAATGATGTTTGAGGCAGCCCTCGATATTCCTGCTACTACCCTACTTCAGTTGCAGATGAAGTATAACTACCAGAAGGCAAAGAATAACCCTACACTTGCCGAACGTGTGGCTTCAATCCGCAAGATGGCTGCTTCTGTGTTGTGGTAATATGTGTTAGAGGTTAGGGGTTAGAGATTAGGGATTAGAGATTAGGGATTAGAGATTAGAGATAATATATTAAGAGATTAAACGCTGAGACGCGGAGGTTAATAATCTCCGCGTCTTGGTGTCTTTGCGTTAGATACGCAAAAAAAAGATTCACGGATAAAAGAAAGCACTTGGTTCGTCATTTCACTAAGAAAAAGGCTAAAAACGTAAGAAATGCCAATAGTTTTCACCTTAAAACCCTTTCTTTTGTTAAAATATCTAAAATTATTGCTATATAATAAGGTGTACGCAATTTTTTGTTTACTTTTGCGCCTCAAAAGAACAAACATAGAAATATTATGCAAGAAAACTTGGTAATTGTGGAGAGCCCGGCTAAGGCTAAGACCATTGAGAAATTCCTTGGCAAGGACTATAAAGTGATGTCCAGCTATGGACATATCCGCGATCTGAAGAAAAAAGAAATAAGCATTGATCTCGATACCCTCATGCCGGTATATGAAATACCTGACGAGAAGAAACGCGTGGTCAATGACCTTAAGGCTAATGCTAAGAACGCAAAGAAGGTTTGGCTGGCATCCGATGAGGACCGCGAAGGAGAGGCTATCTCATGGCACCTTTGCGAGGTTCTCGGACTTGACGAGAAGAAGACAAGCCGAATCGTGTTCCATGAGATTACGAAGAATGCAATTCTTGAGGCTATTCAGCATCCTCGACAGTTGGATATGAACCTTACTAACGCTCAGCAGGCACGCCGCGTATTGGACCGTCTGGTAGGTTTCAACCTCTCTCCTGTGCTTTGGCGTAAGGTGAAGCCATCGCTCTCAGCAGGTCGTGTGCAGAGTGTGGCTGTACGTCTTATAGTGGAACGCGAGCGCGAGATACAGGCATTCAAGTCTGAGCCTTATTTCCGCATCAACGCAGTATTTGCCGTAAAGGATGCTGCGGGCAATTCAAGCGAAATACGTGCAGAGCTCGACAAGCGCTTCACAACACACGAGGATGCCGTTGCATTCCTTGAGAAATGTCGCAAGGCTACGTTCACCATCGACGCTATAAGCAAGAAGCCTCTCAAGCGTACACCAGCACCTCCTTTCACAACCTCTACTCTTCAGCAGGAAGCTGCAAGAAAGCTCGGTTTCACCGTATCGCAGACAATGATGGTGGCACAGCATCTATATGAGAACGGTCATATCACATATATGCGTACCGACTCTGTGAACCTCTCACAGCTATGTATCGGCACATCGAAGGAAACGGTAGTAAACATGTACGGCGAGGAATACAGCAAGCCACGCAACTACAGCACCCATACCAAGGGAGCTCAGGAGGCTCACGAGGCTATCCGCCCTACATATATGGCTAACACCTCAATCGAGGGTACACTTCAGGAGCGCCGTCTGTATGAACTTATCTGGAAGCGTACAGCCGCTACCCAGATGGCAGACGCCCAGATTGAGAAGACAACCGTGAACATCAGCGTTTCAGATACCGACGAGCAGTTTATCGCAACCGGCGAGGTTGTAGTATTCGACGGTTTCCTCAAGGTATATCGCGAGTCGGACGGTGATGATGACAACGAAAAGCTCAGCGAAGAGACTGGTTCTATGCCAGCTTCAATGAAAGAGGGCGATACCCTTGAGCGCATACAGATAACATCTCTTGAGCGCGCATCAATGGGTCCTATCCGCTATACTGAGGCATCGCTCGTACATAAGCTTGAGGAACTCGGTATCGGACGTCCATCAACATACGCTCCAACTATCTCTACCATTCAGCAGCGTGAATATGTTCAGAAGGGTGACAAAAAGGGTGAAGAGCGTGAATATACAATCGACACACTCAAGGGCAACAATATCAAGTCTTCAAAGAAGAGCGAGATGATTGGCTCTGAGAAGGGAAAGCTCCTCCCTACTGACATTGGAATCGTAGTAAATGATTTCCTCATGGAATACTTCCCTGGCATAATGGACTATAACTTCACAGCCAATGTCGAGGAGAAATTCGATGATATTGCAGAGGGTAAGGAGAACTGGACGACAATGCTCAAGGACTTCTATAAGAAATTCGCTCCAGAGGTGGAGAAGACCATCAACTCACGTTCTGAGCATAAGGCAGGCGAGCGTGTCCTCGGTGAAGACCCAAAGAGCCATAAGCCTGTATCTGTAAAGATAGGCCGTTTCGGTCCTGTTGTGCAGATCGGTAGTGCAGAGGATAAGGACAAGCCTCGCTTCGCACAATTGCCAAAGGACAAGAGTCTTGAGACCATCACACTCGAAGAGGCATTGGAGCTTTTCCGCCTGCCACGCACACTCGACGATTTCGAAGGTGAGCCTATCATAATCGGTGCTGGCCGTTTCGGACCATACGTACAGCATAACCGCAAGTACGTTTCAATCCCTAAGGACATTGACCCTCTCAGCATTACACGCGAGGAGGCTATTGATCTTATCGAGAAGAGTCGTGATCAGGAGAAGCAGCGCCATGTGAAGAGTTTCGAGGAAGATGCAGAACTTGAGGTGATGAACGGCCGCTACGGTCCTTACATCTGCTACAAGGGCAAGAACTACCGTATGCCAAAGGCTATGCATGAGCGTGCTGCCGAACTTTCAT
The DNA here is from genome assembly GCA_900315105.1 of uncultured Prevotellaceae bacterium. The sequence continues at coordinate 11,204 of OMXX01000040.1, read as the reverse complement.
ACGAAGAGTGCATGGAAATAGTAAACACTCCTGTAAAAGCCAAGAAATGAAGCGAATAATCCTTATCGGATATATGGGGGCGGGAAAGACCACCGTCGGCAAGCAGCTTGCCAAGGATCTCGGACTTCCATTCTATGACCTCGACTGGTATATTGAGAGCCGTATGCGCAAGAAGATATCACAGATCTTCGAAGAGCGTGGAGAGGAAGGTTTCCGCATAATAGAGCGGAACATGCTTCATGAAGTGGCAGAGTTCGAGGATGTAGTCATCAGTTGCGGTGGCGGTACTCCATGTTTCTTTGACAATATGGATTACATGAACGAAAACTCCGATGTAATCTATCTAAAGGCAACCCCCGAAGTGCTCTACGCCCACTTGCAGATGGGCAGGTCGGTGCGCCCTCTCATAGTAAACAAGACAAAGGATGAACTCCTCGCCTTTATAAAGGAGCAGCTTGCATATCGTGAGCAGTTCTATATGAAGGCTAAGCATATTCTGGATGTAACCCTCATGGAGAGTCCGGAAAAGATATCTATCTCTGTTGAAAAAGCAAAAGAATTAATTGGACAGAAATGAAGAAATGGACGATAGAAGACTCTAAGGAGATCTACAACATCAAAGGTTGGGGTGTTAACTTCTTCGGTGTGAACGAAAAAGGTCATGTATATGTCACACCAAAGAAGAATAACGTCCAGGTGGATTTGAAGGAAGTAGTCGATGAACTGGCTGCTGCCCATATTTCCGCACCTCTGCTGCTGCGTTTCCCTGACATCCTCGATACTCGTATCCAGTCAACGGCAGCATGTTTCGAGAAGGCCACCAAGGAGTATAACTTCAAGGGTGACCACTATATCGTGTTCCCTATCAAGGTGAACCAGATGCGCCCTGTCATTGAGGAGATTATCTCGCATGGTGCCAAGTACAACATCGGACTTGAAGCCGGTTCAAAACCTGAGCTTCACGCCGTTCTTGCACAGCACATGGATTCTGACTCTATCGTGATCTGTAACGGCCACAAGGACCAGAACTTCATCGAGATGGCTTTGCTTGCACAGAAGATGGGTAAGCGCCTGTTCCTTGTCATAGAGAAGCTGCCGGAGCTTCGCATCATCGCAGAGACAGCAGCAAAGCTCAATGTGCGTCCGAACCTCGGCATACGTATCAAACTTGCTTCTTCAGGTGCAGGAAAGTGGCAGGAGAGCGGTGGTGATGCCTCTAAGTTCGGTCTTAACTCTTCAGAGCTTCTTCTCGCACTTGAGATGCTTGACAAGATGGGGCTTCGCGACTGTCTGAAGCTCATCCATTTCCATATCGGTTCGCAGATTACCAAGATTCGTCGTATCTCAACGGCTCTTCGTGAGGCTGCCCAGTACTACGTGCAGTTGCATCAGATGGGCTTCGGTATTGAGTTTGTGGATTGCGGTGGCGGACTTGGCGTTGACTATGACGGTACACGTTCAAGTAATTCAGAGTCTTCTGTAAACTACTCTATTCAGGAGTATGTGAACGACTGCGTATATACCTTCGTTGATGCAGCCGACAAGAATGACATCCCTCACCCTACCCTTATATCCGAGGGCGGACGATCTCTTGCCGCACATCATTCCGTCCTTATTCTTGATGTGCTTGAAAGCGTGAGTGCCCCACAGATGCCAGAGGATTTCCAGCCTAACGAGAATGACCATCAGCTTGTTCACGACCTCACGGAGATATGGGACAAACTATCTACCCGTTCCATGCTCGAGGACTGGCATGATGCCGAGGATATACGCGAGGAGGCACTTGACCTCTTCCGTCACGGTATCATCGACCTTAAGACACGTGCGCAGATTGAGTCACTCTACTGGGCTATCACTCATGAGGTTTCAGAACTTGCACACCATCAGAAGCATGTTCCAGACGAGCTTCGCAGTCTTGACAAGCAGATGGCAGACAAGTATTTCTGTAATTTCTCTCTCTTCCAGAGTATGCCTGACTCATGGGGTATAGACCAGCTCTTCCCTATCATGCCTATACAGCGCCTTGACGAGCAGCCAACACGCTCAGCACAGATTCAGGACATAACCTGCGACTCTGACGGTAAGGTGGCTACCTATGTAAATGGCGGTCAGCAGACAAGCTATATTCCTTTGCATCCGATAAAGCAAGGTGAGCATTATTATATAGGTGTGTTCCTCGTCGGGGCATATCAGGAGATTCTCGGTAATATGCACAATCTCTTCGGAGATACCAATGCCGTTCATATCTCTGTTGATGATAATGGCTATCACATAGACAAGACAATAGACGGAGAGACCGTTGCCGATGTACTTGAATATGTGCAGTATTCACCAAAGAACCTTGTACGCCGTCTTGAAATCTGGGTGGCAAAGTCAGTCAAGGAAGGCAAGATCACGCTCGAAGAGGGTAAGGAATTTATCTCTAACTATCGTGCAGGCCTTTATGGCTATACATATCTTGAATAGTTTTTCACAGGGCAAAAAGAAAGAAAATGAAGAAAATCACTATAGTAAAGGTAGGAGGTGCTGTTGTTGAGGATGCTGCTCAACTTGATGCTCTCCTCGATAACTTCAGTAAGATTGAAGGTGCAAAGATTCTCGTACACGGAGGTGGTCGCCGTGCCACTAAGGTAGCAGCCTCACTCGGCATAGAGAGCGTTATGGTAGGCGGTCGCCGTGTTACCGATGCCCAGATGCTTGAGGTTGTGACAATGGTTTATGGCGGACTTGTAAACAAGAACCTTGTTGCCAAGCTTCAGGCTAATGGTGTAAATGCTATTGGTCTCACAGGCGCAGATATGGATGTAATCCGTTCACACAAGCGTCCGTTGAAGAAGATGGAGGTTGACGGTGAGGAGAAGATGGTTGACTTCGGCTTTGTTGGCGATGTGGATCGTGCTGATGGCAAGGCTCTCGCAAGCCTAATACAGCAGGGCGTTGTACCTGTAATTGCCCCTCTCACACACGATGGAAAGGGAAATATCCTCAACACCAATGCCGATACAATGGCTTCTGAGACAGCCAAGGCTCTTGCAGCTGAAGGTTATGAGGTAACTCTCATCTACTCTTTTGAGAAGAAAGGTGTACTCAGCAATCCAGATGATGATGACAGCGTAATCCCAACCATCAACCATGCTGACTTTGAGCGTTACAAGGCTGACGGAACAATCTCTGGCGGTATGCTGCCTAAGATAGAGAATGCCCTCGCAGCAGTCGATGCAGGCGTTTCAAGGGTTATCATCACCCTCGCCACAGCCATTGACGGCAATCATGGCACTATCATAAGCAAGTAAGGGCTAAGGGCGAAAGTAGAAAGTATAAAGTAGAAAGGCGAAAGTCAAAGGGCAAAAGTCGAAAGGCTAAAGTCTTTTTATTAGAGTTTTTGTAGTAGAAGTGTAAAAATAAGTTAAAAAAAGGGGCAAATGTAACTTTTGCCCTTTTATTATAGTCTTCAAAACAGAGCACAGATGAAGAATATCAGTTTCAAGACCGACGTACTTCCAATGAAAGACAAGCTCTTCAGGCTTGCCTTCCGCATCACGCTCAACCAGCAGGATGCAGAGGATGTCGTGCAGGAGTCACTGATAAAGATCTGGAACCGACGCGATCAATGGGACGAGATAGAATCCCTCGAAGGCTGGGCGTTGACAATAGCGCGAAACATGGCACTTGATGTTCTTAGGAAACAGGACATTCACCGCACAGTTTCTTTGGACGAGCCTCTATCATCCAATACCCACCACCTGACACCCACGACCCATACTCCGTATGAGCAGATGATGGAAAAGGAGCGCATCGCAATGGTTCGCGATTTGATGAACTCTCTTCCCGAGAAACAGCGTACAGCAATGCAACTGCGAGATTTCGAGGATAAGTCGTACAAGGAAATCGCCGCTATCATGCAGATAAGCGAAGATCAGGTGAAGATAAACATCTTCCGAGCCCGACAGTTCATCAAGAAAACATACGATTCACTACAAAACAAATAAGTGGCTTAGAGCCGCTAAAAATATAAAAAATGGACTATAAATACATTGAACAACTCTTAGAGCGCTACTTCAAGTGCGAGACCTCTTTGGAAGAGGAACGTATCTTGCGCACATTCTTCTCTCAGAAGGACGTGCCAGTGACTCTGTTGCCTTATCGCGACTTGTTCATGTATGAGCAGTCTGGCATGGAAGAAGCACACCTCAGCTCCGACTTTGACGAGCGTATGCTTGCTCTCATCGATGATGAGCCAAAGCACGTAAAGGCACGCACAATAACCATGCAAAGTCGCCTCCGCCCTCTCTACAAGGCTGCCGCAGTAGTAGGTATCATCCTATCTCTCGGACTCGCTGCACAGATGCCATATCAGCGCGAGGCACTTCAGGACGCACAGCAGTTCGCTGCTTCACACACAAAGGACTCAATCACAATCAACACAGCCAACAGCGTAGCTATGGCCGATTCATCAAAGATTGACTCTACCAAGACGTCCACATTAGTAAGATAATTTCTAAGCTTTTAAATAATTTTCTTGTTTACTAAAACTCAGTTGCGATAACTTGTGAAAATTAATCCAACTGATACCAGATAAGTTGAAAGTTGCAGGCTCAACGCCTCTACTTTCAACTTTCTGCTATTATATACACTAAGGTGCACAGAATGTTAAGTACACATTGCAGAATTTAGCAAATAAACGGAAACTTTGGATGTTTGTTGAGTTTTTTCTCGTTAATCTGGATTTTATTTCATATTTTTGCCAATGACTAATAAACTATTCTAGTATGAAAGACCTTAACAATACACAAAAAGAACAGACTGAGTCTAAACCCCTCAGCATCTGGAAAGCACAGCAATTTCTTCGTGATAAGGTCACGATGAACAAATGGTGCACGAATGTGCGCCGTGGTAATTCGTTTATGAGGTAGATTGATACCTGTAATTTCGACTCTCGCCTTTGTTTCATTACCAACTTTCATCTTTTTTGAAGTTATGGAGTGAGATAAAGGCGATTTTATTTATCATATTTGAAGCGTAGAACGTTAAATTAACAAAAATTATAAGAACTCTTATATCAAGTGTGCTTATAATTATGTATCTTTGCCCACAAAACAAAACCATTCCGCTTATGAAAAGACCATTTATCTACGGAGAATTGGCTGAAAACGAAAACTTTATCGACAGAATAGAGGATCGTAAACAGCTCAAGACATTTCTTGGCAATGGCATTAATGTAACGCTGATTTCACCTAGAAGATGGGGAAAATCATCACTTGTCAAAGCTACAATGAAGGAGATGCAGGCAGAGGACAGCAAGATCGTTGCCTGTTTCATCGATGCTTTCAGACTCAACAGCGAGACCGACTTCTACAATGCATTCGCCTCAGCTGTTGTAAACAGCGTTGCCACAACTCTTGACAAGGGACTGGAGTATATAAAGAGATACCTCCAGAACTTCAGTGCAAGCTTTAAGATCAAAGGGCCTTTTGTCGAGGTAGAAGTAGATTTAAGACAGAAAGAAAACCCCAAGAGCGTTGAGGAACTTCTGAACCTGCCACAAGTGATAGCTGAGCAGAAAGGCTTACACATCATTATGTGCATAGATGAGTTTCAAAGACTTGCCGATTTTCCAGAATGGCCTAAGATGGAAGGAATGCTTCGCTCAGTATGGCAGCATCAGCAGGATGTAACTTATTGTTTGTATGGCAGTAAGCGCCACATGCTGATGGATATATTCACCAATTCCAATAAACCGTTCTATCGCTTCGGGCAGACTTTGTATCTAAAGAAAATCCTAACCGAATATTGGGTTGAGTATATCGTAAACACCTTCAAGAGAACAGGCAAGGAAATATCAAAGGAACTGGCTACAAGGATTTGTGACTCTATGGAGAATCATTCCTGGTACGTTCAGCAACTTAGTTTCTTCGTTTGGGCAGATACCGAGACTACTGTTACGGAAGAGATTTTCAACCAGCAGTTACAAAGCGTTATTGATACTAATATGCCTGTGTTTGAGTCGGAAACCGACAAACTCGCCCTCTCACAGATTGCTATGCTTCGCGCCATTGTTGCTGGAGAGCAACGTCTCAACTCCAATGAAGTGGTAAAGCGTTTCAATCTCGGAGGTCCACAAACAATTACCAGAAACAAGGGTGTGCTTGTCAAACTCGACATCTTGGAAAAACAAGGCGGAAAACTCGTATTTGTTGATCCACTTTACAGACTATGGTTCAAGCAGACATATTGCGGATAAGACAAAGGTAATGCGCCTGATAGCTAAGACGATAATAACGGTATATTTGCTATGTACCCTAATATGTTGTGGGCAGAAGCAGAAAGAGGTAACGCGCGAGTATAGCATGATGCAGATAGATTCTGTTACATGCCAGTATCGTTGTGCTATGGGTGAGGGCATTCTCAGACTTGTTTCTGTCACGGATTCTACTAACCGTATAGAGCATCTCAGGGGTGATAGTGTGGTGGATTCGTGGGCATTGGACTATCATGTATATCGCTTCACATGTGGCGATATGACAGGCGATAGCATCCCAGAAGTGCTCGTAGGCACTATCAAGGCTACACGATACCATCCGGAGAAAGACAAGAGACTATTTATCTTCCATCTATACAAAGGTCGGTTCATCCGTCCTCTATGGTTAGGTTCAAGGGTAGGATGTCCACTTATAGACTTTAAGGTAGAGACAGATACAATACCTAATCTTGTGCATACCTGGGAGCACCGAGACAATGGCGATACCATCGAGGTATTATATCAGTTGAAAGGGTTTGGGTTGAAATACCAAAGGATGGCTCACAACACTAACCCCTAAACGCTAAACTATAATAAACACAAAATATGAAAAAACTATTTCTCTTTGCGTCATCTATACTATTGATGATGTCATGCACCGAGGTGCGCAAAGGTTCGCCAGAAGAGGCAGCAGAACTTATCAATGTGGAGTTCAATCCGCATTCGTTCCTTGTAACCGACAGTCTCTTGCCAAGGGAGATCGACCTGAACATGGACATAAGCGACATGACGCTGATGGAGCTGCGCATACTCCGTCACTATCCCTATGCTCTCAAGGGAGTATGGTTTATGGAAGAAGACCTCAACACCTTCTATACCCGAAAGACAAAGTGGTATCTAGACCGTTGCTACGACTATCTGGAAAAGCACGACTACGACGCGCTGATAGACTTCAATAAGGCCGGTATCTCCAAGGAGGAGAAAGGCTTTATCATGCGTATTGACGCACGTATCAAGGAGTTGAAGGAGTTGCAGATAACGGATGTTGACGGCCTCAAGCTCGCCAATCCTGCCATGACGGTTAATATGTTCCAGATGGAGGAGGTGGATAAGCCGTTCCTTAGTCATCTGGCACATCATAACTTTGCCGTCATCCCAACGAAGAATGAGCAGCTTTTCAATATATACGAGCAGAATGAGTATGACATGATGCCGAGCTATATCACCACCGATGTGTTCCTTCAAGCATATCACATGTATTTCTCGTATGTGCTAAAATCGCTTGAGAAACATTGCTTCGTGCCTCGTATGAGTGCGTTGAACACGGCTATGTATAAGAAAGCAATGGAAATAGCAGCAAACTCTTCCGATGCAGAGATAAAGGATTTGGCCGAGTTTAATGCTGCTTACTTTGCCGTAGCAAACGAGCTTCTTACAGGTGAACATCTTGAAGTCCCAGATTCATATAAGGGAAAAGCAGAACAGGAGATTTCTAATGTGTTCGGCTACACGGCAACTATGTCTCCTATGATGGGCAAGGAGATTCTTTTCAGCTACGACCTATTCAAGCCTCGCGGTCACTATACCCGTAATCAGCAGTCGGAGAGATATTTCAGGGCTATGATGTGGCTACAGACCTTCACCTTCTGTAGTGAACAGAAACAGGCTGTGAAGCAAGCTGCTATGATGGCATATCTGCTTAACAATATCGATAAGAACGTGGCAAAGGAGGGACTTGGTGTGTATAAGACCCTTGACTTCCTTATGGGCGAACCAGATAACGTAGCCGTGGTTGATGTGGCAGACTATCTTACCGCCAAAAAGATAATGACACTTGACAAGGTGGTGGATGCCTCTACACAAAAGGATATCAATGCAAAGCTTGCCTCTCTGTTCAAGACTCGCAACCGTATAACCTCGAAGATTCCTGAGAAGAACGAGAAGAATCCATCGAAGGATTGTGAGAACAAGATGAATTTCATGCCACAGCGCTATACTCCTGACGGATATGTGCTCAGCCGTATGTTCGATGAAAAGGCGAATTCTAAGGTGGCATTCCCTCGCGGACTCCATGTATTCTCTGCCTTCGGTGTTGATGCTGCCGACAGACTCAATGCCGAGTACTATCAGGATGCCGACAACTGGAAGGGCTATGCCGACGAAATGAAGAAGATGAAGGCGAAGATGTCGAAGTTCTCCGATTGGGATAAATCCATGTATAACAAGTGGATGGAATGTCTCATTCAGCTTCAGAAGACCAACAAGGACTATCCCGACTATATGAAGACAGACTCATGGCAGCGCAAGAACCTCAACACGGCACTTGCCTCATGGGCAGAACTGAAACATGATGCTATTCTCTATGCCGAACAGCCTATCTGCGCAGAGTGCGGTGGCGGTGGCGATTTCCCTGAGCCTATCCGTATGGGATATGTGGAGCCAAACCTTGATTTCTGGCAGAAGATGAAGGATATGCTTGACTTGACAAAGACGCTTCTGACAAAGAACGGATTTATGACCGAGGCTCTGCAAAGTCGTACCTCTACCCTTGAGGACTATATGGATTTCTGCATAAAGGTTTCAAAGAAGGAACTTGAAGGCAAGATGCTCAGCGAGGAGGAATATGGAGAAATCAGACACATGGGAAGCTCTCTTGAATGGTTCACGCTGAGTGTCATAGAGCCAGATTCAGAACTTGGTCGCTGGGATGAAGTGAAGGGTGAGGATCGTTCCGTGGCACTTGTTGCCGATGTGTTTACCCGTAATGTGCTTGGTTGCAAAAAGAGCGGAATACTTTCTGAGGCTACTGGTAATGCGGATATCATTTACGTTACTGTGGTAATCGACGGTAAGATCTTCCTTACAAGGGGTGCTACGTTCAGCTATTATGAGTTTGTAAATCCGTTAAACCAGCGTTATACTGATAAGGAATGGCAAAATAGGCTTGAAAAGGATGATGTACCGGCACGCCCGTTGTGGATGCAGCCTCTTATCCTCGACAAAAAACAAAAGCATAATGAGGAGGTTTTCTATAGTGCAGGATGCTAGATCTTGGCTGATAGGTGATAGGTGTTGGGCGATGGTGGCTAAGGTGATGAAGTTATTCGTTTTTCACTTTTCATTATTCATTTCCTTTGCCTCATGCTCACCTCCTCCCCATCACCCAGTCTCCCCCTCGGGGGCTGGGGGGGCTTCCCTCACTATACTCTTCACCGGCGATGTTCTCCTTGACCGTGGGGTTCGCCGTGTGGCGGAGCACAGGGGTATCAGCTATCTCTTCGAGGAAGTAACGCCTATATTCCGTGAGGCTGATGCGGTGATAGTAAACCTTGAATGTCCCCTTACCGACACCATATCACCCGTAAACAAGAAGTATATCTTCCGTGCTGATGCACGTTGGGCAAAGGACTTGAGAAAGGCTGGCATTACGCATGCTGCAATGGCAAACAACCATACCAATGATCAAGGACGCCGGGGACTTCAAGCCACGGCACAGCATCTAACCGATGCAGGTATCATGCCATTAGGCTATGGCTGCAACTTCAAAGAACAGATGAAGCCTGTACTTATCGAGAAAGACGGTATCAGAGTAGCGGTCTTCAATGCCACAACACTAACAATAGAGAACTGGTGCCGTATCGACAACAAACCTGGCATTGCCCAACCTACTGAGAATGAATTGCTCAATGAAATCGGGGATTTCCACCATAATAATCCCGACACGCACATCGTCGTAGTCTTGCATTGGGGTGTGGAGTTTCAGCCCTACCCCGGCATTCGCCAGCGTGCCCTTGCCCACAGACTATCCGAGGCAGGAGTATCTGCCGTCATCGGGCATCATCCCCACATCCTCCAGCCAATAGACACCATAGGTAAGATGCCAGTCTATTACAGCATTGGTAACTTTGTCTTCGACCAGAAAGTCCCCAAGGCAAAAGAATCTATGATAGCCCGCCTCACCTTCCATAGCGACGGCACCCTGAAATCCGACTCCATAGCCGTGAGGATAGAAAGCGGAAAGCCGTTGATTCGCAGGTGAGATTATACTATGCTTTTCACCAAACTTTTTCCTGTCTTTGTAACAAATCCAAAGTAAAGAAGAACTTGCTTCAGCTTGATGAGCCTAAGCAAACAATAATTTTCAATTCTAAAAAAATGCGAGATTTTGCAGCAATAGACTTTGAGACGGCGAATAATGAGCGTTCCTCGGTATGTTCCGTGGGAATAGTCATAGTACGCAACGGCGAGATAGTAGATACGTTCTATTCACTCATTCAGCCGGAGCCGAACTATTACAACTATTGGTGTTCACAAGTGCATGGACTATGCCGTGAAGATACTGAAGATGCCCCTGTCTTCCCGAAGGTATGGGAGAAGATAGAGCCTTTGATAGAAGGACTGCCCCTCGTAGCTCATAACAAGCCCTTTGACGAGGGCTGTCTAAAAGCCGTCTTCCGTGTCTATCGCATGGACTACCCCGATTATGAGTTCTACGACACGCTATGTGCCTCCCGTCGTGCGTTCCGCTACTTGCCAAACCACCAATTACACACCGTTGCCGCCGAGTGTGGTTATTGTTTGGAGAACCACCACCACGCCCTTGCCGATGCCGAGGCCTGTGCATGGATAGCGAGGGAGATACTGTGAGAATCTACGAGTTACGAATTTTTCGCAGAAGCTAAAAAGTCAACTTTCAATTCATATAAGGGTGTCTCTTAAAAAGTGTTTGACTATTTGACCATTTGTCCAAAATGCCTCTTGCTATGTGATAGCGAGGGGCATATCTTTTATTGCATTACTAGCAAATTCCTTTTTGCGGAGTTGTTCTAAATTCATGTCGTTCATCTAAAAGAAGAAGTTTTTAGGGGGTCAAATGAGACGCATAAGTAAAGACATAACAAAACACTATCAAATGGCGTGTAGCTCAATGAGTTACACGCCATTTGCTTTTTATGGGCTCATGTTT
>OMXX01000046.1 GCA_900315105.1 uncultured Prevotellaceae bacterium | reverse complement strand
TTAATCACGCATCTATAGAATAACAGCCCTTACGGACTGCCCTATTAGGTGTCGGGCTTTCAGCCCTCGCAGTCTTGAATTCGTCGAACTCACGTTATTCTAGGATTTCCGTGTTCAGATAAATTCTATGCGCAAAGTATTTTTCATTTTATCATTTATTTCCTTTGGCTATTCAAAAATATTTTCATAATTTTGCAGCGCAAAAAGCCATTCTCCCTGTTCAGGATAGCGGGAAACAGCTTTTACGTAGATAAAAGGTAGGGGCGCAAGCTCCGTATTTTTCTATATTAATTTTTATTTTTACAAACAAAAAAACAGATGCAACAGAAACAATTCTGTGAGCGCAAGGCATTGCGATTCAAGCATTTCTCACACAAGGGCTATGCCCTTTTCTCTGTTATGGGACGTGAGGTGCTCATCGGAACCCTCAGCGTCGCTACTCTCTCCCATGCAAAGGCAGAAGGTATCAGCGTCAATACCGAGGCAACCGGAGATTCGCTCCAGCGCTCAGAACTGAAGCTCGAAGAGGTGGTCGTTACCGGCTCTCGTGCTCCGCTGACACTTGCAGAGTCAGCAAAGATCGTGTCTGTCATCACACGAGAGGATATTCATCGTGCGGCGGCAGAGAGTATCAACGACATTTTGAAATTAGCCATCGGCGTGGATGTCCGTCAGCGTGGTGGCTTTGGTGTTCAGACGGACATCTCCGTGCGTGGAGGAAATTTTGACCAGATTACCATTCTGTTGAATGGTGTCAACATCTCCTCACCCCACACAGGTCATTTATCTGCCGATTTTCCCGTTTCTCCAGAAGACATCGAGCGCATAGAAGTGCTCGAAGGACCTGCTGCGCGTGTTTATGGCACCAGCGCATTCAACGGCGTGATAAATATTGTTACGGCCTCTCCCCCCGCCCTCTCCCGTAGAGAGGGAGCCGATTCGGGCACGGGCATTGTGAGCTTGAGTGCTGGCCAGTACGGCTACGCCAACGGTAACGCCTCCCTCGTCAAATCTTTTGGCTCTACGCACCATCTGCTTTCAGGAGGCTATACCCGTACCGACGGAGCCACGCCAAACAGCTATTTCTCGTCCTCGCGTGTCTTCTATCATGGTAGTGCGCAGATGGGCGATAACGCCACCCTCAACGGACAGCTCGGCTACAGCTACAAACCTTACGCTGCCAACACGTTCTACGGGGCTTCGTCAACCGACCAATGGGAGAGCAACGAGCGACTTATGGCTGCCCTCAACGCCGACATCAAGGTGGGTGCCGTTCACCTCGCCCCGCAACTCTACTGGAACCGCTGGTTCGACCACTACCAATGGCATAAGGACAACCCTGCCGGCGAGAACTTCCACAAGGTTGACTCCAAGGGCGTTTCACTCAACGCATGGTTCCCTTCTGCCTTAGGCAAGACATCCCTCGGCTTAGAGGTACGTGGCGAGAGCATCAAGAGCACAAAGCTCGGCAAGCCTATGGCTGAATCTGACTGGGAGAAGACAGGCGGACATGATGCCGAATCTGACAAGCTATACAAATACAAGGACACGCGAACCAACATCTCCGCATTCCTTGAGCACGACATCCTTCTGCAAGATCTTACCCTCTCCCTCGGTCTGCTTGCGAACATGAACGACGGGCTTGATACCCGATGGCGCGTCTATCCGGGTATCGACGTCAGCTACCGCCCAACCGATGCGTGGAAGCTCTACGCCTCATGGAACATGGCTCTCCGTATGCCTACCTTTACTGATTTGTATTACAGCGGAGCGAATATCGAGGGCAACAGCGACCTGAAGCCTGAGAAGACAACCGACTACCAGCTCGGAGCGCAATACCGCGTCAACGGCTTCATGGCAGAGGCACAGCTCTTCTATTCGCACAAGACGGATATGATAGACTGGGTAACATACTCCAACACCCAACACCCATCACCTAACACCTATCGCTCCGTCAACTTCGCGCTCGATAACAAAGGCTATGAGCTAAACTTCCAAATCCTTCCGCAAGAGCTATGGAGCGAGAACTGTCCTCTGCGTAAGATAAGCGCGAAATACAGTTACATCAACGAAGATTCCGAGTACGAAGTGGCTGTCATCAGCAGTAAATACGCCATGGATTATCTCCGACACAAGGTTGTCCTGAGTGCCGACGGCAGGCTATGGAAACGCCTCGCCCTCAGTCTCTCATGGCGTTGGCAGGACCGTGTAGGGGCTAACAACCCATCCTACGTCATCACCGATGCCCGCCTCTCATGGGATGCCTCCAAGTGGTCCGTCTATTTCGACACAAGCAATCTCTTCAACAAGAAATACTGCGACTATGCCACCATTCCCCAGCCTGGTCTTTGGTGGCGCATAGGCACAGTAATCAAGTTCGGATTGTAAACTCAAAAATTAAAAATAAAAAAGTGTGGTTAGCGCAATGCTGATCATACTTTTTTTCAAACGTATTTAATCTCTTGATTTATTCGCAAAAGATCATCACGCTTTGCAAGTCTTATTATCTTAATCCCTTAATCTCCCCATGGGGGTGTCTTAAAAAAATGTTTGACCATTTGACCATTTGACCTGAAATGTTTCGCTGTCATAGCGAAAGCCTTTAAGTGTTTTACAGAAAATTATTCACGATGACCAGAAAATTTAACCCAGAAAATTTAAATTTTCTGGTAATTTTCTAAAAATTTTTGTTCCGTCAACAGCAGCTAGCTGCTAAAACAACATAGTTTTAATTCGTCGAACTGACGTTAATTTTAACTGCTTTACAACACAATTGCATGGTCAAAGGGTCAAATGGTCAAACAATTTTTATACACACCCCTTCTTCCCTTTTTCAATCCAATAATAATAAATAATTAAATAATTATTTATTATTATTGAAGTAGAAGTGCGAAAAATATAGGGTGTCTGTTTAAAACGTTTGACCATTTGACCATTTGACCTTTTTTTCAAGGTCATTTTATGTAAGATGCAGACTTTCAGCAATTTAACCTTTCTTTAATAAATCTTAACAGAAAAATCCGAAAGTTGGGATGATTGAATGGGGAAAGTTGAGTACTTTTGCAGTAAGAAATAAAGACCTACCCAGTCCATCTCCAAGGGAGGGGTCCTTCCTCCTCACCACCTCAAGGATGAGTAGATACGCTTCAAGGAGCAAGACTGGGTTCATCACAGGTCCGTTCCACCTCCGTTTCAAATCCGTTACAGGTCCGTTTCAAGTCCGAAGCTCAAAGGAGGAGTTTATTAGATAGTACTGCAGGCTATTGAGCAAGCAATAAGGGCAAGGCAAGGGAATTCAAACTTATGATTTTTGACAGATATTCCACTCTGCAAGCAATGACCTAAAAAGCCAACGAGCGCATAGCTCAATGGCAACGCCTTGAGAAGAGGGCACTATATGCGCGACAACGCCCTATAATGGCAAAAGCCCATGCGATGAGGGGTATTCCGCTTTTGTCCCTTTAGGGCATTGGAACTATGAATTATGAACTATTTTTTTATTTCATTATCAGCACTTACCCCCCCCGCAATACCCTCGGCGGTTATGGCGATAGGCTTATAGGCTCTAGAGCTATAAAAGTTCCCCATTGAGGATAATATTGAGAGCAAGTATGTGAAATAACACTATAATTTCTTTCTCTACACCTCAAAACAATCTCTTGTGTTTATGCATGACTGCGGGAGCCTTTTTAGGTCAAATGGTCAAATGGTCAAACATTTTTTTAAGACACCCCATGGGAGATTAAGGGATTAAAACTTGCTTTAGCTGGGTGAGCTACGAACAAAACATAAAAACTCTGTATTTAGTGTAAGGGCGGTGGTATGAAAAAGAAAGAGCCTATCCGTTTTGGACAAGCTCTTTTATACTATTCGTTTGTTGATTGTTTGAAATTGAAGGAGTAGAAGATATCGCCGGCGGTGACGGTAAGCTTGATGGGTCTTTCCGACGTTGCCTGATTCGGGGCAAAAGTGACTTTGAGCTGGTTGTCTGTTATCTCAGCCTTGAACCAGTCAAGGGTTAATTTTTTCCAGTTTATTGGGTGGTGTTCATCATCTTGAACGTCAGGATTATAGTATTCTCCGGCATATTCGGCATCTGATATCCACGGGTGTTGATAGTTCTTACAGGAGAAGGTTAACTCGCCTCCTGTTGCGGGAACCATATATGCTCCATCTTGCTTTGGGGCTTTCACTTCTGTTTTCCAAATCATGGGATCCCATTTGCCCTCGGGCTCGACGATGTCGCTGCATGAGGCGAGGGTGATTGTGGCTGTTATAGCCACGACGATTTGCCATAATCTTGATTTCTTCATAATTTAAGTTTATTTGCTATGCTCATCAGAAAGACTGTCACTTGTTCGTTATTGCCTGGAAGGCAACACCATTAGTAACCGAGGTGCATACTCGACGAAGGAGAGGATGCCCTCGGATATAGAATATCCATCAACTAATCAGCCTGGAAGGCTGTACCTGATTGGCGATGTACTGCCCTCCAGGCAGTAGTGGGGATTGGTACTATATCCCCCGCACATCCTCGTTTCACTCGTATGTACGGGGTTACGAATAGTACTGTCTTCCAGACAGTTTCGGACAAGCGACTGTCTTAATTTCTTCATAATAGTTTATTGTTTTTACTCTCAGTACCCCAGTTTGACGGTTTCTGCCTTGTCGCGCTCCATTTCGAGACTTGCCCAGATGAATGGGGCGATACCTTTGGCGTCGTTGTCGCGTCACCTGAAGACTTTAGGTATCGTTCTTTATGACCTTATTTCTGTATCAATATGTCTAACGGTTATTTTGTGGTGTCATTAATATAATTCTTTCGATGAATATCAATTACAGGGCTCATTTCATCATCAAATTTGTCAAGCAGTTCGTCAAGAGAATGCTTTAATTTGAACTCCAATTCCTCCGGGTACAAGGGGTATAATTGGTAGAAAGCCACTTTCTTACCAAACAAGCCCAACTTTAGCGGTTTTACTTCCTGTTCGTCCCTTCCAAAAGAAGGGAGAAGAACACATGAATTGAATCTTGTGTTATCTGCAACAGGACTTCCGTCTTCTGTTAAATTAATCGTATGGCTATCACATAGCCAGTCCTCTGCAGCTAAAGGGAATCGTGCAATGATTTTCAGCATCCTTATAGGCCAATAGTCCTCTTCTTTGGTTGATTTCAGATTCCAGTCTTTAGGAAGGAAGATAACATATTCTGCCCTGTCACAAACCTGTGATTTCACTTCTGCTGGCACATTCATCTTATATGCTCCTGCTCCCATCGTAACAAGTTTGTAAAATGGTTGTTTCTCTGTAGGTTCGATGATAACAATATCGCAATGAATGTCGGGTGAAACCAATTCGTGCATAACATAATCAGAATGCCCGTATTGCTGTTCAATGTAGTCGGAAACTTTATTCAGTTCTTTTTCTGAGTAATAATACAATGGGAATGCCTCTTTTCTGTCTTCGTCCATGTTGTCGGGTGTTTGGGCAACTGTCTGTGTGACGTATGCTGTTAATAATAATATCCAAATAAATAATTTCTTGAAATTCATAAATTCTGTTTTTTGTCTGATATTGACAAACGCTTTCCTCACCCCTCCAATGGGGAGTATATGCACTCTTTCTTTATTTCAATTATCACTTGCTTTAGCTTGATGAGCTTCAGCGAAGAACTTGCGCAGCTTGGTGAGCTTGCGAACACTTGCTTTAGCTTGATGAGCTTTAGCGAATAATTTCCAATTTCCTGCTCAGTACCCGAGTTTGACGGTTTCTGCCTTGTCGCGCTCCATTTCGAGACTTGCCCAGATGAATGGGGCGATGCCTTTGGCGTCGTTGTCGCGGATAGGTTCTGAGATGTAGTACTCGAAGGAGCCGTCACGACTTGGGTTGTCCTCTGGACCGAGACCGCTGACTGAGCAGCAGTTGGTGAGGGAGATGGTCTTGTCGTTGTTTATCTTTATGAACTCGTTGATGATGCCGTCGTATGCCTTCACGCCTGCCTGCTTGAGTGAGGCGTCGATATAGCCGAGGCGTGAGCCTTTAAGGAGCACGTAGGAGAACATGCAGGAGGCTGATGATTCGAGGTAGTTCTTAGGGTCCTTGACGTCCATGACATCGTACCATACGCCAGTCTTTGGGTCCTGATACTTCACCACGGCGGTCATAACCTTCTGGAGCATGTCCTTCACCTCCTTGCGGCGTTGGTAGTCCTCAGGCAGTTCGTCGAGTACTTCTACCATAGCCATGGCGAACCATCCGAGGGCTCGTGACCATGTATGCTGGCTGAGGCCTGTGTTTTTGTCTGCCCAGAAGATGGACTTCTTCTCGTCCCAAGCGTGTTTCCAAAGTCCTGTCTTCTCGTCGTATGTTTTCTCGAATGTTATTGCCATTTGGTTGACTATGTCGTCATAGATCTGCTTGGCAACGTTCTTCTCGTCCTTTTCCTCCATCTCACCGGCAATCATGGTGAGGAACGGGAGTCCCATGTAGAGGCCGTCGAGCCATACCTGATTAGGATATATGTTCTTGTGCCAGAAGACTCCGCGCCCGTCCTTGCCAGTTGCGGTGCGAGGGTGTGACTTCATCTGGTTAAAGACATTCTCAACGGCTTTCTCTGTGCCGTATGTCCTTACCTCGTTGTCGCCGAGGAAGAGTCGGTTCATACGCAGGATGAATCGTGCCGGGCGCACGTTGTCAAGGTTGTAGTCGGACAGGTTGTAGCCCTTGATGTTGCCGTCAGCATCAATAATTCGGGCAGGATATTCCTTGAGGTACTTGATTACCTCGTCGTTGAGGTATGCGCGCCATGTGTCGAGCATGCTCTCAAGTTCAATGCCTACCGCGTATGACCACTTTCCGTTAGGCTCTATCGCCTCGTCGGTGAAGTCGAGGTAGAACGGATGTTTCACGCGCTTCATCTCGCTCCATGTCATCCACTCGGAGTAGTGTTTGTATGGTGCCTTGGCGAGTATGAGCTTGTCGTTTATGATGAGTTTGCTGAACTTCAGCTTCGTGCCCACTTTACCTGTCTTCTGAATAGGCTTGTCGGTTACGCCGTTGAAGGTGCAGTTCTTCAGACTGATGTTATTGATAGCCACGGTGTCCTCAAGTCCGTTGAGCAGGATGCCGTATTTTGACTTCTTACAGGTGACGTTCTCCATGTAGATGTTCTGTACCACCGGGGTGAAGCCGCGTTTTGACTTCTCCTTTGGTTCGTATTGGAGGTTGATGCGCAGAACAGCCTCGCGGCATTGTCCTACGGTCACGTTGCGCATGTAGATGCCGTCGGTTACTCCGCCTCGGCAGGTGTTGGTTTTGATGCGCAGCACGCGGTCGAGGTTAGGGGAGTCCATGCGGCAGTCTTCGGCGAAGACATTCTGTACGCCTGCGCTTATCTCGCTACCTATGACCACGCCGCCATGTCCGTCTTCCATCGTACAGCCACGGATGATGATGTTTTTTGAAGGACGCGGAGTGCGTCGTCCGTCGCCGTTACGTCCTGACTTGATGGCTATGCAGTCGTCGCCTGTGTTGAAGATGCACTTCTCGATGAGCACGTTCTCGCATGACTCAGGGTCGCATCCGTCGCCATTAGGTCCGTCGTTGATGATCTTACAGCGGCGCACGGTTACGTTCTTGCTCAGAACAGGGTGGATAACCCAGAAAGGGGAGCGGAGGAAGATTACGCCGTCAACGAGCACGTTTTCGCACTCATAGAAATTGACGAGCTGCGGACGCATGCCGCATCCGAGTCCGAAGATGCGCTCTTCGGTAGGAATATTGTTGTCTGCCATCCACAGCAGGGTGTTGCGGTTGCTGAGCACCTTACCGTTGTCATCCACCTGCTTGTACTGGGCGTTCTTGCCTGCATATTCGTTTGCCTGGCTCTGGAGAGTGTTGCTGTCGTAGCCGTATTTTGCAGCTCCGCACCATTTCCACCATGTGTCCTTGGTGCCGTTTCCATCGATAATGCCGTCGCCGGTGATGGCAACGTTCTTAGCCTGATAGGCATAGATGCAAGGGGAGTAGTTCATTATGTCGAGACCTTCCCAGCGTGTCTTCACCAACGGATAGAGATAGGGATCGTAGGCGAAAAGTAGGGTTGCGCCAGCCTTGACCACAAGGTTGACGTTGCTTTTCAGGGTTATTGCTCCTGTCTTCCATGTTCCGGGAGGAATGATGACCTTTCCGCCGCCGGCCTCGGAGCATTTGTCGATAGTGGCATTGATAGCCGTCTGTATCTCATTCGGCGTTGATGCCGTTGTGATGCCTGTGGCTGTGATGTCAAACTCCGCATCGGCGAATGTAGGCGCAACGATACTTGCCTCAATGGCTTTGTACTTAGCGTCGTCCCATGTCTGGGCAATCATGGTCAAAGGGAAAACAAGAGCGGAAAAAAACAAAAATGTTAGTTTGTTCATTTATTTCGTTAATTTTTTATCGTTGGATATTATAATCAAGATATAGTCAAGATGAAAATGCCTTATAATTTACATTTGGAAAATAGTGCAAGGTCAGTCTTTTAGACTGGCGCGCGTCTCTGATTTTCAGAATGCAAATTTCCTTGATATTCGCATTTGGAAAATAGTGCATGTCAACCTAAAGGCTGGCGCACGTCTTTGATTTTCAGAATGCAAATTTCTTTGATATTCGCATTTTGAGAAATAGTGCAGGTCAGCCTAAAGGCTGGCGCACGTCTCTGATTTTCAGAATGCAAAGTTATGGAAAAAAAATTAGATTTACAAATAAGTGTGTTAATTTTCAAAAATAATGGCGTAAAATTTTGTGTTTCTGAATAAATTCACTATATTTGCACCCAATATTGATTTCGTTTTACATTTTTTTCTTAAAAAGCGAAATCGTCCGAGGTTGGAGCGTCCTGTTCCAACCTCTTTTCTTTATACAGGTGGGTTCTATGAATTGTTCGCTTAGGCTCACCAAGCTATGCAAGTTCTTCGCAAAGCTCATCAAGCTAAAGCAAGTTATGTCTTAATTAATGTTTCACAGCAAAGAAGATCCGTGTTTTTTTCGTCGAACTCACGTTAAGTTAACTGTCTGGAGGACAGTACCATTAGTAACCGAGGTGCATACTCGACGTAGGAGAGGATGCCCTCGGATAGTGAATCTCCCACCGACTATCTCAGCCTGTAAGGCTGTACCTGATTGGCTTTCACACAAGACTTTTCGCGATGTACTGCCTTCCAGGCATTAGAACGGTTTTTGTCTTTCATCCCCGCACATCCTCGTTTCACTCGTATGTACGGGGTTACTAATGGTGTTGCCTTCCAGGCAATTCTGGACTTACGAAACTTGAATCAGGAGAAAATGTTTTCTATAGCAAAGACCTCTTCGAGATTGTTCATCGGGGCGAGGTGAGCCTGGAATCCGAGGGATTTTGCAGTCTCGATATTGCTCCTTGAATCGTCGAAGAAAAAGGTGTCTTCGGGAGTTATGCCTGTTGCGTCGATTACGGCTTGGAATATGCGGGGGTCGGGTTTGGCAAGCTGTAGCTCGTGTGAGAGGAAGAGCTGGTCGAAGCAGTCTTCGGGCTCTACGCCGTGCTTGCGGAAAGCGTTTGTGGCAATCTGCCAGCCTCTGTCATAGATATTGCTTAGCAGATACACCTTGTGATGCTTGCGCAGTTCGAGAAGCATCTGTATGCGTGATTCTGGAATAGTGTCGAGAACATCGTCCATAGCCCATAGGATGTCCTCGTCGGTTATGCCTTCGCGACATAGCGGACGGATGGTGTCGCAGTAATCTTGCTCGGACATGAGTCCGTTGAGATAGGAGAGGGTAGGGACTGCTATTTCGGGCTGTCGTATGCAGCCTTCGAAGTCGGGCAGTCCGATATAGTTGAGTGCTTTCGTGTCGCGCTCAAGGTCGAGGTTTATGATAACGCCTGCAAGGTCGAAGATGTAGTTCATCACTTGAAGAGCTTGAGCAGCTTTGCAAGGTCTTCCTGTCTTGCCCAACTGAATCCATTGGAGATGATAACCTCGTAGTCATGTCGCTGGTCTTTCTTGATGGCAGACTTAATGGAACGCTCATGGGCAAGGGTGACTTTGTCGCCTACAACATAGTAGTATGTGTCCATGAGAGGGTACGGTTCATCATCCTCTGCGCCGTCGATGCGCGTGGTTGACATGCTTTCGCCGATAAGGCGTCCGGCGTTGAGGTCGTCGATCATGGATGAATTTGTTATGGTACTGTTGTTCAGGTACTCGCCCTTCATGGTCTCAACGTCAATCACACGAACACGCACGAGACTTGCGTTACCTTCTGTGGCAACGATTTCGGCAAGCTGGTTCTTCACGTTGATGAAGTTATGCTCGCCAACGGTTAAGCCTGCCACTACGGGCATGGATGCTTCCATTACCTCGCCAGTAGGGGCTTTCTTATATACGAGAGTACTGTTCTTGAGGAAGATGTTCGTCTGCTTGTGCACACTTGTCTTGCCGTCCTTCAGTTTGATGATGGCAGGCTGGAAATCCTTGAACATGGTAACAGTTCTGCTCCTTCCGGCAGGGACCTGTGCTTGGACGGAGCTGCATAGCGCGAGTAGGAATAATAGAATCAGATGTTTCATAACTCAAAAATCAAAGGTCATAAGTCAAAGGTCTAAGGTCGAAAGTCGATGGCTAAAAACCTTAGTCCTTAGACCTTTGACCTTAGTCATATATTAATCCACCACCTCAAAATCAACATACTCACCTTCGTCGGCTGAGAATATCTTCTTGCCATTGTTGCTTGAAGAACCCGACTGGGAGGTCTGCTGCTGGCTTTGTGTGGTATTTTCGCGTGAGCTGTTATGGGTATTGAAGCTGGCGTTGAATCCGTTGAAGGGATTAGGCTGCGGGCGTCCCGTTAGCTTGTACCACAGGCCTCTGAGTTTGGCGTATGCAACTACCCCGACGAAGAGAAGCGGCACGAGGACAAACAACAGCAACAGCAGTAATATGACTAATAATATGTGCAGCATTTATTTCTTCTGTGTAGCGATTGATACTGCTATGTAGGCAAGTATGATAATGCAGAAAGGAAGATAGCAGACATGTATGTTCTCTTTCACGATGCCGTATGCAATACCGCCGATAAGGGCTAATGCGCTAAAGATGACGAAGCCGTACTTTATCTCGTTGCCCTTGAATCCCCAATGCTTGAACTTGAGGGCGAACATTGGAATCTCAGCTATAAGGAGCCATGAGCTTACCACGATGCCGATAAGAAGCAGAGGTAGGGAGTATGTCCAGAACATCATTTGTGTGCCCAATCCTACGATTAATGAACCCCAGAAAAGAGCATTGGCAGGGGTAGGAAGTCCGATGAAGGAGGTTGTCTGGCGTGTGTCGAGATTGAACTTCGCAAGTCTCAGGGCAGAGAAAGCCGCGATGATGTATGCAAGGAAGGGAATCACGTTGCGCCATCCTTCGAGGAATTCGGGATAGTCTATGATGCCGAGGAACCAGAACAAGATGCTTGCCGGAGCAACGCCGAATGTGACGTCGTCAGCCAAAGAGTCGAGTTCCTTGCCGATAGGACTTGATACGCCGAGAACACGTGCGGTCATTCCGTCGAAGAAATCGAAGACAGCTCCGAGAATGATGAACAGCAGAGCCATCTCAGGAATGCCGAATAAAGCAAATACTGTTGCAACACATCCGGAGATAAGGTTGCAACAGGTTATTGTATTTGGGATATGTTTCTTCATATTCATGATAAGGAATAAGGTCAAAGGTCGAAAGCCCTTAGTATCTTAATTCCTTAATATCTTAATTTCACTTCAATCTTCCGATTACCGTTTGGTTGCCGGTTGTTGCCTGACCGAGTTTAACGTTAATCTCCGTGCCGAGAGGCAGGAAGAGATCAACGCGAGAGCCGAACTTGATAAAGCCGAGGTGTTCGTCGATGTAGCAGTCCTCACCTTCCTTTGCGTAGGTCACGATACGGCGCGCCATCGCACCTGCAATCTGACGGCAAAGTACATCAACTCCGTTGTCGGTAGTGATGATGATGTCAGCCATCTCATTCTCCTCACTAGCCTTCGGGAGCCAAGCCTTGTGGAAGGCTCCGTTCTGATGATGCACGAGCTTCACCTTTCCGTCAACAGGGAACCAGTTGGCGTGAACGTTGAAGAGGCTCATGAAGATGCTGACCATGATGCGTGGCTCATGGAAATATTTGTCTTCCTCTACTTCCTGAACGACAACGATACGTCCGTCGGCGGGGGCAACGATAATGTTCTCCGTGTCTTCTTCAGAAAAATATCTGATAGGACAACGGAAGAAATTGATAACGATACAATATATTGCCGTGAAGAGGATGGCGAAGCAATAGAATGGGATGTGGGTCTCGAATGAACGCCACAATATTATACCTATTGCAACAATGAACATTAGGCCGTAGATTAATGTATCAGTCCCTTCTCGGTGCAACCTGATTTTCTTAAGTTTCTTTATTCTTTTTCCCATTTTGGAGGACAAGTTTCGTATTCGGGGTATATCGTGATGACAAAAAATCACATAATTCCGTGCAAAGATACATGTTTTTATCGAAAATAGCAAATTTTTTTCTTATTTTCGTCACTTTATTGTTCTTTTTGACATTTATATAAGGTTGTCTTGTGAATTTTCCGTAATTTTGCGTCTATGCAGGATTTTATTCATCTACACGTTCATACGTATTATTCCATACTTGACGGACAGGCGTCTGTCAGTAAGCTCGTTGACAAGGCTGTTGCCGACGGAATGAAGGGTATTGCCATTACCGACCATGGAAATATGTTCGGTATAAAGGAGCTTTTCGACTACTGTAACGGAGTAAACAAAAAGCTCAAGGCGGATGGTAAGGAACCGTTCAAGCCGATCTTCGGTTGTGAGATGTATGTTGCGCATCACAATAAGGAGGATATGGTTAAGGCCAATGGCGACCTTGGCGGCTACCACCTCATCGTTCTTGCCAAGAATTTCAACGGCTACAAGAACCTTATCCGACTCGTATCACGCGCTTGGGTGGATGGATATTACGGTCGTCCGAGAACCGATCGCAAGGATCTTGCTGCATTCCATGAAGACCTTATCATCTGCTCTGCATGTATCGGTGGTGAGGTGCCGAAGAAGATTATCGAGGGTGACATAGAGGGCGCTCGCGAGGCTGTGGAATGGTATCATAGCATCTGGGGCGATGACTATTATCTTGAGCTTCAGCGACATGAGGTGACAGATCCGAGTGTTCTTGCAAACAGAGAGACCTTCCCTCTGCAGCAGAAAGCAAATCGCGTGCTGATGGAGTTTGCGAAGGAATATGGAATAAAACTGATATGCACCAACGACTCCCACTTCGTTGACAAGGAGAACGCGGAGGCACACGACCATCTGCTATGCCTTTCAACGGGTAAGGACTTGGACGACCCTAATCGTATGCGCTATACGAAGCAAGAATGGTTCAAGACGCAGGCGGAGATGAACGAGATATTCGCCGACGTTCCAGAGGCTCTGAGCAATACTCTTGAGATTCTCGACAAGGTAGAGACCTATAATATAGAGAGCGACCCTATCATGCCTTTCTTCCCTATACCAGAGGAATTCGGTACGGAAGAGGAATGGCGAAAGAAATATACGGAAGAGGACCTTTTCAAAGAATTCACAAGCGATGAGAACGGTGAGAATCAGATGCCGGAGGAAGAAGGTCTGAAGAAGATAAAGAAACTTGGCGGATATGATAAAATCTACCGAGTTAAATTTGAGGCAGACTATCTTGCTAAACTCGCATACGAGGGTGCTCAGAGGATATACGGTAGTGGTAAGGCAGACAACCTCACGGCTGATAAGCTGATAAAGGGCTCTTATGGAATACCGGAGGACGTGGAAGACAGAATCCGCTTCGAGCTTCATATCATGAAGACGATGGGTTTCCCAGGCTACTTCCTTATCGTGTCCGACTTTATCAATTCTGCTCGTGACGAGCTTGGCGTGTGGGTAGGACCTGGACGTGGCTCTGCTGCCGGAAGCGTAGTGGCTTATTGTCTCGGTATCACGAAGATAGACCCTCTGAAATACGACCTCCTTTTCGAGCGTTTCCTTAATCCTGATCGTATTTCCTTGCCTGATATTGATACCGACTTCGACGATGACGGTCGAGGTAAGGTGCTTCAATGGGTAATGAATAAATATGGTAAGGAGAATTGTGCGCATATCATTACATACGGTACGATGGCGGCAAAGAACTCCATCAAGGATGTGGCTCGTGTGGAGAAGCTTCCGCTTGAAAAGAGTAACGCACTTTGTAAGGCTATGCCAGACAGATTGCCTGACGGTATGAAACCGAAGCTTGCCAACTATCTAAAGTGTACTCCTGAGCTTCAGGAGGCAGAGGCGAGTGCCGATCCACGCGAGGCAAATACTATCAAATATGCCAAGATGCTTGAGGGTACAGTTCGCTCAACGGGTATTCATGCTTGTGGATTCATCATCTGCCGAGACCCTATTTCCGACCATGTGCCGGTATCTACTGCCGACGACCCGGACTTCCCGGAGATAAAGACCGCCGTTACGCAGTATGACGGTCACGTGATAGAGTCAACAGGTCTTATCAAGATGGACTTCCTCGGCTTGAAGACTCTCTCTGAGCAGAAGGAATGCTGTAAGCTTGTGAAGCAGACGCGAGGCATAGACATAGACCTTGACCATATTCCTATCGACGACCCGGCTACATATAAACTCTATCAGGAGGGTAGGACGGTGGGAACATTCCAGTTCGAGTCGGCTGGTATGCAGAAATATCTCCGCGAACTACATCCTACTGTCTTTGAGGACCTTATCGCGATGAATGCTTTGTATCGTCCGGGACCTATGGACTATATCCCTTCATTCATTGCCCGAAAGAACGGACGTGAGGAGATTAAATATGATATCCCTTGTACGGAGAAGTATCTGAAGGATACCTACGGAATCACGGTATATCAGGAGCAGGTGATGCTTCTTTCTCGTCAGCTTGCCAACTTCACCCGAGGTGAGTCGGATGCCCTCCGTAAGGCGATGGGTAAGAAAAAGAAGGACATCGTTGATAAGATGAAGCCTAAGTTCATCGAGGGCGGTGTGTCAAACGGTCACGACCCTAAGATTCTTGAGAAGATATGGGCTGACTGGGAGAAGTTCGCTTCCTATGCTTTCAACAAGTCTCATGCGGCTTGCTATTCTTGGGTGGCATATCAGACGGCATACTTGAAGGCTAACTATCCTGCTGAATTCATGGCTTCTCTTATGACCCGCCGTCGCTCGGATATAAAGGAAATCACGAAACTCATGGATGAGTGTAAGGTTCTGGGCATACCAACCAAGGGACCTGATGTGAACGAGTCTATGGACGGCTTTACCGTGAACAAGAAGGGTGAGATACGTTTCGGACTTTCAGGTATCAAGGGTATGAGTGATGCTGCCGTACAGGCTATTATTGCCGAGAGGGAAGCGAACGGTCCTTATAGTGATATCTACTCTCTCGTAGAGCGTGTGCCTTCATCCTCCATGAACAAGAAAGCGCTTGAGTGTCTTGCTATTAGCGGCGGTCTTGATGGTTTCGGCTTGCCACGAGAGCAGTATGTTACGGGCAATAGCGGCGGTTATACTTTCATCGATATGCTGAGCCGTTACGGCAACCAGTATCAGTCAGCAAAGGCGGAGGCAGCCAATTCGCTTTTCGGCGATTTCGGAAGCGTGGAGATAACCAAACCGAAGCCTGTACAGGCAGAGGAATGGAGCGCCATAGAGCGTCTGAACCGTGAGCGTGACCTCGTGGGCATCTATCTCTCAGCACATCCGCTGGACGAGTATGCGGTTGTGTTGAAGAACCTGTGTAACAAGAAATGTATGGAACTTGGCAAGGATGCCGACAAGGAAGAGCTTGCGAAGCTGGAGGTCGTAACCGTCGGCGGTATCGTGACCGATCTTCGTGAGGGCTTTACCAAGCGAGGAACGCCATTCGGTATTGTTACCTTGGAGGACTATGAGGGAGCAGGTGAGCTTGCCTTCTTCGACGACTGGTCGCAATGGCGCGGCAAGTTTATCAAGGGCAGTTCGCTGTATATCAAGATGAAGTTCGAGAAGAAGTTCCCGACGAGCACTTATATAAGTAGTAAGGTTCTTGACGTGGAATATCTTGTGGATGTGCGTGACAAATTTATCCGTAAGCTCACGCTCCTTGTCAATGTGGATGACCTTACCGAACTTGATGCCACCGAACTCGTGAACGAGATTGAGAAGTCGCCTGGTCAGGTGGAGGTTGACGTGCTGTGTCATTCCGTTAAGCTGATGCGTCCTGTCAATCTCGTTTCGCAAACTCGTCGTGTAGGCGTTACAAAGAATTTGATAGACTTCCTTGACAGCAAGAGTGCTATTGAGTATAGGATAAATTAAGGTTTGCGTGACGGCAAATTCACGTTAGAGTCAGGTCCGTTATAGGTCCGTCGTAAATCCGTTGTAAGTCCGTTCACAGGAAACGGACATCAAAGGGAGTATTTTATTGTTTACAATTTAATATAGGCATACTTAGGCAAAAATAATCACAAGAGTATGTTTGAGGTATAGGGAAAAGGCTTGTTTTGAGCCTTTTTCCTTTTTTTAACATTTAAATTTTGCAAATTCCCTGTTTTCTTCGTAACTTTGTGTTACTAAACAGTAAGAAAAGCAATAGAACAAATGGATTTAAGAAGCGATTTCAGAAAATATGCTACTGGCCATCTCGGAATGAATGGCATGGCTCTTGACGATGTTATGAGGACACAGGCACAGTACCTTAATCCCTACATTCTTGAGGAACGTCAGTTGAACGTCACACAGATGGATGTCTTCTCTCGTTTGATGATGGATAGGATTATATTCCTCGGTACGGAGATCAACGACTATACCGCAAATACGATTCAGGCACAGTTGCTGTATCTGGATTCAACTGATCCTGGTAAGGATATCTCAATATACATCAATTCTCCTGGCGGCAGCGTTACTGCCGGTCTTGGTATCTATGATACTATGCAGTTCATCTCAAGCGATGTAGCTACGATCTGTACCGGCATGGCTGCTTCAATGGGCGCTGTGTTGCTTGTTGCCGGACAGGAAGGCAAGCGTTCTGCGCTTCCTCATTCCCGCGTGATGATTCATCAGCCTCTTGGCGGCGTTCAGGGACAGGCTTCCGACATCGAGATTGAGGCAAAGGAGATTCAGAAGTTCAAGAAGGAACTCTACACCATTATCTCCAACCACTCTCATACTCCTTATGAGAAGGTATGGACAGACTCTGACCGTAACTACTGGATGACAGCAGAGGAGGCAAAGGAGTATGGTATGATTGATGCTGTGCTGGTGAAGAAATAATGAACAAGAAAAAGAACATATGCAATTTCTGCGGACGTAGCGAGAATGAGGTACGTCTGATGATAACAGGCTTGAATGGTTATATCTGTGAGGATTGTGCCCGTCAGGCTTATGACATAGTTTGTGCGCAGGGCTTTGGTCCGGAGGACGCAAAGGGCGCGGGCAAGAAACCTACGGACGGTAGCGATGTGCCTGTGCTCTCCGAGGTTCCGAAGCCTAATGAGATAAAGGAATATCTTGACCAGTATATCATAGGTCAGGATGAGGCAAAGAAATATCTCTCGGTTGCTGTATATAACCACTACAAGCGTTTACAGCAGCCTGACGAGGATGACGGTGTGGAGATAGAGAAGAGCAATATCATTATGGTGGGCTCTACAGGTACAGGTAAGACTCTCCTTGCCCGTACTATCGCAAAGCTCCTTCATGTTCCTTTCACCATCGTTGATGCTACCGTATTCACGGAGGCTGGATATGTGGGTGAGGATGTGGAGAGTATCTTGAGCCGTCTGCTTCAGGTTGCCGATTTCGACCTTGAGGCTGCTCAGCGTGGTATTGTCTTTATTGATGAGATTGATAAGATTGCGCGTAAGAGCGATAATCCGAGCATAACACGTGACGTTAGTGGCGAGGGCGTTCAGCAAGGTTTGTTGAAACTCCTTGAGGGAACTATCGTTAACGTTCCGCCAAAGGGAGGTCGTAAGCATCCTGATCAGGATTATATCCACGTTGATACCCGCAACATCCTCTTTATTTGCGGAGGTGCTTTCGACGGTATCGAACGTAAGATTGCGCAGAGAATGAATACCCATACCGTGGGTTATAATTCTGTGCAGAACGTACGTAAGATTGACCAGAAAGAGATGATGAAGTACGTTAAGCCTCAGGACTTGAAGTCATTCGGTCTCATACCTGAGATTATTGGCCGTCTGCCAGTACTTACATATCTCAATCCGCTCGACAGAGATGCCTTGCGTAGGATTCTTGTTGAGCCAAAGAACTCCATCGTCCGTCAGTATATTAAACTGTTCAAGATGGATAAGATAGAACTTACATTCACTACTGAGGCACTTGAGTATATTGTTGACAAGGCTGTAGAGTATAAGCTTGGTGCGCGTGGCTTGCGTTCTATCGTGGAAACTGTTATGACCGATGCTATGTTCGAGTGTCCGGGTAAACGCTTGAAGAAATTCGAGGTTACAAAGGACTACGCGGCACAGCAGTTGGAGAAGCATTATTAAAAAAAGACAAACGCCCCCTTTCATACTAGAAAGACGGGAAAGGGGGCGTCTCTCTTTCATTTATTATGGAAAACCTAAACCTTACAGAGAAACTGAAGGAGTTGTTCGGTTTCGACAAATTCAAGGGCGATCAGGAGAAGATAATCCGTAACCTGCTCGCTGGAAACGACACTTTCGTGCTGATGCCGACAGGTGGCGGTAAGTCGTTGTGCTACCAGTTGCCTTCGCTCTTGATGGATGGGACAGCTATCGTTATCTCTCCGCTTATAGCGTTGATGAAGAATCAGGTTGATGTCATCAACGGTATTAGTGAGAGCGACGGCGTGGCTCATTGTCTCAACTCGTCAATGAACAAGTCTGCTATCGACAAGGTGAAGAATGATATTCTGTCAGGTAAGACGAAGCTGCTTTATATGGCACCGGAATCGCTTACCAAGGAAGAGTATGCCCTGTTCCTCCGTCAGGTTAAGATTTCATTCTATGCAATAGATGAGGCTCATTGTATCTCGGAATGGGGACATGATTTCCGTCCTGAGTATCGTAGGATTCGCCCTATAATAAATGAAATAGGCAAGTCGCCTGTCATAGCCCTTACCGCAACGGCAACCGACAAGGTAAGGATGGATATCAAGAAGAACCTCGGCATTCCTGATGCTACGGAGTTCAGAAGCTCGTTCAACCGTCCTAACCTCTACTATGAGGTACGACCGAAGACAAATCAGATAGACAAGCAGATTATCAGGTTCATAAAGCAGAATCCGGGTAAGAGCGGTATTGTGTATTGTCTTTCAAGGAAGAAGGTTGAGGAACTTGCTGCCGTTCTCTGTGCCAATGACATCAAGGCACGTCCATATCATGCCGGACTTGATACGCCTGTAAGGAATCAGACTCAGGATGAGTTCCTTATGGAGGATATTGACGTGATTGTGGCAACTATTGCCTTCGGTATGGGTATCGATAAGCCTGATGTCCGCTTTGTCATTCACTATGACATTCCTAAGAGCCTTGAGGGGTATTATCAGGAGACTGGTCGTGCCGGTCGTGATGGCGGCGAGGGACGTTGTATAGCTTTCTATTCGCATAAGGATCTTCAGAAATTGGAGAAGTTCATGGCTGACAAGCAGGTGGCAGAACAGGATATAGGCCGTCATCTGCTTCAGGAAACCGAGGCATACGCAGAGTCTTCCCTTTGTCGTAGAAAGCTTCTTCTGAACTATTTCGGCGAGACATATACGGAGGAGAATTGTCATAATTGTGACAACTGTCTGCATCCGAAGGAGAAATTAGAGGCTACCGAGGAACTCAAGTGCATACTTGAGTCGGTTGTGGCTATCAAGGAGAATTTCCGCACCCAGTATCTTATAGATTTCGTTAAAGGCCGTGCTACCGATGATATCACATCGCACAAGCATCATCTGCTTGATGCGTTCGGCTGTGGTGAGGGTAAGCGCGACAAGCTTTGGAATCCTGTTATTAGATATGCCATTGTGGAGGGTTTTCTTCGCAAGGAGGTAGAGGATTATGGAACTTTGAAGATAACATCAGCCGGAAAGCGTTGGCTGAAGAATCCTCAGCCGTTCTTCATTACCGAAGATAACGTGTTCTCTGAGGAGGAAGAGGACGATGTTCCTGCTGCAAGAGGCGTGGCTCTCGATCCAGAGTTGTTTGCCGTATTGAAGAGTCTTAGAAAGGATGTGGCAAAGAAGCATAACGTGCCACCATACGTGGTGTTCCAGGATATTTCCCTTGAACAGATGACGACTATGTACCCTGTCAATCTGACTGAACTTCAGAATATTCAGGGAGTAGGTCAAGGTAAGGCGAAGAGATACGGTCAGGAGTTCTGTGACGTGATCAAGAAGTATTGTGAGGAGAATGAGATCGTACGTCCGGAAGACCTTCGTGTTAAGACCGTTGCAAAGAACTCGCTGAAGAAGGTGAAGATTATCCAGAGCATAGACAAGGGAATGCCTCTTGACGATATTGCGGCTTCTATGAATATGGACTTTGGCGACTTCCTTACGGAGGTGGAGCGTATCGTGGATAGCGGTACGAAACTCAATATCAATTATTTCCTTGAGGAAGTAATGGATGAGGATGTAGTGGAAGATATTTATGAGTATTTCCGCGAAAGTGAGACGGATAAGATTTCCGTTGCCCTTGATGAACTTGGTGATGACTATGAAGAGGATGAGATTCGTCTTGTAAGGATTAAGTTCCTTTCCGAGTTGGCGAATTAATATATTGTTGATGTATGGGTGTACAAAAAAACATGTATTTTATGAACTAAAAATGGCGAGTTAAGGACTTGCGAAACTTGAAAATTGTAATTAAAGTCCAAAATTATGAAAATTGCCAAAATAGCATTGACTGCCTTTGCAGCCATGTTGATGTCCGTGCATGCCCATGCGCAGACTACCGTTGTTACCAAGACTGTAATAAAGGACGGAAAGGTTCTGCTCGACTTTGGGCACGGCAAGAAGTTCGTTGTTAAGAATGTAATCTTCTTCGACGAACTGGATTATTATCTCAACTATTACCTTGCCACGGTCAGCAACGAGCAGGAGGTAACCGTGGGCATAGCCAATATGCCTCGTTGGGATCACAAGAACAGATCCATGCCGCTAAACAGGTTCTCGCGCAACACCAACAAGAGGGTCAATCTTATCCTAATTGGTGGTCCGCAGCTCATTTCGCTTGGCGGAAACTGTTTCGAGGACTGTACGGCTATCCGCAGCATATACATTCCCGAAACGGTTCAGTCGTTAGGCGGAAAGGCTTTTAAGGGATGCAGTTTCAGCAGCATTACAATACCTAAGAGCGTGCAGAGCATTGGAAGCTATTGCTTTGCCGATAACAGTGCGCTCGAAGAGGTGATTTTTGAGGGTAATACGAAAATTGCCGACGAGACGGTCTTCCAGAATTGCAGCCCGACTCTGAAAATCTATGTAAAGAAGAAGTATCTGAAGGATTACAGAGCCAAATATCCGTATCTTACCTTTGAAAAAGCAATTAACAAATGACTTTCTTTAGTTGAGAGTTGAAAGTTCAATAAAGATGACAGCAAAGAATGTCATATTTAGTCATTTTGTGCTAATACATTTGATGTAAAAGACTATTTGTTTCCCACACTTCCACGTAAATCCCTTGGTGGTGTGGGAATATACTTTCCTGTATTTGCACACCTGTATTGGTGTTTTTAATGAAATAAGTGGCATATATTTATGTGGAATAATAAATTGGTATATATCATAGGCGTAGATATCATTCTTGGAATTGTTTTATTCTCAAATGGATACTTCCAAGAACTTGCTTTATTGTACTTTACATTTTATGCTATATGTGTATCTTGCATTTTAGGAATTATATTTCTGTTTTTCAAGAAAATAAGAAATATCGGATATGCTCTGCTTATTAATTTGCTGATAATCCCATTCGTATTTCTTGCAATATTAGCTATAGGACCTGGTTGCAAAAGCACTTGGTATAGATTAATCGGTAATGATAGTGATGATATTGTATATGATATTAATCACAAGGGCCATAAATATGAGCTAATAATGCATGGTGAAGAATTTTATAAAGCTCAAGTGATTAAGGATAGTGTCTTATATAAAAATCGTTTTGATATTAATCCAATTAATAAAGTTTCATCGCAAATCAGAATCTATGGGAATTATAAGCAAATAGGAACTAACAGATATATGTTAATCCGAATAATACCAGCTTATGAAGATTATTCTTATCAAAGAGAACATGGTACTTTTCTTAGCAAGGATACTCTGCTGTTATCAAACGATACCTTGTATGGTTTTTATCGTGAGCCGGTACATGCGAGGAAAAGAAATTGATTTGTAGAATTATTATCTCTATGCAAGTAATTTGTAATAGAACAGCTCTTCCTCCATTATAAGTCCATCGATAGTCCATCGTTCCTCCATCGAAACGATGGACCATCGATGGAGTATCGATGGAGTATCGATGGAGTATCTACGGAGGATAAAGGGTGTTTGTGTTAGGGAAAGAGGGAAAGGCAAAGAAGCATTTCTTTTCTGTTGTTAAAAAATAAATCTTGTTAACCAACTAATTCGTAATTAGTGTGAAATGAAGTGGAATTTCTCGTTTCCGCGTTAATTTGCATTAATAGGAAAAGAAAAATGAAAGATAATGGCGATTATCTCGGAAAAAATTAGTAACTTTGCACCTCAATAAAAAAAGATTAATTCTATGGCTTCATTTATTGCAGACAAAATTGTGATGGAAGGTATTACCTTCGATGATGTATTGCTGATTCCAGCATATTCAGAAGTCCTTCCACGTGAGGTATCACTTGGTACCAAGTTCTCTCGTAACATTGATTTGAAGATCCCATTCGTAACAGCTGCCATGGACACTGTTACCGAGGCTCCTATGGCTATTGCCATTGCTCGTGAGGGTGGAATCGGTGTTATCCACAAGAATATGTCAATTGAGGAACAGGCTCGTCAGGTGGCAATCGTAAAGCGTGCTGAGAATGGTATGATTTACGATCCTGTGACTATCAACCCTTGGAAGACAGTCAAGGATGCGCTTGATATCATGTC
Organism: uncultured Prevotellaceae bacterium; assembly: GCA_900315105.1. The sequence goes on along the minus strand of OMXX01000046.1, from coordinate 8,586 downwards.
TGAGTATCACATTGGTGGTATTCCTGTTGTTGACAAAGAAGGTCTGCTCGTAGGCATCGTAACCAACCGTGACCTCCGTTTCCAGAGTGATCTTGACCGTAAGATCCAGGATGTGATGACAAAAGATAACCTTATCGTTACTCATCAGCAGGCTGACCTTCAGGCTGCTTCACAGATTCTTCTCGAGCACAAGATAGAGAAGCTTCCTGTTGTTGACGATGATAACAAGCTCATCGGTCTTATCACCTACAAGGATATCACAAAGGCAAAGGATAAGCCAATGGCATGTAAGGATAAGAAGGGACGTCTTCGTGTAGCTGCAGGTGTAGGCGTTACGGCTGATACATTCCAGCGTATGGAGGCTCTTGTAAAGGCTGGCGTTGACGCTATCATTATTGATACTGCTCATGGTCATTCAAAGGGCGTTATCGAGAAGGTTCGTGAGGCAAAGGCTGCTTTCCCTGACGTGGATATCGTTGTTGGTAACATCGCTACTGGCGAGGCTGCAAAGGCACTCGTAGAGGCTGGTGCTGATGCTGTTAAGGTTGGTATCGGTCCTGGTTCTATCTGTACCACACGTATCGTGGCTGGTGTGGGTGTTCCACAGCTCTCTGCGGTATATGATGTTGCAAAGGCTCTTGAGGGTACAGGTATTCCTCTCATCGCTGATGGTGGTCTCCGCTATTCTGGCGATATCGTTAAGGCACTTGCTGCCGGTGGATTCTCAGTAATGATCGGTTCACTTGTTGCCGGTACTGAGGAGGCTCCTGGCGAGACAATCCTGTTCAATGGCCGTAAGTTCAAGTCATATCGCGGTATGGGTTCTCTTGAGGCTATGGAGAAGGGCTCTGCTGACCGTTACTTCCAGGGTGGCGTGAAGGAGACAAAGAAACTCGTTCCAGAAGGTATCGCAGGTCGTGTACCTTACAAGGGAACTGTTCAGGAGGTTATCTATCAGCTTGTAGGTGGACTTCGTTCAGGTATGGGCTATTGCGGAGCTCGTAATATCGAGGCTCTTCACGATGCTAAGTTCACACGCATCACCGCTGCCGGTATGTCTGAGAGTCATCCACACGAGGTAATCATTACAAGTGAGGCTCCAAACTATAGTAGGCCACAGTAAAGCCTAACCAAGCCTTCCCAAAGGGAAGGGTGTTTTATACATATGTTCGCTTAATAAAAAGAAATCTCAATAACTCTGCATTTCTGCGTCCAATAATATATGTTTAGAATGTTTAACTCACTATATCGCATCCCTCCCTTTGGGAGGGCCTGGGTGGGCTTCATTTCCCTTTTCGCTGTCCAGTTGACGGCATTCGCACAGAACAATGATCCTGTGATAATGACTATTGCCGGAGAGCCTGTGCTTCGCTCTGAGTTCGAGTATTCATACAACAAGAACAATACAGAGGGCGTTATCGACAAGAAGACCATAGAGGAATATGTTGACCTCTTTATCAACTATAAGCTGAAGGTTGCAGCTGCCCTTGGAGAGAAGATGGACACCATGACTTCCTATCAGAAGGAGTATGTTGGCTATCGTGACCAGCAGGTGCGCCCAACACTTATCAATGAGGCTGACGTAGAGGCTGAGGCTCGTAAGATCTATAATGACACGAAGAATAGGGTAGGGCCTGACGGTTTGGTTACTCCTGCCCATATCCTTTTGCGTCTTCCTCAGCAGGCAGGCAATGATGAGCAGATCCGTGTGAAGAATCGTGCAGATTCCATCTATAATGCCATCATGGCAGGTGGTGACTTTGCTCAGTTCGCTTCCAGGTATAGTGAGGATCCGGGTTCTAATAAGAATGGCGGAAACATCGGACAGATTTCCCGTGGTCAGACTCTCAAGGAGTTTGAGGATGTTGCTTTCTCGCTTAGAGACGGTCAGGTGTCAAAGCCTTTCCTTTCTCCTGCCGGATATCACATCGTCAAGATGCTTGGTCATGCTCCGATGCCGTCATACGACTCTCTCCGTACCGACATTCACCGTTTCATTGATGCGCGCGGTATTCGTGAGTCTATCATAAACGGTAAACTGGAGCAGATGGTGAAGGCTACAGGTCTGCCTCAGGAGCAGATAATGAACCAGCGTGCAGACTCTCTTGCTTCCCTCGACTCTGACATGAAGTATCTCTTCAAGGAGTATCATGACGGTTTGCTTCTCTATGAGATAAGCAATCGTGAGGTTTGGGAAAAGGCAAGCAAGGACGAGGAAGGCCTTAACGCATATTTCAAGAAGAACAAGAAGAAATACACATGGGATGCCCCTCGTTTCAAGGGGATTGCATATCATGCCCGTAGCATTGACGATGTTATGGAGGTGAGGAAGGTGCTGAAAGGAAAGCCTTTCGACGAATGGGCTGAGATTCTCCGCTCTACGTTCAATTCTGACTCTGTGCTCCGTATCCGTGTGGAGAAGGGTATCTTCAAGATGGGTGACAACGCCCTCGTGGATAAGGACGTGTTCGGTCTTGAGGCAACTCCTAAGAAGATTAAGGACTATCCATACGATGCCACCTTCGGCGATGTGCTCAAGGCTCCAAAGGAGATGGGAGATGTACGTGCGCAGGTAGTGGCTGACTATCAGGAAGCCCTCGAACAGGGTTGGATAGCCGTTCTCCGTGAGCGTATCCCTGTTGAAGTGAATAAGGAAGTACTCGCAACAGTCAATAAGCACTAAAAGCCTAACCAAGCCTTCCCAAAGGGAAGGATGTTAGATAGTAATGAAACTTCAATATTAATATAAAATAAAACCAAGCCTTTTTTTAAGCGAAAGAGTGTATAAAACATCCTTCCCTTTGGGAAGGCTTGGTTAGGCTTATGAAAAATAAAATAATCCTTTCGTCATTTCTCCTGATGGGGCTTGCTGCTTCTGCAGTTACCAATAGCCTAGGTATAGGCTCTATGATGCAGGAATCGCCAGCTAACGATTCTGTAAAGGTTGACAAGAATACAATCACGAACCCTAATTTCATTGATGAAGTTGTATGGGTGGTAGGCGATGAGCCTATACTCCTGTCCGACATCGAGGTGATGCGTATGCAGGGTGAACAGGAGGGTATCGACTTCGGTGGAGATCCCGATTGCCGTATTCCTGAGCAGTTGGCTGTTCAGAAACTCTTCCTCCATCAGGCTGCCATCGACAGTATTGAGGTGACAGATGCTGAGGTTGCGAATGCCATCGAACAGCAGTTGAATGGCTGGATTCAGATGGCAGGCTCTGTTGAGCGTCTTGAGGAATACCGTAAGCAGACAATCTCCCAGATGAGGAACGAGTTGCATGATGAGTTCAAGAACCGTCAGCTTATTAGCAGGATGCGCGAGAAACTGGTAGAGGACGTAAAGGTTTCACCAGCTGATGTTAGAAACTATTTTAAAAATCTCCCAGAAGACAGTATCCCATTCGTGCCAACTGAGGTTGAGGTGCAGATTGTAACCAATTCCCCGGTAATTCCATTGGAAGAGATAAATAAGGTGAAGGATGATCTTCGTGACTATACCAAGCGTGTCACCGAGGGCTCTACTTCCTTTGCAGCACTTGCTCGCCTCTATTCCGAGGATCCGGGTTCTGCACGTCAGGGAGGCGAGTTGGATTATGCCGGACGTGGTGTCTATGACCCTGCCTTCGCTGCCGTTGCCTTCAACCTTAGCGACCCTAAGAAGATAAGCAAGATTGTAGAGACGGAGTTCGGTTTCCATATTATTCAGCTTATCGACAAGCGCGGCGACAAGATCAAGTGCCGTCATATCCTCCGCAAGCCGAAGGTGCCACGTGCTGCCATCGATGCGGGCTTGCATCGCCTTGACTCTATTGCCGATGACCTTCGTGCCAATAAGTTCACCTTCGAGGAGGCTGCCACGTATGTCTCAGATGATAAGGATACACGTCTCAGCAATGGTCTGATGGCAAACTTTGATCAGGAAACCGGTTCTCATACCTCTAAGTTCAAGATGAAAGATCTCCCTACGGAGGTTGCCCGCGCAGTTGAGGGACTGAAGGTCGGTGAGATATCAAAGGCGTTTACAATGGTAAATGGAAAGGGTAAGACCGTATGTGCCATAGTGAAGCTGAAGTCAAGGACTGAGGGACATCGCGCTAAGATCACCGATGATTTCCAGGTAATGAAAAACGTGGTGCTTGAGAAGCGTCGTGAGGAGCTCATCCGCAACTGGGTGAAGAGTAAGATTAAGGATACGTATGTCCGTATGGACGATCGCTATAAGAATTGTAATTTTGAATACGAGGGTTGGATAAAGTAATGACGACTCGCAAGAAAGCAAATATAAACTGGCACAGAACCATCATGTTGATGGTCCTGTGCCTTTTTGGCTTGAGTGTGGTCTTCTCTGCCAAGCCTCGCCGTCAGCGTGCCGGTGCCAAACAGGAAGATCCGCGTGTGTATCTGGAGCATGCCGACGAACTGGAATACGACGTGTATGGTCAGCGTCCAGATGTCCAGATAGCGAGAGGTAAGGTGCAGTTCCGCCATAAGGGTGGTATCCTTACCTGCGACAGCGCGTATTTCAATGAGCAGAGCAACAGCTTCGAGGCTTTCGGACACGTCTTCATGAAACAAGGCGATACCCTCACGCTGAAATCGGAATGGGCTTGGTATGACGGTAACGATGACCGTGCGGAGGCACGACGAAATGTGGTGCTCACGCATCGTAAGTCAAAACTGTTCTGCGACTCCCTCGACTACGACCGCATGTATGGCATAGCGTATTTCTTCGACGGTGGCAAGCTTATCGACAAGGGGAGTACGCTGACATCCGACTGGGGACAATACAATACCGAGACCCGTGAGGCGGTGTTCTATTACAAGGTGCGCCTGAAGAATGACAGGATGACCATGTATTCCGACACCTTGTATTATGACACCCAGACCTCTATGGCGCATATCGTGGGCGACTATACTTCTGACAAGAACGAGGTGGGACCGTCAATGATTATCAATCAGGGAAACATCGTGCATACCACAGACGGCTATTACAACACGAGCACCGAGGAGTCAATGCTCTACGGCCGCTCTACCTTGGATAACGAGGACAAGACGATAACAGCCGACAGCCTTTTCTCTGACAGCAAGAAGAAAATTGACGAGGGCTTCGGAAACGTGGTGTATGTCGATAAGAAGAACAAGAACCAGTTCGTTGGTAATCATGTCTATTACGACGAGAATATCGGATACGGCTTTGCCACCGACTCTGCCGTTGTGATGGACTTCTCACAGAACGACACCCTCTATGTTCATGCCGACTCCATAAAGCTCTATACCTATAACATCAATACCGATTCCGTATATCGTGTCATGCACGGATTCCATAAGGTGAGGGCATACCGTACCGATATACAGGCAGTATGCGATTCCCTGGTGTTCAACTCCAAGGACTCATGCCTAACGCTCTACAAGGACCCTATCGCATGGAATATGGGGCGTCAGGTGCTTGGCGAGGTGATGCACGCGTACATGCAGGACTCTACTATCCGCTATGCCGATGTGATAGGTCAGGCAATGAGCATTGAGCGTATGGATTCTGCCCACTACAATCAGTTGGCTGCAAAGGAGATGCAGGTGTATTTCCAAGAGGGCAAGGCACGTGAGACATGGGCGATAGGCAATGTGCAGGCTGTGTATTATCCTATCGACGATGCCGATACCACAATCATCGGACTCAATTTCCTTGAAACCGACACGATGAAGATGTACCTCTCCCCTGAGCGTAAGCTGGAGAAGATATGGGCTTCAAAATCAACGGGTACTATGTACCCGATAACCCAGATACCGCCCGACAAGTTCCATCTTCCCGCCTTTGCATGGTTCGACTATATCCGTCCGAAGAACAAGGATGATATATTCATCTGGAGAGGCAAGGGTAAGGAAAAAGAACTGAAACAGGAGAAACGTAGGGAAGCGCCTAAACGCAAATTAGAGTAGGACTAAATTTTGGGAAAGTAAATTTGCAGCAAATTATATTCAGTAAATTACTATCGTGGCATTCGCCACAGAAAGAAAATTAATTTACTGGTCGTAATTTATTGATAATTTACTTTCCAAAAAAGAATATCCTCGCGCAAGCGAGATTTACTTAGAGAGAAATGGATATAATTCAACTTCTGCCAGATAGTGTTGCCAATCAGATAGCGGCAGGTGAGGTGATACAGCGCCCGGCCTCTGTTATCAAGGAACTCGTGGAGAATGCTATCGATGCAGGTGCAAAGACGATAAAGGTATTCGTGGTGGATGCCGGCCGTACATCGATACAGATTATCGATGACGGATGCGGTATGTCAGAAACCGATGCCCGCCTTTCTTTCGAGCGTCATGCCACCTCCAAGATACGCAAGGCCGACGATCTCTTCGCTCTCCACACCATGGGCTTCCGAGGTGAGGCTCTTGCTTCTGTAGCCGCTGTTGCTCAGGTGACGTTGCAGACACGAAGGGCAGAGGATGAGCTTGGAACACGCATCACATTGGAGGGCTCTCGTGTCATATCCCAGGAACCAGTGGCATGTGCCGTGGGCAGTAACTTCTGCGTGGAGAACCTGTTCTTCAACGTGCCGGCACGAAGGAAGTTCCTGAAATCGAACACCACGGAGATGAGCAACATCAACCAGACATTCGAGCGCATCGTACTCGTATATCCGCATATATCCTTCGTGCTCTATAACAACGGTCAGGAGACAATGAGCCTCCCTGCCGCCTCGCTCCGACAGCGTATCATAGATGTCTTCGGAAAAAAGATAAACCAGTCACTCCTGCCCCTCGAAACATCCACCACGCTGTGCAAGATAAGCGGATTCGTAGGCAAGCCCGAGAGTGCCCGTAAGAAAGGCGCAAAGCAGTTCTTCTTCGTCAACGGACGATATATGAAGCATCCGTACTTCCACAAGGCTGTTCTGATGGCTTTCGAGCGCCTTGTGCCTTCCGGTGATCAAGTGCCTTATTTCATATACTTCGATGTCAATCCCGAGGATATAGATGTTAATATCCACCCTGTCAAGACAGAGATAAAGTTTGAGAACGAGCAGGCGATATGGCAGATACTCGTAGCTACCGTGCGCGATGCCGTGGGTAAGTTCTCCGGCATTACTGAGATAGATTTCGACGTTGAGGGGCGTCCCGACATCCCTGTGTATAATCCAGATGCGCCGTTTGATGCCAAACAGCCTACTATCGAGATTGATTCCTCGTACAACCCATTCAAATGCACTCCTTCCGACGAGCCCCAGTATCTTGACAAGCCTTCACGCGCTTCCTCCGGCGGTCATGGCTCACGCAACGGAGGCGGTATTCCAAGCTCTTCACTCGGACTCGGCGACTATAAACCGCGCCAGACGCAGGAGTGGGAGAGTCTGTATAGGCCTTCGGCTATCAATATTGATGATACGGCAGAGAATAGTAATATATTCTCCTCTGTACTTAATGATGAAGAAGACGACGACCAAGTGTCATTGCTTAATCGCGGTCATGAACATCTTCAGTATAGCGGCAGGTATATAGTCACACAGGTAGAAAACGGACTTATGTTCACCGACCAGTACAGGGCGGACGTGCGTATCCTTTTTGAATACTATATGCACAGCCTTGAGACGCGCACTTCAAGCACGCAGAAGATACTCTTCCCAGAGGTCGTGCAGTTCCCGCCGTCATATTCCCCATACCTCCCGACCGCTATCAGCGAGATGTGCAGTCTCGGCTTCGAGATAAGCGACGAGGGCAACGGCAGCTATAGCGTTTCGGGAATACCGGGTGGACTTGACGGACTTGATGCTGTTACGCTTGTCAACGAACTTGTGAGCGCGGTGGTGGAATACGGCTCAGATGTCAAATCGGAGATAAACTCATTCCTCGCCTTACAGCTTGCAGAACGTGCAGCCACGCCCTACGGAGAGATACTCTCACAGGAACAGATGGAGAGCATCATGGAGCGCCTTCTTGAATGTGAAAACTACCGATACACACCTGACGGTAAGACAATAACCGTGATTCTGGGCAATAATGAGATTGAACAACGTTTTTAGCGCGCTTCAACAAAAATTGATAGATTAGTGAAAAAAGTCTGGGAAAAATTTGGTAGTCTCACAGAAATGTAGTACCTTTGCACTCGCAATTCGGAAATATCTCTTCCGGGCGTTTAGCTCAGCTGGTTTAGAGCATCTGCCTTACAAGCAGAGGGTCGGCGGTTCGAATCCGTCAACGCCCACAAGAGTTTAGAAAGTTAGAGGTATCAGAATTGCACACCGAAAAGTGTTTCGGGCGTTTAGCTCAGCTGGTTTAGAGCATCTGCCTTACAAGCAGAGGGTCGGCGGTTCGAATCCGTCAACGCCCACTCTCTCTCTCTCACACATTATCCCGTAGACAAGCGTGAGCTTGTTTGCGGGATTTCTTTATTTTGTCATCATTTCAACGGAAAAATATGGACGCATCTCTGATGCTGAACTGACAATACATACATCAAATCGTATTTCAAAGGGTCAAACTTGGTTCTTCCTAAACAATATGCCACCAAACTCCCTGCTATAGAACCGCATCCAGGACCGACCAATGCTCCTAACTCTTTTTCCGCAGTATTGACTAT